>JBFKCG010000001.1:0-40198 GCA_041620675.1 Nevskiales bacterium
TGATCGGCCATTCCTGCCCACGCTCGTCGAACAAGGACTTGCACGCAAAGATCGCGGCCTTGGCGTTCAAGGTATCGAAGATGGTCTCAATCAGCAGGATGTCGGCACCCCCGTCGACGAGGCCACGCGCCTGCTCGAGATAGGCCTCGACCAGTTCGTCGTAGGTTACGTTGCGCGCCGCAGGGTCATTGACGTCCGGGCTGATGCTGGCCGTGCGATTGGTCGGCCCCAGTGCACCTGCAACAAAGCGTGGCTTGTCCGGGGTCTTTGCCGTCCACTCGTCCGCAGCCTCGCGCGCAAGCTTGGCGGCAGCCACATTCATTTCATAACTGAGGTCTTCCATGCCGTAGTCGGCCATCGAAATACGCTGGGCGTTGAATGTGTTGGTTTCAATCAGGTCGGCGCCTGCCTCAAGATACTTGCCGTGGATTTCGCGCACGATCTCCGGCTGCGTGAGCACGAGCAGGTCGTTGTTGCCCTTGAGGTCGCGGTGCCATTGGCCAAAGCGCTGGCCGCGATACTCAGCCTCGCCCAGCTTGTAGCCCTGGACCATGGTGCCCATGGCGCCATCCAGGATCAGGATGCGCTCGCCCAGCAGGCGGCGCAGGAGTGTATCGGCGCTGGCGCCGTTATATCTGTTCATGCGGATAAGCGGAATATTAAACCTGCCCCATTATGGCACAAAGCAGGAACCCGGCGAGCGGCCGGCCCGAGCGCAAACCTTGTGTGCCTAGCGCAGTTTAGTCGAGAGCTGGACGTTATTACCGCCCATTCGGCGTGCCTTGCGCAAGCCTGAGTCCGCAGCAATCAACAGGGAGTCCACGAAGCGGGTCGGTCGGGGCACCATGCTGCCGATGCCAGCGGACACGGTCAGCACCCGGTCGGGCGCAGCCGTGCGGATATTCTGTGCCTCGACGTCACGGCAGATCGACTCGGCGATCATGCGCGCACCGTGGCGCGTCGCATTGGACAACAGCACCGCGAATTCATGATCACGCATGCGGCCGGCAAAATCCGCGCGTCGCCGGCAGTGTGAAACAATCACTTCTGACACGGCCCGCTTGCAGATTGTCGCAGCCTCGCCGCGATATTCACGATAATGGTCGATGGACAGCATGATGATCGTGACCCGCTGCTTGCTCCTCTGTGCCCGCTCCCAGTCCTGTTCGGCTCGTTTGCGCAGTAGCTCGCGATCCCCCACGCCGGTGACAGGGTCGAAGTTTTCTTCGGCGCGACCTGGGTCCGATAGACGTCGTTGTGGGTGGCTTGTGCTTTCTTGCAGCATTGCTGACACCAACTAGCCGACTGAACGGCTGCTGTTCCCTAGGTACCTATGATTCAGGGTAACGGCTGCTGGTACATCCGCCTATGGATGGTTTTTACTGGGGGGTGGCGATATTAATCGCCTTTGATTTCAAGGCCTTTGTCGGTATGCCGGATCTCGGGCTCGCTTGACACAGACGGAGCGGTGCCTGGCTCCTGGATACGTTGTTCCAGCGCCCGGCGCGCCAGGCTGTCCTCAGCCTTGGCCGAGGTCTCGGCACGCGCCTTGGCTTCTTTCTTCAGCTGCCATGACTGCTCAATGGTCTGATTGAGGCGCTCGCCATCACCGACATAAGTGCTGCTGAGCGGCTCATAGGTCTCAGCGATCGGATCATCCACTTGTGCGGCACGCTTGAGCAATCCGCCTTGCTCAGCAGGCTCCTGTGCCCCTAGCGTCATTGAAGTCAAACCACCCGCCAGCGCCAAAACACGTCCCAATACCGACAATCTCATGATTCCTTATCCCCTCTCACGCAGACCACACAATCTCCGCCCTTGTCGGCGGCCTCACCCAAGCCATCATCGGCCATTTTCAGCAGGGAGTCGACAAACCGGTTCGATCGGGCAAGGGTCGAGGCAACGCTGACCGAGACCCGTATGGAGGATTCTGATGCCACCTCGCCGAGGTCAAGCGCCTTTACTTCGCTGCGTATCTTCTCAGCCAGAGCCAAGGCCCCCTTCGGAGCGGTCTCACTCAACAGCACTGCAAAATTATGGTCACGCAGCCTGCCGGCAAAGTCCCCGCGCCGTCGACAGGTCTTGGCGATGATGCCCGCAATTTTCGACAGGCAGTCATTGGCTGCGGTATCCCCCTGTGCACTCCGGTAAGCGTCGAATCGATCAATCGTGATCAGCATCAACGTCATCGGCCCATGATTCTTGCAGCGCCGGTTCCATTCGGTTTCTGCGCGGGCATGGAATTTTGCGCGCGTGGCCAAACCCGTGACGGGGTCAAAATCCTCGTCTACCGAAGTGCTGGCAATCGCGTCCATGACGCGGCGCCGGGGCCTTTTGTCGGTGAACCTCTGCATAGGCCGACCTTCTCACCCGTACCTGAGCCAATCAACGAGGTTTAACATTACCACACGCAAACCCACTGCAAATCGGGTGGAGATGGCAACGAAAAGAACAAGCCACGACAGTCAAGCCTTGAGCCGATTGCTGGCTGAAGTACGCGCCTGCACGGCCTGTGCAGACGTGCTGCCGCTGGGGCCTCGGCCGGTGTTGCGTGCCAGTTCCACCGCGAACTTACTGATCATAGGGCAAGCGCCAGGCACAAAAGTGCACGCCAGCGGCATACCCTGGGACGACCCCAGCGGGGATCGCCTAAGGCAATGGATGGGCCTCGACAAGGCCGTTTTCTACGACGAGTCGCGCATTGCCATCATGCCGATGGGCTTTTGTTACCCGGGCCGGGGCCGCTCTGGTGACCTGCCGCCCCGACCCGAATGCGCGCAACTCTGGCACGCGCGATTGCTCGCGCAAATGCCAAAGCTGTCACGGGTGCTGCTGGTGGGCCAGTACGCACAGCGACACTATCTGGGCATCGCCGCCGGGGTGTCACTGACGGAAACCGTCCGGCGCTGGCGTCACTTCGGCCCGCTGTACCTCCCATTACCCCATCCATCCCCGCGCAACCAGTTATGGCTGAAACGCAATCCCTGGTTTGAGCAAACAGTCGTGCCCGACTTGCGCCAACAGGTGGCAGGAATCCTGTCACTGCAGTAACTTGGTCTTGGCCACACTTCGACATCCACTGACGGGTTAGTCCAGGCATGACTGACCAACCTGGCGGATAAAGAAGAAGAATCGAGGTATCCGATGCGACAGTTGAAACTGCTTGTTTGCTCAGCCGTGGTGATCATGGCGGTGGGATTGACCAGCTGTTCTGGCAAGCCACCCCCCAACCTCGGCATCCGTGACGGTCAGTTGTCACCCTGCCCGGACAAGCCCAATTGCGTATCCTCCCAGGCCACGGACAAGCCTCATTTCATCGAGCCGCTCGGTTTCTCAGTCCAGACCAACCGAGCGCAGCGAGCGCTAATAAGCGTGCTGCCGGGCATGGAAGGCGCCAAGGTCATGACCACCGAGCCACTCTATGTGCGCGCGGAATTCACCAGCAATACATTCAAATTCGTGGATGACGTGGAATTCCTGATCGACCCATTGTCGAACATCATCCATGTTCGCTCGGCATCCCGGCTGGGCTATTCTGACCTGGGCGTCAATCGCAAGCGGGTCGAGGCAATTCGCCAACAGTTCAACAAGGCACTGGAGACAGCAACGCCCGGCTAGCTCATGGGCCGGTCAAGAAGTCCGTCAATTGCCGTCCATCGCGCCAGCCCGCAACACCGTGCGCTGGCCCCCGATCAATACTTCGCTGCCGTGCAGGGATGACAGGTGCGGATGCGCTGACAGGATCACCTGCAAGGCAGTGGCATCAGCCCGTAGGTAGTAATCCATCCACGCCAGCGAATACAGGCCAGCGATTTCACGACTCCAGGTTGGCGTCGGCACGATCGGGTAATTGGTGTGCTGGGCGTGGCTGGCGGCCTCGGCCACGATCAGCGCCTTGTCTGATTCCAGCTTGTCGTAAACAGGGCGCACGACCTGAGGGTTCACAAAGGGAATTGGCGCGATGGGCCCATCATGATCGCCCGTTTGCAGCATGATCGGGATCGCGCTGTGCACGAAGTCGCTAGAACCCTCGCTGATGGGCGCTGCAGCCACGGCGGCACGGAAACGCGGGTCACGATCCTGCACTTCCAGCGTGGTGATCGCTCCCATGCTGTGGCCGATCAGGCCGATCTGCTGGTGGTTGATGAAGCGACGGACGGGTGACTCCGTCAGCAGGTAATCCAAGGCCCGGCTGGTGTCCGGCACCCGCGTTGCCGCCGTGTCATCGTCAGAACCGGTGGACTTGCCCTGCCCGGTGAAGTCGAAGGCAAACACGATGTAGCCAGCATCCGCGAACAGCACATGCCACCACCGGTACATGCCGATATTGCCCTGCAGGCCCTCCAGCGCAACGATCACCGGGAACGCGCCAGCCTTCGGTGGCACCGTGCCGCGGTGTGGCAACAGGATTTCCCCGTACAGGGTTTCCGCGCCGTTGGCGCTGGCAAAGTACACCGGCACGATGGCAGCTTGGTCGTTGAAATCAGGATGGCCATACCAGTGGAATGGATGCCCAAAGCGCGAACCGTCCTCGCCTTGCGCGAACATCGCCGCCAGTTGGAATTCACGGATACGGCGATCCCGCGTCTCGGCAAAGGTCTGGCCAAAGGCAACTGGATCGGTGAGGTCAACGAGCTGTTGCAGGATCAGGGCATCCAGTGCGGCGGCGGGCAGATCGAGCAGTGGCTTGAATTCTGCCGGTAGTGGAGCAGGCCCTTGCACGGGCGTGGTGGCGGGCCAGGTGCTCGTGGCAAAGCGCGCGCGCGCCGAGGCGCTTTCGCCGCCCTCTGAGCTACTGCCGCCACCACAGGCTCCAAGCCCGAGCAACAGCATGGGCAGCAGGCAGGCGCGGAACAGGCGCGCGCGGTCACCCCATACGGTGCTGGTCATGCTGGCCAGCCCCTAGAATCCGGGGACTGGCGTTTCGCCGCGTGAGATTGTCGTTGCGCCACTCATCAGCGCATATAACTTCTCGAAACCGGTCTTGGTGACGATATGCGTCTCGCTGCCTTCCCATCCGTGGCCGGCGAAGGGACTCTCATATTCCCTGCCACCTCCGGCGAAGAGCGGGCCCATGACGATGCCGGTGGCAGTGGTGCCCGCCTCGCCGTCACCCTTGCCGCCCACCGTGTAGAGATGCGTGGGTACGCCGACCAGATTCAATGCCAGTGTCATCTCACGACTCTGCGTAGTCGGGACCAGGCCATCATCGATGGCATGCACCATGATCGCGCCCTTGAGGTAAGCCATGTCCTCGGCGCGCAGCACGTTGGTGATCTCGGCATACTTGTCAGGCACTTGCTCGATCGTGCCACCGTTTTCCTCTTCCATCTCCTTCTGTGCAACCGCGGCCGCCTTCACGCCCGGTGCGACTGCGCGGATGATCAGGTATTCCTCGATCAGGTTATGCACGCCTTCAACCGAGACCCAGTAGTCAAACAGGGGCGAGCCGTCCTCGCGTACGGCGTCGGGTGAGGCGATGGCCACACCGGAGGCATTGCCCCCCATGCTGATGCCCATCACGAATACTTGGGTGATGGAGGGATATTTCTTGAGGAAATATTTGGTGGCAGCAATCGAATCGGCCGCGCCAGCGCGCATGAACCAGCCGTAGTTCTCGACGTCGCCCTCGGTGCGCTGCCCGGTGTAGTCCATTGCCACGGCGACTGCGCCATATTCGGTGGCAGCCTTGCGCAGGTGGTTCCGCCAGGAGCAGGAGTTGTTATGGCTGCCATGGAACATGACGACCAGTTGTGTCGGATTGGACGTGGGCGGCAAGGCAAACCGTCCCGACGCCAGGCCGACGCTGCTGGTCAGCTGGATACCGGCATCGCTCATCGCCTGCAGCCTGGGATCACTCTGCGCAGAGCAAGGCGTCTCGATCGTTGAATTTGCCGTGCCGCCGGCACGCGCGCCACCGCCGTTACCCTCACTGCCGCCGCCGCCACCGCAGCCGGCCACCAGCAGGAAACTCGCCAAAAGGGGCAGATGTCGCCAGAACTTGCGCATAATCAAAGACCTCGGTTTATTGCACTGGCAGCAGTCTATGCCACATTGCCAGCAACCGAAATCGTAGTTATTCATGAATCACGGCCGCTCCCTAGCCCTGGCTGCAAGGGCCGTGCGGGCGTTATAGCCGCTAAATCAGGCCCGCCTGCAGTTGCGCGGCCTCGGACATCATGGACTGGTTCCAGGGGGGGTCAAAGGTCAGCTCGACCTGTGCATCCTCGATGGTCGGGATTTTCAGCAGCTTGGCCTTGATATCTGCAACAAGGATGTCGCCCATGCCGCAGCCGGGTGCGGTCAGTGTCATCTTGACGAATACCTGACGACCGCCTTCTGCACGCGGCTCGACCCGACATTCATAGATGAGGCCCAGCTCGACGATGTTGATGGGTATTTCTGGATCGTAACAGCCGCGCAATTGTTCCATCACCCGCTGCTCGACATCCGCGTCAGTGGCGCCCTCGGGTAGCGTCATGTCCTCGGCCAGGGTCTTGCCCAAGGCGTCGGCATCGGCACCTTCAACCCGGAACAAGTGACCATCAACATAAATCGTGAAGCTGCCTCCCAGCGCCTGCGTAATCTTGCATTCAGTGCCTGCGGGCAAGGAAAACTTGTCACCCGCCGGGATGCGGACGGCGACCAGATCACGGCTCAGGCTGATGGTTTCACTTTCGACAAACATGGCAACAACTCAAGGCAGGGAATCTACAGTCCCGAAGGCGGGATGAAATAATAGCGTACCGCGAACACGTCGAAGGTGTTGCCGTGACACTTGGGGCGATGCTGTTGGTGATTGCCTCACCCAAGGGCCTCGCCCTGCCCACCGTGCGTGAGGCGATCATGGCACACCGGGGGGCGTCGCGCGCAGGCTGATATTGCGATTGTGGGTTTCGCGCATCAACAGCGCACCGGTCAGGCCCATCAGCGCCACACCGAGTGACATACCAAGCGCGTGCCGGTAATCCCGCCAGGCGTATTGGCGCAGGCCATCCACCACCACGCCATCCCAGGTCAGGTCCATGACCCAGCCGAAGGCCGGCTGCAGCACCGCGGCACCGAGGAAGAGCGAGGTGTTCACCAGCGCGATGGCCATGCCTGACGTGTGCGGCTTGGCCATTTCCTTGGCGGCGGCATAGGCGGGCACCACCGCCGCCGTGGACAGGCCCATCAGCCCGAACAGCAGATAGCCGGACCAACCTGTGCTCCAGGGCAACAGAATCATTGATAACCAGCACAGGCAGGAGGTCAGCGCTGCGGTCACCAGCACTGGCTTGCGCCGACCCATCGTGTCTGACAGCCAGCCGGACGCGAAGGAGCTAAAGGCAAAACACAGCAGGTTCAGTGTCAGGTAGGTCGAGGCCTCGGCGCGGCTGACACCAAAACGATCCTGGATCAGTGGCACACCCCACAGCCCATTGAAGGCCAGTCCGTTGCCCAGCATGCCGAAGAAAAACATCATCGCCGGCCACAGCATGCGGTTCGCCAGCACCTCTCGCAGGCTGTGCCACCAGTGCTGCGAATATTGGGTCACAGGCTCCACTTCGACAATTTCACGCGGGCTGGAGAATCCCGCCTGCTCCGGCGAATCCTTGACGTAACGCCAGATGAAAAAGCCCAATGCCAGCGAGAACAGGCCCATGCCAACAAAGACACTGCGCCAGGCCACCACCGTCAACAACAGGGACAGGGGCGCAGCTGACAGCACCGAGCCGAGGTTTCCGAGCAGCATTACGAAGCCGCTCACAGCGGCATAGCGCCGCTCGCTGAACCAATTGGCATTGTGTTTCATCAGGCCGATGAAGGCCGTGGAGACGCCAAGCCCGATCATGAAACGACCGATGCCCGCGACCCACAAGGTCGGTGCCAATGCGAACACGATCGAGCCAATGCCGGCCAGTATCGAGAAGATCGCTACGTTGCGGCGCGGGCCCAGGGTATCGGCCAGGATACCGGCCGGGATCTGCATGGCGGTGTAGATGTAGTAATAAATCCCTGCCAGCGTGCCCAAGGCCACTGCCGAGGTCTGGAAGGCCTCGCGCAATTCATCCGCGATGACCGCTGGTGCCATGCGATGAAAAAAGGCCACCATGAACGCGATGGTCAGCAGCGACACGCTGGTCCAGCGCAGGCGCTGGAAGCGCGACTGCTCGTCGGGATGGCTGGGCGCGTAGATGGACATGAAGCCGCGGATTGTAAGGGATTTCCCGATCAGCGGCCGCGCAGGTAGCATGCGGGTCATGCGCTACGCACTGGCCAAGCCCGCTGCCACGCCACCATCAGCATTACGAGAACCACAGTCATCGAGGACATCGCATGGACACGCTCAAGACCATGACCTACGCCGTCACTGGCCGCATTGCCCGCATCACGCTCAACCGACCCGAGCGCGGCAACGGCATCACGCTCGACCTGCCGCGTGAGCTGGCCGCATGCGTTGAGAGGGCTGACCTTGACCCGGCGGTGCATGTCATCGCCTTATCCGGCAATGGCAAGGGCTTCTGTGGTGGCTATGACCTGGTCGAGAGCGCGCAGAACATGTCCAGTGAGGGCTTTGGCGACGACCGGCTCAAAGGCACGGCGCTGGATGCTGCCGTCATCGCGCAGAACCATCACCCCAAGAAGGTCTGGGACCCAATGCTGGATTACCAGATGATGAGCCGCAACGTGAAAGGCTTCATGTCGCTGTTCCACGCCAACAAACCCGTCGTGTGCAAGGTACAGGGCTTTTGCGTGGCCGGTGGTACCGACATGGCACTGTGCTCCGACCTGCTGGTGATAGCGGATGACGCCAAGATCGGCTACCCACCGGCCCGCGTGTGGGGCTCACCCACGACCTCGATCTGGGCATTTCGCATTGGCATCGAAAAGGCCAAGCGCCTGTTATTTACCGGTGACTGCCTGAACGGCAAGGAAGCGGTTGAATGGGGCCTGGCCACCGAATCCGCGCCGGCTGACAGGCTCGACGAGCGCTTCGAGGCGCTGCTGGAGCGCATAGCGCGGATGCCGATCAACCAGTTGATCATGATGAAGCTGCTGATCAACCAGACAGTGATGGCTGCCGGCCTGCACAGCACCCAGGTCATTGGCACCGTGTTTGATGGCATTACCCGGCATACCCAGGAAGGTTATGCCTTCCAGATGCGCGCTGCCGAAGCCGGGTTCAAGCAGGCCGTGCGTGAACGGGACGAGCCGTTTGGTGATCCGGGCCCGAGCACTTTCAAGGGTTAGCGCGGCGGGATTCCTGAATCGATGCCAAAGCCCAACGAGTTCGTTGAATACCTGCTGGAATTGCTGGCGCCACTGGGCGAGGTCAGCGCCAAATCCATGTTCGGCGGCTATGGCATCTATCGCGACGGCCTGATGTTCGGCCTGGTCGCCAACGACGTGCTCTATCTCAAGGTCGACGACATCAATCGTGGCAGCTTCGAGTCACGCGGCTTGCCGCCATTCACCTATGAGCGCAAGGACAAGCCCGCCATCGTCATGTCCTTCCACCGCGCACCGGAGGAGGCGCTGGAAGAAAGCGAGGCGCTTTGTGCATGGGCACGGGATGCCTCCGCAGCGGCCCTGCGGAACGCAAACAAGAAACAAACTCAGAAGAGGAAACGGAAGAAGCGCTGACACTTTGTCACGTTCAGTCGGAGCCAGCTGCCAGCCGAATCCATCTCCCACACCTGTCTCCTCCGGCTGCAGTCGCAACTCAATAGCGCGGTCTTCTAGGCCACCGCGGCGGGCAACCCCATCACATAATGCGGCACCGGCTGTGCATACCCTTTCAGCTTGAGCGGTTGCCCTGGTTCGAGAGCGTACGCACTTGCCTTTGCTCCCACCAGCTCCAGGCTGCGCTCATCGACCAGTATCTCGCCATGCATGGCCTCGCTGCACAGGCGCGCCGCCAGGTTCACTGGCGGCCCCACCGCGGTGTACTCCAGGCGAGAGGCTGCGCCAATGACGCCTACCGTCACAAAGCCACTGGCCACTCCGACACCCACGCCGAGCTCCTGCTCTGAGTCGGACCAGCGCCGGGTGATCTCCATGCCGCGCTGGCGCAGCTGCTGCGCGAGATCCAGTGCACGCCGCGCATGATCGGCAAGCGGAATGGGCGCGCCCACCAGGATCAGAACCCCATCACCCGCCTGGTCCTTGATGGTGCCGCCGAAAGCGGCCGCCGACTCTCCCACCGCGTCGTAATACTCGCGCAGGATCGTCATCACCTGGGTGGATTGCGTCGCCCGCGAGAACGCGGTGAATCCGCGCAGGTCACAACAGACAATCGAGACTTCCAGTGTCTGTTCCTCGGTCGCGCGCTTGAGCCCACGCTCACGCACCAGTTCCGCCACCTGTGGCGAGAGGAATCGCGACATGAACTGCGCGCGCTGCCCCTGGATGACGTGGTACTGCACGGCCCCGATCAGGAGGATCAATAAACCAATTGCGGTGGCGACCGGCGCCAGGTTGACTGGCAATACCATGCCGGAGGCCATGAACGGTGCACCCACCAAAAACGCGATGAGGCGGATGCGTTCAGGCGCATCGGGACGACGGTTGAGCAGCAGCAGGGCCGAGACGGTTGCCATCAGCAGCCCCAGCTCGAGCGGCAGGGCGAACAGGTAGAACAGCGGCTGTGAAAAAGCATCCGGCTCCATGAACGCTGCCATGAAGACATTGGCTCGCTGCTGCGGGAGCACGAAGGCAACCACGCCATAGAACAGCGTCAGCACCTGTGCTGCGCGCAGCAGGTTGTCGCCGGTTCGGGTCTGCAGTTCGCGCGCCGGCACGGTCCGGCGAATGCGCAGGATCCATTCGTAACCGGCGATGAACGCTACCACCTCCGGCAGCGCCAACACGCCCGCCCAGATCGGCACCGTGCTGCGCAAATCGCCCTGCATCAGGTAAGCCAGCATGATGTGCACATTGGCAATGATCGAGCCACCGACACCGGCCAGGGACAGGGACAGCATGCGACTGGTCGGCGAATGACGATCTGCGATGACAAATGCAACTGCCATCCCCAACGCCAGCAGCGCGGCAATCAGGTGGGGGGTGGTATCCAGAGTCATCGACGCGCGCTCAGAACCAGTCGCCCTGCATGTCCAGGGTCGTGCTATCCAGCGACTGCAGCAGTTTTGCGTTGCAAGTGACCAGCGGCAACTCATGGTTGAAGAAATAGCGACAGGCTTGCAGCTTGCCGGCATAAAAATTCGCATCGTCCGGACCGGCCTTTGGTCTTTCGCGTACGGCCACCTCGGCCTGGCGCAGCCATAACCAGGCAGTGACCAAGTGCCCCATCAGGTCCAGGTAAAGCGAGGCATTGGCCAGGCCAAGCCGGACTTTGCCGCCCTGTAAGGCCTGTGCCAGCGTGAGCGTCGTCTTGGCCAGGGCTTCCATGCCTTTCGCGAGCGCGGCACTGAGCGGCTGCAACTCGGGGTCATTCTTGGTTGACTCGATGGTCTGCACCACGCGTTGCGACAGCAGGCGCAGCGCCGCAGCCTCGTTCATCAGCACCTTGCGGCCAAGCAGGTCTAGCGCCTGGATGCCGTTGGTGCCTTCATGGATCGGATTGAGGCGGTTGTCGCGGTAGAACTGTTCGACCGGGTAGTCGCGCGTATAGCCGGCACCGCCCAGCACCTGGATCGCCAGCTCGTTGGCCTTGAGGCACCACTGCGAGGGCCATGACTTGATGATCGGCGTCAACAATTCGAGTAGCTGCCCCGCTTCAGCGCGCAGGGACTTGTCCGGGTCGTTGGCCTGCTGGTCAACCAGCGTGGCGCCATAAAGCCCCAACGCATAAGCACCCTCCACATAGCTTTTCTGTGCCAGCAGCATGCGCTTGATGTCGGCATGCTCTATCAGCATGATCGGCGCGCTATCAGGATCCTTCTGGTCCGGATGGCGCCCCTGTGGACGTTCCTTCGCATAGGCGAGCGAGTGCTGGTACCCGGCGTAGCCGAGCATGACCGCGCCCATCCCGACCGCGATGCGCGACTCGTTCATCATGTGGAACATCTGTGCCATGCCGGTATGCGGCTTGCCAATCAGGTAACCAACGCAATTCCCGCCCTCGCCAAACTTGAGGAAAGTATTGACCGTGCCGCGATAGCCCATCTTGTGGTTCAGGCCGGCCAGCTTTACATCGTTGCGCTCACCGAGCGAGCCATCCTCGTTGACGAGGAATTTCGGCACGATGAACAGGCTGATGCCCTTGACCCCCGGCGGACCACCTGGGATCTTGGCCAAGACCAGGTTGATGATGTTCTCGGAAAGATCGTGCTCGCCACCGGAGATCCACATCTTCGCGCCGCTCAGGCGGTAACTGCCATCCGGTTGTGGCTCGGCGCGGGTCTTGATGTCCGCCAGCGATGATCCCGCATGCGGTTCCGACAGGCACATGGTGCCGAAGAAACGACCCGCGTGGATTGGCTGCATGAACAAGCGTTTCTGTTCATCACTGGCATACGCAGCCAACAGGTTGGCAGCGCCTTTGGACAGCATCGTATAAGCCGCCGTGCCTACGTTCGCGGCCTGGAAGTAGGACTCACAGGCGGTGGCGATGGTGTGGGGCAACTGCATGCCATCCGCGTCATAGTCCAGCTGCGCGCGCATGAATCCCGCCTCGATGTAGGCGCGCAATGCAGGCCGGACTTCCGGGATGAGCCTGACGTGGCCGTCGACCAGCTGCGGCTCGTTCAGGTCGGCCTTGCGGTTATGCGGCGCAAACTGGCTGGTAGCCAGGCCCTCGGCCAGATCCAGTGCCGCGTCGAAGGTGTCGCGGCTGTGCTCCGCGTAGCGTGGGTACTGCGCAAGCTTTTCGGCGTCCAGCAGTTCGTACAGCAGGAATTGCAGGTCGCGACGATTAATCAGGTCAATGCTCATGCGCGGTTACGTCCGGGATGGTTGTCTGGGATCGGGCGTCGTCATACTCTCAGTATCAGGCTCCTTACGCATCAATTATGCCCGTGAATGCACTGCTGTCGAATTACAACCATGCCCGCTGGCGTGACAACCAGCGCGGGGGACACTACGAGAGCTTTTGGCTGCGCGCCAACCACCCCACGCAACCGCTGGCTTTCTGGATTCGCTACACGCTGTTCAGCCCAAAGGGTCAACCGGATGCCGCCATCGGAGAGCTATGGTGCATCTGGTCGGATGGCGACGGTTCTCGACTGACCGCCGTCAAGCGCGAAGTGCCGCTCGGTGACTGTCGCTTCGCCAGTGATCGCTTCGAAGTCGCGGTCGCGGATGCTGTGCTGACGCCGTCTTCATCCAGCGGCTGGGCACAAACCAGCAACGACCGCATTGAATGGGATCTGTATTACGGGGGTGGTTCAGCGCCACTGTTTCATTTTCCAATGAGTCTCTATGACAAGGCACTGCCCAAGGCCAAGAGCCTGGTTGGCCGGCCCCTGGCCGTGTTCAATGGCTCGCTGCGGGTGAATGGCCAGGACATGCGCATTGACAACTGGGTGGGCAGCCAGAACCACAACTGGGGCAGGCAGCACACTGATCACTATGCCTATGGGCAGGTTGCCGGATTTGATAATGCGACGGACTCATTCCTGGAAGTCGCCACGGCGCGAATCAAGCTGGGGCCATTCTGGACGCCTTTCATGACGCCAATCGTGCTGCGGCATAACGAGCAGGAACACGCCTTCAACGGCCTCGCCCAAGCGCTGAGAAATCGCGGCACGTTTGGGTATTTCGACTGGTCATTTTCTGCCGAGAGTGCGACACACGGCCTGGAAGGGCGCATCCATGCCAAGCCTGATGCGTTTGTCGGATTGCGCTATTACAACCCGCCCGGCGGCGACAAGTGCTGCCTCAACGCAAAGCTCGCGGCCTGTGAGTTGACGCTAACCGACAAGCGCAGTGGTAGCACCGAGATTCTATCCACAAGACACCGTGCCGCCTTTGAAATCCTGTCCGATGATTTCAAGGGCCATGGCGTCGCCATTCGTGCCTGACCTAGGGACAGCCCCCAACGGACTGTTCAGCCTACATAGCCCTCGGCACGAAACCACTTCAGGGCGCGCTCAATCGCCTCATCGACGCGGGTCGTGGCCTTGAAGCCAAGTTCTTTTTCTGCCTTGGCGCCGCTCAGGAACTGCCCGGCGGACATGACCGCAATCGCGGTGGCATCCACCTTGGGTAACGCCCCGCCAACCAACCGATAACGCAGGGACTGCAGCGCCGACACGAACTTGGCCACCGGCAACGGGATGGCGCCAGGAGCCGATTTGCCCGACAGCGCCGCGATCTTGCCGACCAGCTCATCCATGCTGAGATTGCTGCCCGTCAAGAGATAACGCTCACCAGGCACCCCGTCCTCGCAGACTCGAGCCAAGCCAAGGCCTGCATCCCCGGCATAGATGACATTGCGATTGCCACGCACGTACCCGGGCAGGGTGCCATTGGCGATCTCGACAATCAGGCGGCCGGTGGTCGGGCCGTAATCGTACTCGCCAAAGGTCATGCTCGGGATGCCGATCACCACCGGCAATCCACGGGCTGCATGGTCCAGTGCCTGCCGGTCCATGGCCCACTTCACCTGCACATACGGGTTCTTGTTGTCCGGTTCATCGGCGTAGGCCAGCGTCTCATCACCCGGCTCACCGCTTGGGTTGCGGCGAAGGGCGATGGCACCGCCCAGGTAAACAATCTTCTTGAGGGCGTGCGCCGCGCAGGCCGCGTAAAAGTTTTCCATCTGCGCGGTGGCGACCGCGACATCTTCCCGCCACGGGCGCGGAAGGGTCGGATAGTAGCCCGCGCAATTGATCACCGCGTCCACATCCGCCATGGCTTCGGTCAAGGACCGCTTGTCATCCAGCTCCGCGACCGCTGACGTGTACTGCAGGCCGGCCAGGGTATCCACTCGTGAACTGGCACGATGAATCACATGGAGCGCATGACCCCGCGCCAAGAGCGCGCGAGCCGTGTGCTGGCCGAGCATGCCTGTGGCACCAATCACAGCTATCCGCATGGCAATGTCCTTGTTCAGTTGCAGCCGTGAGCGATTTGCTCGCTAGCTATTGGGAATTTCCAGCACCTGCCCCACTCGCAGCCGGTGCGGGCTGTCGAGTTTATTCGCCGTCATGATGGCTTTGACCGTGCTGTTATAGCGTTTCGCGATCACTTCCAGGGTCTGTCCCTGCGTGACGCGATGCACTATCTGCCTGGCTGGCTCGGGTTTCGCCGGGGCCTTGGCGACAGGCTTCTCAGCTTGCCTAATGGGTGGTGGTACCAAGACGGTCGTCGTATCTTCCCGCGGCGGAATCTTCAGCACCTGGCCGACACGGATCTGGGTTTTACTGCCGAGGTCATTGGCGGCCTGGATTGACTTGACGCTCACGCCGTAACTCTGGGCAATGCCTCCGATTGACTGGCCGCGTGCCACCTTGTGCGACTGGTAGTAATGCTTTTGCGAGCCCGCCAGCTGGGTCGGACCCAGGCCATGGTACTTGGCGGCGAACACCTGTCGCAGCCCGGCCGGGATACGGATGCGATGCCCCGGCGGGACCAGGAGCTTTCCCTCCACCACCTGCGGGTGGTAGGCCGGGTTCATTTCCCGGAACTTCTCCGGCGTCAGGCCCGATAGGTGCTGCAAGGCGCGATAGCTGACATAGTGCTTGGTCACGAATTCCGAATAGATCAGAGGCGACTCAATCGGCACGTTGCCCAGGTACTTCTTGTGGTCGCGGTAGGCATCCAGTGCGCCAAGGAATGAAGCGTAGAAGTTCTTCGAGGCGAAGCCAAAATTGGGCGACTCGTAATGCTGGATCAGGTCGGCGAGGTTACGGGTATTCAGCGCCCGCATTCCCTTGAGCAAGCCGCCTCGGCCATGGTTATAGGCCGTGATTGCCAGCGGCCAGGATTTCAGCACGCGGTAATCCTCTGCCAGGTGACGCGCAGCCGCCTCGGTCGAGAACAACGGGTCACGACGGTCATCAACCACTTCATTGAGGCGCATGTACTGGCGCGCGGTCGCCGGCATGAACTGCCAGATGCCGGCGGCCCCCACCTTAGAATAGGCCTTCACGTTGAAGCTTGACTCAACGAAGGGCAGGCGCGTCAATTCGACGGGCAGGCCAGCATCCCGAAAGATCTTCTCCATCTGTGGCAGGTAGCGGCCCGAGATTGTTATGGCCTGCGTGAACTGTTCCCGCAGGCCACGCTGCACGCGAACCCGCCCTCGTGCCGCGAGGAACCGGCTGGAATCTCGATGATCGGAATATAGCTTCCACAGGTGTCGTTCTTCCGCGCTCAACGAGGTCGGGTGGTCACGCATCTTGTGCAGGCGCTCAAACATCTTGTCGATCAGGATGCGCTCGCGCTTTTCCGCGTTGCGCATGGACAGCTCGATATTGGCCGCTGATACACCGCTTTTCTTCAGGGGCCGAAAATCCAGCACCTTGATGACTTTCCACGGATACCTTGCGTCGTGCACCACCAACTGGTACTCGGAGTATTCGGCAAATATCTGACGCCAGAACGCAACTCGCGGCTCAAGCGCGGCTGGTCGTGGAAAATCAGCACTTGCGGCCGGCAGCTCTGCCGACAACAGCAGTGACATCAGGCCAAATAGCAGTGTGAACTTGAAATGCATGATCTGAAACTATCAGCGCACCAGGATAAAGCAACTGGAACCGGGGCCGGCTCTGTCGTGGGAGGGCGAGCATGCTAACCAAGTCGGCCCAATGGAGCAATGTAAAAATCAGCCCTCAGCCGCCTCCTGTCAATAGCGCAGCAAATCCGTGATTTTCCATGGGCCGCCTCGTACAATCAGGCCCATGTACATCGGAGCGATGCCTTGTATCTCCTGATTGGCCTGGTGCTAGTGGCGATTATTGCCGCCACCGTTGTCTGGCTGCAGCTCCACCGCAAGGTCGAGCCCCCGCCCCTTGAGCCCGCCACTGAATTGCGGCCCAAGCTGATGCAGATCGTGCTGCACGAGGATTCCTGCAACGAGGCACGGAAACTTGAGAATGTACGTTTCGAAAAGACCAGTGTGCCGATTCTTCCACTTTCACGATGCGACAACCCCCAAAGTTGCCATTGCCGCTGCCGTTACGTCCCCGTCGAAGATCGCCGTATTTACCAAAGGCGTCGCACCGAAGACAAGCGCCAGGAAATCCGTCTGGACGGGAAAGCCCGCCGCAAGGGGGGTGGACGACGCCGAACTGATAACGTCTGGAAGGACGGCGGGTACTAAGCCATCACTAAAGCGGGACCACGCTGCCTAGCTCAGAGCGGCAGCCACGAGTGCTTCTTGGTGTAGTGCAGGTAACCGATATTGGCGCCCGCGCGCAGGCCCACGCCAGTACGAATTGGAGCCAAGGTGATGTTATTGCTGCGCTGGTAATTCACGCCGACGCCAGCCACGTAGTAGAAAGTGCCCTCCACGCCGGGAAAGCGCTGGTACAGGTCATCCTGGTTCTTGAGGTTGTAGATCAGCACGAAAGTCTTGGACGCATTGGCGCCCACATCCCAGCCGACCGATGGGCCCTGCCAGTAGGCCTTGCGCGTACCGGCGCATTTGTGAAACACCGTGCCTTCGCCATAACGCAAGCCGACGCCAATCGCGCCGCTGGCTTCGGTGCCCGCGATATAAGCGTTGGGTCGCCCCTGCTCCTTGAACACTTTCTCAATGACCTGTGCGAGACCCTCGGTCAGGGCACCGAAGAACGCCTCGGCCTTCTGCGAGATTTCGTTCTTGGTAAAGGTGTCTTCGCGATCGCATTTCGCCGCATGAGCCGGCATTACGCCCGTCGCCATCAGCACCAAGGTGGCAGCAATTGTCTGCGGCAGAGAGTTGAAGATTTTCATGAGTCAGTTCCTGTTCTTATAGTCACGAGTATAACCCTTGGGGGATTGGACACCCTGGTTTACTGACAGTTCTCGGTTTCTGCAGTGCGCAGGGTTCCCAGATGTGCCGCGTGCTCCTCTTCCGTCATGCGCGAAGTCGAACCATCCTCATTCGTGCGCATGACCGAGCGCGGGGGGACATCAGCGATGCGCTGGATTTCGGCGCGCGCCTGCTCACAGATTGCCTGCCGCTGCTGATTACGTTCGGCCTCGCGCTGCTCCAACTCTTTGCGAACACGGGCGCGTTCTTCTTCCAGTGCAGGATCGGTCATGGCGGGAGCGGCCTCGCCCCCCTCCTGTGCCGGCGCGGCCAGCGGCAGCCAACATGCAGCGCCCAGCAAGAGACCTGCGATAGCCTGAGCAAGCACATTTCGTTTCATCATGGCCAGCCTCCGGAGAATCATCTGTTCATTTTGGACCGCAGGTCACAAACTGTCTTGCTACCCTAACAGCACTGGCTGAATGCCGCATGAACCATGAAAACCATCGTAATCCATAAGCCGGGCGGCTATGACCGTTTGTCGCTTGAGGCGCAGGCCGATCCCAGGCCCGGTCCGGGTGAGGTGCTGATCAAGGTCAACCATGCCGGCGTGAACTATGCCGACTGCGTCATCCGCATGGGACTCTACGCCTCAGCCAAGCAACTGGTTGGCTGGCCGATCACCCCGGGCTTCGAAGTGGCAGGGGAGGTCGCGGCGGTCGGCGACGGCGTTAACGGTCTTACATCAGGACAGCGCGTGCTCGGCGTGAGCTTGTTCAATGGCTATTCCTCTCAACTGGTCCTGCCAGCCCGCCAAGTCATGGCAATCCCGGCGCAGATGGACACCGCAACGGCAGCCGCCATCCCCACCATCTACCTGACGGCCTGGTTCGCACTCATGGAACTGGCGCATGTGCGTCCCGGCGAGCACGTGCTGGTGCATTCCGCCGCCGGTGGCGTCGGCAGTGCCGCCTTGCAGCTGGCAAAACGCGCGGGTGCCAAGGCCACTGCGGTGGTGGGTGCGCCACACAAGGTCGCCGCGGCACTTGAACTCGGCGCCCATCATGTCATCGACAAATCCAGTGAGGCGCTATGGCCGCGTGCCAGGCAGCTCGCGCCTGCCGGCTATGACCTGATCCTGGATGCCAACGGCGTGTCCACCCTGAAAGACAGCTATCGTCACCTTGCCCCGCTAGGCCGCCTCGTGGTCTATGGCTTTCACAGCATGTTGCCCAGGCAAGGGGGACGCCCGAACTGGGCCAAGCTGGCCTGGGACTGGCTACGCACGCCGCGCTTCAACCCATTGAACCTGACCACCGACAACCGCAGCGTGCTGGCCTTCAACCTCAGCTTCCTGTCACAGCGTGCTGACCTGCTGCTACCCGCCATGCAGCAAATCCTGGCCGGATTCGAGCGCGGCGAACTGCGTGCACCAAGCATCACAACTTATCCGTTGGCGGATGTGGCCCTTGCCCATCAGGCACTGGAGTCTGGCCAGACCGTCGGCAAGCTGGTGCTGGAAATGTGATCGCTGCCAGTCGCCCCGACAAGGCAGCCCGTACCTTGCCTAAAAGCGTGAGGCGCTGAGCTTGATGTCGGCACGGTACCAGGCCAGGTCAAAGCGCCGCTTGATCTCATCGGCTGCCGCCAGCTTGCCCTGCGCCCTCAGGGCCTGCGACAAGCCATACAGCGACCAGCCATTACGCGGATGACGACGCAGGTCTTCGCGATATACCTGCTCCGCTTCCTTGGCAAGGCCAACCGTCAATAACGCGCGGCCCAGCGACTGCCGGATCGGGTAATCCCAATACGGCGGCTCCATATAGGGCAACACATCCTGCTTCTTCACGGCCTTGCGCAAGCGCTCAAGCCCGCCGCCCTTATCCCCGCTGCCCATCAACAATTGGCTGTCCAGCAGCAATTCGGCAATCTCAACGATCTGCTCAGCCGGCACCTGGTAGACGTCGTAAGGCTTCCATTGCGCAGACTTGGCCAGTTCGCGCAGGGATTTGAGTTTCTGCGCAGCCGCCGACAGGTCGCCCTTGTTGGTCAAGGCCATGCCCTGGGCGTAAGAAACCAGCGCCGAGGCCAACGGCAAGTCCGCTGGAGGCAATGAAGCCGCCAGCACCTCATCCCATTGCCCAAACTGCAGGTAAGCCAGTTGCGGAACCGCCAACAACGGTTCCACGATGGCGAATTCACGCGCCATTTCAGGCGTAACCAGCTCGGTCAGCTTGTGTGCGGTCTTGATCGCCAGCCGGCTGCGGCCTTCCGTGGTGGCTGCCCACCACAGGAAGTGCACGTTATGCGGGTAATAGGCTGCAGGATAAAACCCCTGTGCCTTGCATTGGCTGATGTAGGCCTCGTCCACAGCGGCCGCGCGCTCGTTGATGTCCGAGGCGTCTGCATAACGTCCCACGCGCATGTAGATATGCGCTGGCATGTGGACCAAGTGACCCGCGCCCGGCACCAGCCTGGCCAGCCGATCCGCCGCGACTTCGGCCATCTGAGGGCGCGGCGAGGCCTCAACCGCATGGATATACAGGTGCAGGGCCAGCGGGTGATTGGGATTCTCGCGCATTATCCCTTCCAGCACCTGCAACAGTTCCTCGGTTTGCGGGCCCGGGGAACCATCATCCTCCCAATAGTCCCAAGCCGTGGTGTCCATGATGGCCTCCGCGTAAAGCGCAGCGGCGTCCAGGTCATCCGGATACTGTTGCGAAAGCGCGCGCATGGCGTTGCGGTAATCGCGATCCAGTCCACTGCGATCTTCCATCGGCTTTTCACGGTATCGAAGCTGCAGTGCACGGATGTAGGCCTGCTCACGAGGCGTCACCAGGCTGGACAGCTCCAGCGCCTTGCGCGCGGCAGCCCAGGCGCGCGGAACGGCATCCGGGAACATCGGCGCATTGATGTTGGGGCCCAGCGCCAGGGCTTCACCCCAGTAGCACATGGCGCAATCTGGATCGAGCCGCTGCGCGGCCTGGAACGAGCGGGCGGATTCGGCATGATTGAAGGCAAACGCCAGGATCAGTCCCTGGTTGAAATACTGCTGTGCCTTTTCAGAGCGGGTCGTCACGGGATGCGTGTGATCGCCCAGCCCCTCAAACAAGGGGGCCTCGCCCCTGCGCTCCTGGTCGGCTTGCCCGGCCTGACTGGCGGCCTCTTGCACATCATTGCCGTCTCGCTTGCCGCAAGCAGTCAATGACAGCAGTAGCAATACAGCAATGAACCCCTGTGTCGTGCGTGAGATCGTCATCTGCCCTCCTCGCACCCCGCGTGTCCCGGCCGGTGCTCAAGTTGTGGTTAAGGGATGCTCCGCGTGAATCAGCCGCTTATGCCATGCCTTCGAACGATAGGGTTTCCATCCGCCCTCCGGCTGGGCCAGACGATCAGCAATGATCGTCAGCACCAGCGGGTTAACCGCCAGGCCGAAATGACTGGACAGCACGCCAACACTTTCAGTATGCGGTGCCGGCTCTTCGCGCGAACACTGCCAGGCCACGATGCCGTCACTCTTGCTGTAGATGGCCGTGCAAGGAACCGGCGGCGGCACACGCCGCTTCTGGAAGGACTCCCAATCGAGATTCACTTGCCTGCCACGATTGGCCATGTGGAACAACACGGCAACGTTGTTCGCCGAGGGATGCCCATTGATCGGGCTGCCCAGGGTGATGACCTGTCGCACATGCTCTGGTGCGTATCGCGCCATCTCGCGCGCATACACGCCACCCAGGCTCCAGCCGATGAGACTCACTGTCTGACCATGGCGGTCATGCAGGGATTCCACGCTGCGGGCCAGGGCATGCTTGATGCGGGTGTTCATCCCGATATTCCGGCCCAACTCCCAGCCATGCGCGGCATAGCCCAGTCGGCCTAGCAAGCGCCGCAACGGCAAGGTCGAGAGGTCGCTGCCACCAAAGCCGGGAATGACCACCACTGGCTGGCCATCGCCCTTGGGCAAGCGACGCAGCCAGGGCATGCTGACAAAGAAGGCTGCGTACTCCGCCCAGGCACGACCTTCGGCCAGCATCAGCCATTTTGAGGGCGGCGCGATGTTGACCTCGTGCTCGGGCACCGGCCGCACACCATGAGTGGCTCGTTTATCATGCATAGTTGCTTGCATCCCCTGCGCAGGGCGCCGCGGCGCCTGCGTTAATCAGCCCAGTGTCATTATGAGACGGTCCACGCCCAATGGGAAAGAACGCACCTGAAGCCAAATCCACGCCCATGAACCAGATGCTGCAGGATCTGGTGCAGGTACTGGAGTTGGAAACCCTCGAACTCAACCTGTTTCGTGGGCAAAGCCGTGACCTTGGCGGCAAAAGCGTGTTTGGTGGCCAGGTACTGGGCCAGGCACTGGTCGCCGCCAATCGCACGGTAGAGGCCGGGCGGCGCGCGCATTCGCTGCATGCCTACTTCCTGCGGCCCGGCGACATGGCCGCGCCCATCGTTTATGAGGTGGAGCGCATCCGTGAGGGCCGCAGCTTCGTCACGCGACGCGTGAAAGCTGTGCAGCATGGCGTGCCGATCTTCAGCATGATGGCCTCGTTCCAGGTCTCCGAGAACGGTCACGAACACCAGACACCGATGCCGGATGTGCCCGCACCCGAGACATTGACCAGCCAGGCTGAATTGCGCAGGCAATCCGCAAACCGCTGCCCCGACAAGTTGCGCAAGGGCTACTTGCGCGAGCTCGCCATCGAGTTCAAGCCAGTGTCACCGATGGATCCATTCACCCCGACCGCCACCTCACCGCGACAACAAATCTGGTTCCGCGCCGCTGGCCGCCTGCCGGATGATCCGATCCTGCACCAGTGCGTACTGACCTATGCCACCGACTTCAACCTCCTGAGCACGGCCATGCTGCCGCATGCCATCAGCTACCTGCAGCCCAACGTGATCTGCGCCAGCATTGACCATGTACTGTGGTTCCATCACGACTGCCGCGTGGATGACTGGCTGCTGTACGTCATGGACAGTCCCGGTGCCCAGGGGGGTCGTGGGCTCAGCCGGGGACTGATTTATAACCGCGAGGGAGTGCTGGTGGCCTCAGTTGCACAGGAAAGCCTGATGCGTGACATCAACCTGGCCTAGCGCCCTGGGCCCTCGCACTAGCGGGCACAAAACTTGTCGACAGCGGCCAGGATGCCGTCGATCAACCGGTCCTGATGGGCGGTCGTGGTCAGCAAGAGCTCTTCATCGCGATTGAGGATGACACCAGCCTCGAACAGCACCGCGGGCATCTCCGCGGAATACAGCAGGATCAGCTGGTTGAATCGGTAGATTCCGAGCTCTTTATCCAGCAGCCTGCGGCTGCGATAGCCATCATGGTGCAAGGTTGGCTTGAGCTTGCGGGCGCGCAATTCACGGCCGAGCAGGTCGGCGAACAGGCGGCTGTCTTTCGCTTCTTCGTTCTTTTCCGAGATGAAGATGGAGTGCCCGCTGAACTGGTCGCCGTAGCGCAGCGAGACGCCCTGGTACTTCCACTTGCTCAGGTATTTTTCTGGCATCGAGTCATGGTGGATGGATAGCAGCAGGTCCGCATCCATGTCATCGGCCAGCTCGGCGCGTTCCTTCAGGCGCATCACGGCATCGCCATCGTTGATGATGAAGGCCTCCTTGTAGCCGCGCGTGCGCGCGGCATTCAGAAGCCTTCCCGCCAGATTCTTGTTGAACTGGTACTCCGGTACGCCGCGTGCGCTGGTGGCGCCCGGGTCTCGCACCGAGTGGCCAATGTCTATCGCCAGGACGAAATCTTCACGATCGCATCCCGCCTGGGCCCGAAGCGCTGTCAGCATCAATAGGCAAGCAACCAACAACCTCAAGTCACGCTTGCTCCCTGTCGTGCGCCCAGCCATTCACGCAGGTTCGCCAGGCTCTGGCGGTACGGAGCCAGGCTGGCCCATAGCAGGATCAGGGCACCGGTTTGTGCCAGCGAACCCACCAGCAACAAGGAATAACCAATCGCGGCATCACTCTTGAAAAGGTAATCGGTCGCCAAGGCCACGGCGGTGGGACCTACGCCCAGGCCGATCAAGTTCACGATGAACAAATAAAGCGCCGAAGCCTGGCCACGCATGTCGTTTGGCATCATTTCCTGGACCGCGGCCGGCGCCACACCAAACGGCATGCTCAGGAACACCGTTGACACCGCCACCATCGCCATCGACAGGTTGGCATCTGGCACCAATGGAAAGGCGATTCCCGAGGGAATGCCACAGATGGCAGCCAGCAGGCCCACCCGCATGTTCGCGTCCTCATGCCCGCGGCGCGCCATCCAGTCCGACAGGCGTCCACCGGCAACGATTCCAAACGTGCCGAAGATCATGATCACGGTGCCATAGGCCACCCCGATCTCGGCAGCAGTCCAGCCATGGTGCCGAATGAAGAAGGTCGGGATCCAGGCCGCCGCGCCGTAGGCCGTGAATGCCATCAGCGCAAAACCAAAGTTGTGGCACAACACCGCCTTGCGATTCTGCTTGATGTACGCGAGCACGGTCTTGAAGGGCACGCCGGCGGTTGCCCCACTCAAGCCCTGGCGCGCCGGCTCCCGGACCGTGTACATCACCACCGTGAACAGCACACCAGCGATGCCGAGGATGAAGAAGATCATCTGCCAGGGCCGTGTCGAGCCCACCAGAGGCAACACGACTTCGCCCTGGCCTTGCGCAAACTTGATCACCAGCCCACCCAACAGGAATGCCAGGCCCGAGCCGATGTAAATGCCCATCGAATACACGCTGATAGCGGTGGCACGGCTCTCCTTGGGGAAGTAGTCCGCGATCAATGAGTAGGCGGATGGCGAGAGTGTCGCCTCGCCAACACCCACGCCCATGCGGTAGAGGAAGAACTGCCAGTAGTGGCGCGCGGTGCCGCAGGCAGCCGTCATGATGCTCCAGAATAAAATGCCCACCGCGATGATGGTGCGCCGGCTCTTGGAGTCAGCCAGTCGGCCCAGCGGAATGCCACAGATGGTATAGAACAGTGCGAAGCTGAAGCCCATCAGCAGGCTCATCTGCGTATCGCTGATATCCAGATCGGCTCGAATCGGCCCTACCAGCAGGTTGAGGATCTGCCGATCAATGAAGGAAAACACATAGGCCACCATCAGCACAGCCACCACGTACCAGGCATAGCCCAGGCCCGGCTTTTTCTCGCTTACCTCGTTCATGCGCTCCCCCCTGTTGTTTCGTTATTCGCGCGATTATTGTTTGCGCTCAACGTTCGACTGGCATGATCTCCTGCAAGGCGCGCCAACCGCCATCTACGTTTACCACATTCTTGTATCCCATCTGGCGCAAGGCGTCGCCAGCAAGCGCAGAGCGAAATCCTCCACCGCAATACAGGTATAGGGTTTCGCTGCGGTCGGGATGCTTGGACTCAATGTCACGCTCGATCACGCCCTTGCCGATATGCTCGGCACCTTTGACATGTGCCGCCGCGTACTCGCTTTCCTCGCGCACATCAATCAGCGCGCCCGGTTCTTTCTTCAAGGCGTCCGGCAACTCAGCTGCCTGTATCTCGCGAATACGGGTACGTGCCTCGTCCACCAGTTTCAGAAAAGCAGGGCTATGGCTCATGGGATGCTCCTTGTCGACCTTCTGCGATGTTAGCGCAACATCGGTGGTGTCGGGGTAACATGGCTGTTTGTCGAACCCGCTTAGCCACGAGACCCCCGTCATGTTGCGTTTTCTTGATGTCACAGCGTCCCTACTGACCAGCACTGCGCGTGGCTGGCGCGGCACCAATGCTTCTTCGCGCAGTCGCCAGCCCGGGAAGCCGCTGGAGCTGTATGAATATGAGGATTGCCCTTACTGTCGCCTGGTACGCGAAGCCCTGACCGAGCTTGACCTGGATGCGATGATCTACCCCTGCCCCAAGGGTGGCCGTCGTTTCCGGGCCGTGGTCAAACAGCTCGGCGGCAAGCACCAGTTCCCCTACCTGGTTGACCCCAATACCGGCACCCGACTGTACGAGTCGGCCGACATCATCGAATACCTGTGGCAAACCTATCGCGGCAAACCCGCACCCAAATCCCTGCGCGCGGCCCAAGTCGCCACCTCCAATCTCGCCTCCGGCTTGCGCTGGCCGCGCGGCCTCAAGGCCAAGCCATCAAAGCCGCCCGCCCAGCCGCTTGAGTTATACAGTTTTGAATCCAGCCCATTTTCCCGGCTGGTGCGGGAAGTCCTGTGCGAACTGGAACTGCCCTACCTGCTGCGCAATACCGGCAAGGCGGAGTGGCAGCAACTGGGGCCGCCGTCTGTCCGTACCACGTTCTTCAAGGACCGGCCCATCAAGGGCCGCAACCGCCTGCGCCTGTTTGAGCACACCGGCCGCCAGCAGGTGCCATACCTGGTTGATCCCAACACCGGCACCGAGATGTTCGAATCCGCCGATATCCGCGATTACCTGCTCGCCACCTATGGTGATGGCCCGAACGCGCCGTAACGCAAACCGCGCCTTCGCTAGGGACCCGCGCGGAGGTCTTGCCTAAAGATCCGACAAGTAGATCTTGACGGTGCGCTTGCCAAAATGTCGCGCCGCCTGGGTGTCTTTACCCATGTAGATGTCGATGCGGTTTTCCCAGCGCGCGTGCATCTTGTCGAGCACGACGTATTCTCCCGGCAGGCCATGGATACGAACCTTGGCGTTGCGCTTCAGGCCCATATCAAGCAGGTCGCGTGAAACCGCGATGCTCTTCATGCCCGGCTCCAGGCGGTCACCCCATGCCGCGATCTCGGGATCATCGTCTGTCTGCTCCACCACGGAGTTATAGGCGGTGGCCGTGACCACCAGTGCACGGACACCGGCCGTTTCCTCACTTGCTTCGGCCGGCAATAACAGCAGCAACAAACCCGCCAGGATCAAAGCTTCACGCAGGTGCTTCGTTTTCATCTCTGGTCCTCCCTAGTGCCGCCTCTTTTGAGGTCTGTTATTGATAGCTCCGGCTGCGCCGAACAGAAAAAAGGCGGGTCAGCCTGCCCGCCTTCGATGACAAATTGGGGTCAACCCATGCATGGCCATGCTTGGCCATCGGGGTGGGGTCAGGGAGACGCTGGGAGTCCGGAATGCCTCCGGCTGGTGGGGATGACTCAGCATGCATGCCCCCTAATTGGAGAGAGATGCTGGTTTTGTATCAACCTATAGTGGTTGTGTCAAGATCGAGACACTACCTATGGTGTTCGACATCTAGATCTTCACGGAAGGCAAAATTGCGCAGTCGCCTCAGCATGCTTGGCGTCTCCTCTTCCGTTGCCAAGTCGTTCTCCGCTGGCAGCGATCGTTTCTGGGGTTGGGGGGGTTTCGCCAGTTCCGAGTGATGGCGCATGGCCGAAGCCACGGAAATCTTGGTAATCCCTTCGCGCAAGGGCTCGACCAGGAAACGGTAGGCATGCCCCTCGTCAATCATGCGGATCGCATCGTTTGCGCCAGCCCGGTTGGTAATGATGATCGTCACCAGTCGTGGCTGGTATTGCCTGAGCAAGCTCAGCAGGCTGTCCACCGACTTGCCCTGCACATTCGCCTGGGTCACGAAGACACCGACGTTTTGATTGCGTAGCAGGTGCAAGGTGCATTCCGCCACACTGCCCGTGGCATGCACATCCGAAAAATTGCGGCGCAGTATCTTCTCGAGGTTTGCACGGCCATCGGGGTCGTTGTCCAAGATCATGATGCCGCTTTGCTTGCCCTTGCCGCTCGCGCCATTCCCTTTCCGGCCTGCTTTCGTACCGCCCTGGCCGTGCACCTCGCCATTGCCATTGATTTGGCCTTTTGCATTCCCTGACGAGGCATCAGCTTTGGCCGGCTGGTCCGTCCCGTCTCCGAGAGCGCGTGCGTACTTCAGCGCGCGGTTGAGCGTATCCACCATTTCAACCTTGGAGCAGTCCCGGTTGACGACCCGAAACGACTCGCCTTCCTGCTCCGGATGAACGGCCGTTTCCATTTCCTCGTAGGCGATCAGCAGGACACGCATAAGTTTGGGTTGCAGCTCGGCTGCCATGCGCAGGAACTCAGCGCCACTCATTACGGGCATATGCTGTTCGCATACCACGACATCCACCTTGTGTTTCTTCAGGATGTCCAGCGCCTCCGAGCAGCTTTTCGCAAGCAGGACGTCATATTTGCGGCGAAACAGTACGAGCATGCTGGAAAGCACTTCTGAATTGCTATTCACAAAAAGGGTGCATGCTCTACGGGCTGGTTGGTGACTCATGGGTCTTACCTCTGGGTGCCGGCTCAGGCCGGCTACCCGTTGTCAGTAATGTGCCGTGGCGCCAGTACGATTGAACTTTGACTGGGCTGGCACATTTCCATTTCTCCTGACAACCAGCCTGTCACTAGCAAAGGCCTGTGTTCGTGCGCTGGGACACATTGCAGGAAAGAAAAAGGCCGAACTTGTGCACGATTGCTCATGCTTGGACAAAGGGCGCGACCACGCCAGAATCTCGTCCGGAATGGGATAGGCGGGGCACTCTGGACGGGCCCGGAAAGCGCGGATTGGCGGGGTAGGGGGAGCCTTTACCGCAGCCGGTGCTGCAAGAAGGATTGTGCTGAACCGCTGAGGCTCAGACGCCCTGGCGCGAGAACATCTTCTGACGCAATCGGGAGAGCAGGCTGATCTGGACGGGCTCAGCCTCGAGGTGCTCAACCTCATGGCGCTTGGCCAAGGCTGGATTGCGCACCAGGACCTGATGGTGCCGTAGCGCCGACACTACGTTGAGCTTGGTCATGCCCTCCCGCAAGGGCTTGAGCAGGAAACGATAGACCTGGCCATGATTGATCATGGCAATGGCATTGTTGGCATCCGCGCGATCGGTAATGACCACCGACACCAGCTGCGGCTGGTATTGCTTGAGCAGTGCCAGCAGGCTCGTCACCGGCTTGCCCTCAACATAGGCCTCAGTCACGATCACACCGATATTCGGCTTCTCCAGCAGCAACTGTGCGCAATCGGCGATGTTGCTGGCGGCATGCACTTCGGCGAAATCCTTCTTCAATGCCCTCTCAAGGCTGGCGCGGCCGGCAGGATCGCTGTCCAGGACCAGCACGCCCGGCTCGTTACCGGCCTCAACCGCATCCGCCGCCTGCTGGGCGCCCGCCATCAGGCTGGCGCAATCTACCTTGGCCGCATCCACTGCCTTGGCCAGGGTTTCCTGCAAGTCTTCATTCGACCAGGGTTTATTCACGAAGCGAAAGATCTCGCCCTCGTTGATGGAGCCAATAATCGCATTCAACTCGGAATAGCCCGTCAACAGCACGCGCATGACGTTCGGTCGCAGCTCGCGCGCCTGACGCAGCAATTCGATACCTGTCATTTCCGGCATGCGCTGGTCGCTGACAATCACATCGATCTCGCGGCTGCGCAAGATCTCCAATGCCTCGGCACCACTGGCTGCCACCAGCACTTCGTAACTGCGCTTGAACAGGATGCGCATGGTGTTGAGGATGCGCGGTTCGTCGTCGACGAACAGGATGCAGGGCTTGCGTGAGGCAACTTCTGTCATTCGTGTAATTCCCCCTGAACGCCGGTCATGCCGCCGGCTTTGGTGCAGGCAGACGACGACCGACGTGCCCGCACACGATGCAATACCACTATATAAACAAAGACGCTGGGCGAATGCCAGTCGCTATTGGCTGGTTCAGGAGAGGGTAGTCATTCAGGACCGCGGCCGAGTCAACGGCCGGTCAAACGAAAGCACCCGGCCCGACCGTATGGTCGGGCCGGGTCGCGAATCATCAGAGCTTGGATTCGAGCTCGGGCAGGATCTTGAACAGGTCGCCGACCAGGCCGAAGTCAGCGACCTCGAAGATCGAGGCATCGGCATCGGAGTTGATGGCAACGATCGTGCCGGCATCCTTGATGCCTGCCAGATGCTGGATCGCGCCGGAAATGCCCACCGCGATATACAGCTCGGGGGCGATGATCTTGCCCGTCTGCCCGACCTGCATGTCGTTGGGCACATAACCGGAGTCCACTGCGGCGCGCGAGGCACCGACAGCAGCACCGAGCTTGTCAGCCAGCGAGTAGATGATCTTGAAGTTCTCCTCGCTGCCAACGCCACGACCCCCGGACACCACCTTGCGTGCGGACTGCAGGTCCGGGCGATCACCGCCCTCCTTCTTGAGGCCGAGATAACGCGTATGACTGGGCAGCGCAACGTCCACGCTCACTGCTTCCACGGCAGCACTGCCACTGGCAGCCGCCGCAGGCCAGGAGGCACTACGCACCGTGCCGACCACGGTTTCGCCCGCTGGCGTCTCCACCGTGGTGATGGCATTGCCGGCATAGATTGGCCGGTCAAAGCTGTTGGCACCATTCACGGACATAATGTCAGTGACCTGGGATACGCCCAGCAGGGCAGCCAGACGCGGCGCGAGATCCTTGCCGAACGTGGTATTGGGAGCCAGCACATGGCTGTAAGCCCCGTCCTTTGCCAGCTTGGCCAATTGTGGTGCCAGAACGGCCGCGACCGGGTTCGTGTTGGCGGCGTTGGCAACCGTCAGGACCTTGGCCACACCCTCCAGCTTGGCGGCCTCGGCGGCGGGAGCGGCCGGGTCAGCGGCCAGCACGGCGACGTGGATGTCGCCACCAATCCTGCCCGCGCAGTTCACGGCGCGCGCGGTGCTGGCGTTGAGTTTGCCGTCGCTATGTTCGGCGATGATCAGAATCTTGCTCATGTCTTTGTCCTTTGAATGCTTGGGCTGTCATCCTGATTTCAGCGAAGGCTGCTGCAACGGAGCCTTCGGTGCTGTGCACTTCAGGATGACAAGACGGTTTAAACCAGGCCTTTTTCCTTCAGCTTGGCGACGAGTTCATCCACGGTCTTGACCTTGATGCCAGGCGCACGTGCCGACGGCGGCACGGTCTTGACGGTCTTCAGGCCAGCGACAGCTTCCACGCCGAGATCAGCCAGCGTCGTCGCTTCAATCGGCTTCTTCTTGGCTTTCATGATGTCTGGCAGCTTGAGATAGCGCGGCTCATTCAGGCGCAGGTCTGTGGTAATCACGGCCGGCAGGTCCACTTCCAGCGTTTCCAGCCCGGCGTCCACCTCGCGCGTCACGGTGGCCTTGCCGTCAGCGATCTCGACCTTGCCGGCAAAGGTGGCCTGCGCGCAATCCAGCAACGCGGCGGTCATCTGGCCAGTCTGGCTGTTGTCATCATCAATGGCCTGCTTGCCGGTGAACAGGATCTTCGCGTCTTCCTTCTTGACCAGCGCGGCCAGCACGCGTGCGGCGGTCAGTGGCTGCACGGCGGTGTCCGACTTCACATGAATGGCACGGTCAGCGCCGAAGGCCAGCGCGGTGCGTAGCTGTTCCTCGCATTTCTGCTCGCCGATGGTGACGGCGACCACTTCCGTTACCACGCCCTTTTCCTTCAGGCGCATGGCTTCTTCCAGCGCGATCTCGTCAAAGGGGTTCATGCTCATCTTGACGCCGTCAGTGACGACACCGGAGCCATCGCCCTTGACCTGGATGCGGACGTTGTAGTCCACCACTCGTTTCACGCTGACTAGTACTTTCATCGGACTCTCTCTTTAAGAAACATAGAAGGATGTCGGCATCGTGCGCGGTTATGCGCCCAAGCCATATCTGGAGCCACCATCGCGATCGCGGACCCCAGTCACAAGCGCAACACGCGCCTTATTTCAGCTCCTGCGAAGTCTTGCCCAGGAGCCTGCGGGCAATGATTAATTGCTGAATCTGCTGGGTCCCCTCGAAGATGTCGAGGATCTTGGCATCCCGGGCCCACTTCTCCAGCAGGCTATTTTCGCTGTAACCAAGGCTACCGCACAACTCCACGCAGCGCAGCGCGATTTCGGTGCCCACGCGACCAGCCTTGGCCTTGGCCATGGAGGCCTGTAGGGAGTTGGGCTTGCGGTTGTCCGCCATCCACGCCGCCTGCAGGGTCAGCAGGTAGGCCGCCTCCCAATCCGCCTCCATCTGCAGGTAACTGGCCGCGGCAGCTGACTGCACCTGCGCAGGACGGACATAGTCTATTGTGATGCCGGCCTGTTCCAGCAGCTGCCGGGTCTCGTCGAGTGCGGCGCGTGCCACGCCGATGGCCATTGCGGCCACCAGTGGTCGGGTGTTGTCAAAAGTCTGCATGACACCGGCAAACCCCTTCTCGACATTGATGGTTGGCTCACCCAACAGGTTTGCCGCGGGGACCCGACAGTTGTCCAGGCGAATGGTGGCAGTATCGGAGGAGCGGATACCGAGCTTGTGCTCAAGACGCACCACCTCCATGCCCGGCGTGCCCTTGGGCACAACAAAGGACTTGATGGCAGCACGACCGGCCGCGCGGTCCAGCGTGGCCCACACCACTACCGCATCACAGCGCCCGCCGGCAGTGACGAAGATCTTTTCGCCATTGAGTATGTAATGGTCGCCCTCTTTGGTCGCGGTGGTGCGGATCGCTGCGGAATCCGATCCGCAGTGCGGCTCGGTGATGGCCATGCCGGCCCAGCAGCCCTTGAAGCGTTCGAGTTGCTCCTCGTTGGCCACCGAGGCAATGGCGGCATTGCCCAGCCCCTGTCGCGGCATCGACAGCAACAGGCCCACATCCCCCCAGCACAGCGCCATTGTCCCTAGCGCCGTGGACATATTGCTGCCGTTCTTGTTGCCCTGCGCATCGCCATTGTCGCGCCGCACGCCTGCGGCACCGGCACCACTTTCACCGGAGGCATTCATGCCATCCAGCAGCGCTGATAGCATGTCCAGCTCCTTGGGGTAGGCATGCTCGGCCACGTCGTACTTGCGCGAGTTCGCGCGAAAGATCTCGTTCGCCACCTGCCTGGCCTGATGCACCAGCATGGTGAATTTCTTGGGTACTTCCAGATTGATCATCGTTATCGCTCCCTAGACCAGCAGGCCGCCTTCCATGATTCCGATGGCCCTAAGGTCACGGTACCAACGCTCCACCGGATGCTCCTTGACGAAGCCATGTCCCCCCAGCAGCTGTACGCCGTCATTGCCGATACCCATGCCACGCTCCGCGCAAAGGCGGTGCGCCAACGCAAGCTCGCGCTCAAATGGTTTGCCCTGTTCCGCCCGACTGGCCGCACGCCAAGTCACCAGGCGCATGCCTTCCAGCTCAGTGGCGATAGTGGATACCATGAAGGCGACTGCCTGCCGGTGACTGATCGGCTCGCCAAACGCAGTGCGCTCATTCACGTAGGGAATGACGTAGTCCAGCACTGCCTGTGCCGTGCCAACTGCCAGGCTGCACCAGGCCAGGCGGGACAATTGGATGCATTCGCGATAAAGCTCAGGACTGGCTTCGCCCAGTAGTGCACCACGGGGTAGCTTGACGTCCTTGAGGTGGACACGACCCATGCTGGCGGCACGCAGGCCCATCGACGGCTCGGCCTCAATGCTTAGGCCAGGACTGGCAGACTCGACGATAAAAAGCGCCGGGCCCTTGCCTTCAAGCTCGGCAGCAATGATAAACACCTCCGCCTCGTGCGCGCGCACCACCTGTGACTTCACGCCGCTCAAGACATAGCCCCCGCCAACCTCGCGTGCCTTGGCCTGCAGCAGCAGCGGATCAAACAGTGGCCGCGCTTCCTGGATCGCCAGGGCCGCGGCCGGCACCTTGTCGCCCACGAAGGCCGGCAGATAGGTCGACTGCTGCTCGGCATTGCCCCATTGCACCAGCGCCTGGCTCACCGCCAACGGGGCCAGGCAAGCCACCGCCAGGCCCATGTCGCCCTGCGCCATCGCCTCATTGATCAGCACGTTCGTCATCACGGAACGTTCACTGCCGGCACCGCCGAGTTCCTCTGGCACCCCCATCAGGTTAAGCCCCAGGCCCATGCTGGCCGCGAGCAATTCGGCTGGCGCGGCGCAAGCCTCGTTGGCGACAGCCGCCACAGGACGCAGTTCTTCCATGGCGAAGCCAAGCACGCTCTCGCGCATCATCTGCTGTTCGTCAGTTGGCGTGAGGTCAAACAGCTCGCGCGGTGCAACATGTCCCAGCCGCGCCGGCTTGAGCTGCTTCTGCATCGCCTTGAATGAACGCCCCACGCTGCCTGCCGTGCGAAAACCCAGCTTGGTTGCCTGGTACACCACACGCTCACTGGGCTTGCGCAGCCCCAGCTTGTCAATCAATGACCAGCCGGCAAACAGGTTCAGCAGGGCCAGGCCGAAGCCCATGCTGTCGCGTTTATTCGTGCCTGCACTACTCATGATGGATGTCCTGAAATGGTTGTTCTTGAAACGGCTGTTCTTGGAGCTGCCGCGATTGCAGGCACTCCACTGTGGTTTGTACTCAGCGTGACGTGGCGGCGTTGATGCCGTCCTCAGGCAGACCCAGCTCCCGGCCCAGCTTGACGAAATAATGCTCGACCAGCGCCGCGAACTTGCCCTGGATAAAGGCGGGCGCCACCAAGCGGAACATCAAGGGGATCGGCACATCACGCAGCTCGCCATTCACGCACAGGCTCATGTGCGTATGTCCCTCACGCTCGTGCATCTGCAGTTGCCCCTCGATATGCGCGTTGCCCTTGCCCTTGACCGGTCGCCAGTGCACGAGGCCCTTGCTCGAATCGACCATGAACTTGGCGGCAAAGCTGACTTCGTGGGAAATGTTCGCCACCTTGGAGCCGATGGGTGCCAGTTCCCACAAGTGCGAACCATCCTTCTGGCGCGTCAGCCTGCGCAGCTTGGGGAAAAGCCGGATCGTACTTTCGACATCCTGCAGGAGGACCTGTGCCTCGGAGAAATTGACGGGGATCAGGCTGCTGCGCTCGATTTCAATTTTGACGTTCATGCTGGCTCATTCGGGTCAATGGGGTCGATCAGGGGCTTACGGTGCCAATACTGGCCGCCCCCGGCTATGGCTTGCAGGTGACAAGGCCTTGTCATTTGGGCAAACTTGGCCCTGTGGACAAATGATTGAATGCAGATATATCAATAAGTTATGAAGGACTCCGGGCGGCTCATCAGCTACGCACACGAGGCCATGCAGCGCGCAGGGGTGGATACCAATGCGGTTTATTTCCAGATTGGATTCAAGCCCGAATCACTGAACAAGCCCGAGCTGCGCACCCCGCACGCAGCGCAAGTGATGTTCTGGGAAGCGGTGGAATCGGTCACGGGTGATCCAGACATCGGCCTGCACATCGCGCCGTATATCCCACCGTACCGCGGTGACGTGTTCGAGTACCTGTTCATGAGCAGCCCGACTTTCCGTGAGGGCTGCACCCGGGCCATGCGCTACTCGCGACTCTTCAGTGACGCACTGATGGGCAGCCTGCAACAAAACGGGCAAGAACACTGCATTGCGCTGGCCATCACCCAGGACAAGCACCCGATCCTGCGCCATACCGAGATCTGTGTGGCATATGGCCTGATCAAGTTCCTGAAAAACGTGACTGATGGTGCCTTTCAGCCGACACGCATCAGCCTGTGTGTGGCGCAACCCGACAACCCGGCGGAGTATGCGAAAGTCTTTGGCTGCCCCGTGGACTTCAACAGCACTGAGAGCCTGGTCTACTTCGAACGCGAACTGCTTGACCGACCCTCGCCACACTCAGAACCGGAGTTGCTGCGAGTACACGAGGAACATGCCAACCGGCAGCTCGCCAAGCTGGAAAATCGTGACGTCGTGGACGAGGTCAAGCGCGTGCTCGCGCAGGGACTCGAATACCAACGCTGTGACCTCAAGCAGGTGGCCACAGCACTCGGGCGCACGCCACGTCGCCTGCGGCAGGAACTTACTCGTGCCGGCACCAGCTTCAACCAGGTCCTCGGCGATTTCCGCTTCAACATGGCCAAGCGCCTACTGGCCGATACCGATGAGCCCATCGAGCATATTGTCTATCTCACCGGCTTTTCCGAGGTGAGCACGTTTTACCGGGCCTTTCGACGCTGGGCTGGCAAGACGCCGGTGCAGTACCGCACCGATAAGCAAAAGAGACGCAAACCCCTTGAATAACGCGCAGTGAACGAGCGCAGTCAATCGAATACGATCACCTGTCGCACGGCCTCGCCCTTCGCGAGCCGATCAAATGCGAGATTGACCTCGTCCAGTTTCAGGGTGTGCGTGAGCAGGCGGTCCACCGGCAGGCGGCCGGCCTGGTAGAGCGCGATGAAACGCGGCAGATCACGCGAGGGCACGGCCGAACCCATGTAGGAACCCTTCACCGTGCGTTCTTCTGCGACGAGGCTGACCGCGGGCACCGAGAACATTTTCTGCGGATGCGGCAAACCGACAGTGACCGTGGTTCCGCCACGCCTCGTGGCGGCGTAGGCCTGTTGCAACACCTGCTCGCTGCCCACGGTCTCGATCGCGTAATGCGCGCCACCACCGGTCAGTTCGCGCAACTTCGCACCACAGTCCGCTTCGCTCGCCAGCAGCGTATGCGTGGCCCCCAGCGATTTCGCCAGCTCCAGCTTTGATGGTAATACATCAACCGCCACGATCGGATGGGCGCCTGAAGCGACAGCACCCAACAAGGCCGCCAGCCCCACGCCGCCAAGACCAAAGATCGCCACGCTTTCGCCTGCGGCGACCTTGGCAGTATTCACGACGGCACCGACGCCGGTCATGACTGCACAACCGAACAAGGCGGCAATTTCCGGTGGCAGGCTCCTGTCCACCTTCACCGCCGAACGCGCTGACACCACGGTCTGCTCGGTAAAAGCAGACACGCCCAGGTGATGATGCAATTCCGACTTGTCCGCGGCATGCCAGCGCCGTGCGCCACTGAGCAAGCTGCCCGCGACATTGGCTGCCGCGCCCGGCTCACACAGGGCGGCGCGTCCACTGGCGCAGGGGATGCAGTGTCCGCAAGTGGGCACGAAGGAAAACACCACCTGATCACCCACTTCAAATCCGGCCGTGTCCGGCCCCACTTCCACCACCTCGCCTGCCGCTTCATGTCCCAGCACCATGGGCATCACGCGTGGCCGCGAGCCATCAATTACCGACAGGTCGGAATGGCACAGGCCTGCAGCACCAACCCGCACCCGCAGTTCGCCGGGGCCGGGGCCATCGAGCTCAAGGGTTTCGATCTTCAGCGGCTGGGATTTCGCGTATGGCGCCGGCAGGCCCATCTCGCGCAGCACCGCACCCTTCACCTTCATGGCAGCATCTCCTTGCGCTCGACCAACAAGCGTTCCAATGCCGTGCGCAGCGAGTCCGGGATAGCCTGCGGTCGTCTACCTGCGCGATCTACGAACACATGCACGAACCAGCCCTGGGCCGCAGCCTGTGCCTCGCCTTCACGAAACAATCCGATCTCGTAACGGACGCTGGACTTGCCGATATGCACCACGCGCAGGCCGGCCTCCACAATCTCAGGGAAGGCCAGTGGTCCCTCGAACTTGCAATGCGACTCCACGCACAGGCCGATGTTAGCGCCAGCGTGGATATCCAGCCCGCCTTCTCGAATCAGGTAGGTATTGATGACCGTGTCGAAGTAGCTGTAGTACTCAACGTTGTTGACGTGGCCATACACGTCATTGTCTTTCCAGCGCGTGGTGATGGACTGGAAATGCGGATAGCCGCTGCGTGCGCTCACTGCAAAGCCCCCAAGCTGATGGCATAGGGTTCTACTCTACCGCCAAATGACCTGCGCGATTAAGCTGCCTGATGCTTGGCGTACTCGGCCTTCCAGCGCTCTACGTGGTGGCGGTTGTCATGCTGCCAGGGATGGAAACCGGGCTTGAAGTAGCTCAGCCAGGGCAGTGCAATCTTGCGCAGCACGCCGGGTTTCTTGAACAGGAAGCCCATGAATGCACGCCAACCTTTCCAGTCACGCTGCAGGCCGTCGTGCTTCATCAGCCGGTAATGGGTATAGACGGTCTGGATCACGAAACGGATGCTGGCCGACAGCATGATGGAACAGCGCAGGAAGTAGGCCTTCAGGCCGGTGCCAACAGCGGTTTGGTACACATCGAAGGCCACTGCCTTGTGCTCAGTCTCTTCAATCGCGTGCCAGCGCCAGAGTGCGGCCATCTTCGGTGGCGCATCGGCGAGAAAATCATCGTCGGACAACAAGACTTCGGCGAGGATCGCCGTGAAATGCTCCAGCGCGATGGTAGCGGCCAGCTGGCCGGAGGGTGGCAGCAGCTTGCGGCCCAGCTCGAGCTGCTTGACCGCCTTGCGCTCCAGCTCAACGGCCGGATAGCCGGCATCGGCCAGTGCCTGGTTGTAGGCGCGGTGCTCACGGCCGTGCATGGCCTCCTGCCCGATGAAGCCTTTCACTTCGGATTGCAGCTTGGGATCCGTGATCTGGTGGCGGTAATGACGCACCGAATCAATGAAGAACTTCTCGCCTTCGGGAAAGAACAATGACAAGGCGTTCAAGTGCTGGCTAACGTGCGGACCCATCGGGTGCCAGTCCCGCAGCTGGGTGCCGGTGATCGGAAAATGAATGTCGCGCTGCTCAACCGGCAGGGGCGAGGATGACGTCATTACTTCTCTCCAAAACACTGTTACATCAAATGGTGTAACAATAATCTGTGGCCTGTCAAGCACCTTCCCGCTATCCTTATATAGATGAATAAAGCCGACCAGGACCTGACCATTGAGGAGCTGTCTTTTCGCTCGGGCGTGACCACGCGCAATATCCGCGCTTACCAGAGTCGCGGACTGATCCCGCCACCCGCAACCCGCCTTGGCGAACGTATCGGTTATTACAGTGCCGACCATGTCGCGCGGCTGCGCCTGATCAACCGCCTGCAGGAGCGCGGCTTCTCGCTTGCCGGCATCGCTGACCTGCTGGCGGCCTGGGCCGAAGGCCGCAGCCTCGACCAGGTGCTGGGCATGGAGTCCGCGGTAATGGACAGCCGCCCCGATGACTCGGTGGTGGTGAGCGAGGCCATGCTGAAACAGTTCGCCCTGCCCGGCCTGGATCTGGACGCCACCATCCAGCGGCTGCGTGCCTTGGGCCTGCTCATTCGCGAGGGTAGTCATTACCGGCTGCGCCATCCCAGCATCCTGCAGATGGGGCTGGACGCGGCCGAGGCCGGCATTCCGCTCGATCAATTGCTGGCCGAGTTTGAGCGCGTACAGAAAGATGCGCACCGCATCGCACGTCGCTTCGTGAAACTGTATGACGCTTTCGTCTGGAAACCTTATTTGGAAGCCGGCATGCCGAGCGACCAGCTGCCCGCCTTGCTGGAGCGCATGAAACACCTGCGTCAGCTGGCAGTGGAGATCACGCAGCCATTGATGGCCGAGGCCCTGAGTGATGAGATCGAGGCCGTCGCCGGCCAGAACCTGCCAACACCGGAAACACTGCAAACTCAGGTCAAGCCGGACTGAATCAGCAGCCGCCCTATTGGCCAGATACCCGGCACTGCCTGAGCGATGCCGGCTCAACCCCCGTCTCTATGCTCTCCACGAACTCGCTGATGTAGCGCGCGAGCAATTGCGGTTGCCGATAGAGCATGTCCCAGTGACCCACGTCGACGTCACGCCGCCACAATCTTGGTGCCCATTGCCATAAGTCATCAGTGAAATATGGCCGTACGTAGTGATCCTGCCGGGGCACGATGGCGAGTACCGGCACCGATGTGTGGCGTTGCCGTGGCGAAAACAGGCGCTGGAAGATGTTGGCGCGATAGAGCTTGATGCCATGCTCACCATCACTGGCCTGCGTCGGGCTTGCTGCAATCTCGACATGCTCGATGCGGCGCATTAACTGCGACCAGCGCCGACCAATCAGCCTGCGCCATAGCATGGGCATGAGCCAGGGCAGGTGGAACAGGTAGATGTACCAGGAATGAAATAACTGGCTGACCAGTTGCCCCAGGTGTCGCGGACTCGGACGCCGAAGGCGCTGGCGAATCCAGTGGCCCGCATGATCCAGGCAGGGGCCGGAGAGGGTCGTATAGGAGGCGATGCGAGGCTGCATCGATGGGTCGGTCACCGACTCCCAACTCTGGATCGAGCCCCAGTCGTGGGCCACCAGATGAAATGGCTGCCGTGGTGCCAGGCTGTCGGTGATGGCCTTGAGGTCAGCAGACAGTTGATCCAGTTTGTAATCACTGCGCTGCCTCGGGATATCCGACGCACCCGCGCCACGCACGTCATAAGTCAGGACACAATAGTCTTCGGCCAAATGCTGGACAACAGCATCCCAGATCAGTTGGTTGTCCGGATAACCGTGCACCAGCACCAGCGTAGGCCGGCCCGGGTTGTCCCACAGTCGCACCGCCAGTTCGATCGTGCCCGAACGGACGCGTAGTTCCTTCGGCAGAACCACGCTAGAAGCGGATTTCGCTGTTCTGGATCCTCTTGAAGCCTTCGGCCGTGAGGCGCTCGTAACCCTTGTCACGATCCAGCAAGGCGTAGAGCGGCTCGCTGACCTTGGCCGGGTCGAAGGCCTCCTGCTTCAA
>JBFKCG010000002.1:0-35970 GCA_041620675.1 Nevskiales bacterium
CCGACCTGCGTGAATCCGGAAGTATTGAACAGGATGCCGACGTTGTGGTCTTCATTCATCGCGAGGATTACCAGAATCCAGAAAGTGAGAAGGCCGGCCAGGCAGAACTGATCATCGCCAAGCAGCGTAATGGACCGACGGGCAAGGTGGATGTCGCGTTCCTGCATGGCAGCACTCGCTTCGAGAATCTCGCGGAGGACTACTACGGGCAGGAGGCCCACGGGTGAGTCGTAGAACCTGGGCTGTCATTGACCTTGGCGCAGTGCGCCACAATCTGGAAAAAGTCCGCCAATACGCACCCAATGCCAAGGTGATGGCTGCGATCAAGGCCAACGGGTATGGTCATGGCGCAGTCGAGGTTTCTCGTGCACTGGCAGGAGCAGACGCCCTGGCCGTCGCGACAATCGAAGAAGGCCTGCAGTTGCGCACTGCGGGCCTCACGAAGCCAATCGTGCTGCTAGGCGGCGTACTGGATGCCGATGCACTGCTGTTGGCCGTCGAACAGGGCTTTCATCTCGTAGTCCACGACTTCTACCAGCTGGCATTGATTGAACAACAGCCAGTAGCCCACACACTGCCGGTCTGGTTAAAACTGGATACTGGAATGCACCGGTTGGGCTTCGCACCGGCAGCATTGCCGTTGTTGAAGCAAAGGCTCGCGAGCCTGCCGCAGTTGCGAATCCAGGGCTGGATGACACACTTTGCCTCAGCCGATGACAGCAGTTCGCCGGCAACCAGCAAGCAGATCGAGATTTTCCACTCACTGCTGGATGGCATGGCGGGCGCACGTTCGCTGGCCAACTCTGCCGGCATCATTGCCTGGCCTGCGTCTCATGCGGATTGGGTGCGTCCAGGCATCATGTTGTATGGCGCTTCGCCACTGATTGGGCAACCTGCAGCAAAGCTGGGGCTCAAGCCAGCCATGACCCTACATAGCCGTGTGCTCAGTATCCGAGAGTTACCCGCAGGTGAGGCCGTGGGCTATGGAGGCACCTGGACCACGCCCGAGCGCATGCGCGTTGCCGTGGTCGCCATTGGTTACGGAGATGGCTATCCACGGCATGTGCCAAGTGGAACCTCGGTGCTGATCCGGGGCCGCCGCGTGCCACTGGTAGGCCGTGTCTCCATGGACATGATCACGGTGGACTTGCGTGGCTGTGACGATGTCCGCGAGGGCGATGCAGTGACCTTGTGGGGCGATGGCCTGCCTGCGGATGAAGTTGCCTTTGCTGCCGGCACTATTGCCTACGAGCTGTTTTGTGGCCTGGGTTCGCGCGTAGGGATTGAATACCGGGGCTTGGATTAAGTCTTCAGCTTGTCGCTGAAATACTCGCGCAACTTTTCGACCTTCGGAGCAGATACCATAGCGATGTATGGCTGGTCTGGGTTTCGCTCTGCATAGTCCTGGTGATAAGCCTCAGCCTCATAAAAGGCATCAAGGGGCTCAAGTGTCGTCACGATGTCAGAGGTGAAGGTGCCTGCCTGGTTCAGTTGTTGGATATAGGCCTGCGCAACGGTTTTTTGCTGGTCATCGGCATAAAAGATGGCGGAGCGGTACTGCCGCCCCCGGTCATTACCCTGACGATTCAATTGTGTCGGGTCATGCGCAACCGAGAAAAACAGCTTGAGGATTTGACCAAAGCTGGTTCGGCTAGGATCAAAGCGGATCCGGATGACCTCGGCATGATTCGTTTTGCCGCTGCAGACATCAGAATAATTGGCCTGTTCGGCCGAACCGCCAGCATAGCCCGAGGTAACGTCAGAAACACCCTCGACGGCCCTGAATATGGCTTCCACGCACCAGAAGCAACCGCCACCGAGTACAGCCTCCTGAGCTTCAGATGACGCCGAGGGCGGGATATCCAGAGCCGGGTCAGGAAACTGGTTGGGTGCGATTTTCAGGCTGGTTCCCTTGAGATCGCAGAGCATGGCAGGCTCCCTTTCATGGCGTTCATTGTAGGTAGTCAGAAGTATGTCGCGTCAATGTACTCTCGTCACAGGGCAATATGCGAACTAAGCGAACCGCTGCCAGAGCAGCAAAGCCCAGGTCAGTCCCGCCAGGCACAGGCTGACGAAAACCGCCGCCGAACCCATGTCCTTCGCACGTCCCGAAAGCTCGTGCATCTCATGGCCGATTCGATCCACGACATTTTCAATTGCGGAGTTCAATAGTTCCACCACGAGCACAAGCAAGCAGACAGCAACCAGTAGCGCTATTTCCACGGCATTTGTACCAACCCAGAAGGCGGCGGGGACCATGACCACGCACAACCAGACCTCCTGACGAAAGGCGGCTTCGTGCTCCCAGATCGCTTGCAGGCCCTTGATGGTGTACATCTGGGCATCAATGATTCTTCCGATGCCGGTTTTGCCGGGTTTTGGCATTGCTGGCTCCATTCAAGGTTTGCGGCGAGTGTATCGCGTGCAATCAGCTTCGTGTTCGTTGGCTTTCAGGTCTGCGTTGGGCTGATAGGTGTAGGATTTCCTGGCGTTGGCCTTCATCCGCAGAGGGCCAGGCTATGATTTCATGGATGCTGCGGAAGCAACCCTTGCAGACTTGCCTTTCGTCAAGCTGGCACACGCCGGTACAGGGGGATTCGATCTGGTTCGTCATGCGGTTATTCTAGCGGGATGGCAATCAATAAAACGAAGACGGTCTACACCTGCCAGCAATGTGGCGCCCAACAGCCCAAATGGGCCGGTCAGTGCCCCGATTGCGGCGCCTGGAACAGCCTGGTGGAGTCACTCAGCATCAGCCAAGGCAAGGGCGTGCGTTCCATCGGTTATGCCGGGGAATCGCGCGTGCGCCTGCTCAAGGACGTCTCGCTGCAGGAGGCGCCACGCACCGGCAGTGGGTTGGGCGAGTTGGACCGCGTCCTCGGCGGTGGCTGGGTGCCGGGGTCTGTCATCCTCATCGGTGGAGAGCCGGGCATTGGCAAGTCAACGCTGTTGTTACAGGTCATGTGTGGCCTCGCCGACGGGTGCAAAGGCCTCTATATCACTGGGGAAGAGTCGCTGGAGCAGGTGCAACTACGGGCCAGGCGGCTGGGCCTGCCGGATGCCAGCCTGGGATTGCTGGCGGAAACTTGCGTCGAGCGCGTCCTGGACCTGGCACAGGGCGAGCGTCCACAGATCATGGTGGTGGATTCCGTCCAGACCATCTACACCGAGACACTGACCTCAGCCCCAGGTTCGGTTTCGCAGTTGCGTGAGAGCACGGCGATGCTGGTCCGTTTTGCCAAGCAGACGGGTACCACCTTGATTCTGGTGGGCCATGTCACCAAGGAGGGCGTGATCGCCGGACCGCGCGTCCTTGAGCACATGGTGGATACCGTCCTGTATTTCGAAAGTGACCGAGGTAGCCGTTATCGCGTTATCCGCGCTGCGAAGAATCGCTTTGGCGCTGTCAATGAGCTGGGTGTCTTTGCGATGACAGATACCGGCCTGAAGGAGGTCAGCAATCCTTCGGCGATCTTCCTGTCACGACACGAGCAGCCTGTGCCTGGCAGCGTGACCATGGTGACCCGTGAAGGTAGTCGCCCCTTGCTGGTGGAGGTGCAGGCACTGGTTGACCAGTGTCATTCCAGCGCTCCCCGGCGCGTCACCATTGGTCCAGACCAGAACCGGCTGGCGATGTTACTGGCAATTTTGCATCGGCACGGCGGCATAGCCATGTACGACCAGGATGTATTCGTCAACGTGGTCGGTGGAATGAGGGTGAACGAGACGGCGGCAGACTTGCCTGTGCTGTTGGCAGCCTTGTCCAGTTTCCGCAATCGTCCCATACCCAATGACTGGGTGGTGTTCGGTGAACTGGGGCTGGCTGGAGAGGTCAGGCCGGTTCAGGGAGGCGAGGATCGACTGCGCGAGGCCGCCAAGCAGGGGTTCCGCCGTGCGATCGTGCCCAAGGCCAATGCGCCAAAGCGCGGCCGAATCCTCGAGATGGAAATTGTGCCAGTGGACCGACTCGGTCAGGTGCTGGATAGCGTCTGAGCGCTGTCAGCTGGATTTGCCAGATTCACCGACCTGGTTGATGCGGACGGTCCGGACCATGTTGTCATCCATCTGGGCAATTTCCAGGGTGTAGGGGCCGAGCTTGACCGTTGTGCCTGGCTGCGGGATATCTTCGAGGTATTCCACGATCAGGCCGTTGAGGGTCTTGGGGCCGCTGGTGGGCAGTTTCCAACCCGTCGCGCGATTGAGCATGCGGATACCGACCGTGCCATCGACGGTGAAACTTCCGTCTGCATTACGGGTGACGTTGCGCAATCGCATCAGGGGGTCGCTGGTAAAGTCGCCGACGATCTCCTCAAGGATGTCCTCCAGCGTGACCAATCCCAGCAAGTCACCGTATTCATCCACGACAAAGCCGATGCGCCGCTTCTGGTGCTGGAAATTGACTAGCTGCTGGTTGAGCGGCGTGCCAGCGGGCACGTAATAAGGCTCGCGCGCGAGTTTCAGCAGGCTGTCACGCGTCAGCCGGTTCGCGGCATATTCGCTCAGGACCCTTCGCAGGTGCACGATGCCACGCAGTTCATCAATCCCGCCGTCGAACACGGGCAGGCGGGTGTGCTGGTTATTGACCAGACTCTCCAGCACCTTGTCCCAGTCGTGACTGACATCGATGCCGACAATCTCGGTACGAGGCACCATGATGTCCTCAACGGTGATTTTTTCCAGATCCAGGATTGACAGCAGCATGCGTCGATGACGGCGCGGCAGTAATGCGCCGGCTTCGGCAACGACTGTGCGCAGTTCCTCGGTACTCAAGCTGTGTGCTGCAGCCTGTTCCGGCGACACACCAAACAGCCGCAAGACGCCATTGCCCGCCAGGTTGATGATGTACACCAACGGCAGGAACAGGCGTAGTAGTGGCCCATAGAGATAGGAAGCCGGGAAGGCGACACGTTCCGGGTGCAGAGCCCCCAGGGTCTTGGGCGTGACTTCGGCAAATATCAGCACCACCACCGTCAGGATGATGGTGGCGAAGACCACGCTGTCTTCTCCATACAGGCGCAGTGCAATCAGGGTGGTGATGGCCGCCGCTGCGTTATTGACCAGGTTATTGCCAAGCAGGATGACGCCAATCAGTCGATCAGGCCGATCAAGTAGCTTGGAAGCTAATCTGGCACCTCGATGCCCGGATTTCGCCAAATGGCGCATCCGGTATCGGTTGAGGGTCATTAATCCGGTTTCGGATCCGGAAAAAAACGCAGAACAAACAATAAGAAAGGCCAGTATCCAGAATAAAAGGCCTATAGGTATGTCGCTCAAGCAGCGCAGAACTCCAAGTCAGGGAAGGGCTCATCAAACCTTGATGGGGCACAGGGTGTCAAGTTGAGGCCCTGGCACCCACAGGAACAGGGTGCCTCAGGCCCAGTGGGTGCCCAGCAGCTGTTCCAGCACAAATTTGCTTCCGAAATAGGCCAGCAACAGGGTGATATAACCAATCAGGGTGCCGCGTGTGGCACTTTTACCGCGCCAGCCAAAGCGCCAGTGTCCCCATAGCAGCACCGCATAAAAGACCCACGCCAGGATCGAAAAGAAGGTCTTGTGCACAAGGTGCTGGGCCAGCATGTCCTCGACAAACACCAGTCCGCTCAGCAAGGCCAGGCTCAGCAGGAAGAAGCCCACGGCAGTGAGCTCAAACAAGAGCTGCTCCATGGTTTGCAGGGGGGGCAATACCCGCAGCCAACCGCCAACGCGATGGTGATGCAGCCGGCGGTCTTGCAAGGCAAGGACCATCGCTTGTACGGCAGCGAGCGTCAGCACGCTATAAGCCAGCACAGACAGGATGATGTGGAGCTTGACGGTCCAGAGTGCCTCAATCAGGCTGCCGGCCCCGCTGGGAACGAGCAGTCCGAGCAGTGCGCCAAGCGCGGCGAGCGGAAATAGGGCGACGCCAAGGGTTTCCACGGGGCGACGCAGGCTGAGCAGGCTCAGCAACAACGCCGAAAGCCATGTCAGTAGGGAAATTGCATGTCCCAGGGTCAGGCTCAAGCCCTGCTCCTGCCATAGGTTCAATTTCAGTATCCAGCCATGCACGAGTACGGCGGCAATGGCCAAGGCCAACGCCAAGGTATGTGCGCCATTGATGACTGGTTCGCGACCACGCAGGCGCCAAGCCAGCAGGCCCGCGGCTAGCAGATAAAGTGTGACGGTGGGGATGATCAGCAGGGTCACGTAATGGGCCATCGGGATTCGGTTGGAACAAGCTTGATCATCGCATAGCCGATGCGGGTGGGTTAAGCCCCTGTGCTACCATTTTGCGAGTTCTACGCAAGAAGCCATCCCAATGTTCCAGAACCTAGGCGACCGCCTGACCCGCACCTTGCAAACCCTGCGCGGGCAGGGGCGAATCACCGAAGACAACGTACGTGACACACTGCGCGAAGTCCGCATGGCCTTGCTCGAGGCGGATGTCGCGTTGCCTGTGGTGAAGCAGTTCATCGAGGACATCCGTGCCCGCGCAGTCGGTGCCGAGGTCATGCAAAGCCTCACCCCTGGCCAGGCACTGGTGAAGATCGTTCACGAAGAACTAGTCAAGGTCCTTGGTGCCAGCAATGCAGAACTGGACCTGCGCACCCAGCCCCCGGCCATCTTGTTGATGGCGGGTTTGCAGGGTTCGGGCAAGACCACCAGCACCGGCAAGCTGGCGCTGCTGCTCAAAGACCGGCTCAAGAAGCGCGTCCTGGTAGCCAGCGGCGATACCTATCGGCCCGCGGCCATGCAGCAGCTGCAAACCTTGGCCACACAAGTCGGCGTGGATTACTTTCCCGCAAGCGCAGGGCAGACACCGCTGGAAATCGCCAGCGCAGCCAAGCAGCACGCCAAGCTACAGCAATACGATGTCCTGATTTTCGATACCGCCGGGCGCCTGGCGATTGATGCCGAGTTGATGGCTGAAATCCGGGCGCTGCACGAGGCACTGGAGCCGATCGAGACATTATTCGTGGTGGACAGCATGACCGGCCAGGACGCCGCCAACACGGCCAAGGCCTTCGGCGAGGCGTTGCCATTGACAGGCGTCATCCTGACCAAGGTGGATGGTGATGCGCGTGGTGGTGCCGCCTTGTCGGTCCGCAGTATCACCGGCAAGCCAGTCAAGTTCATTGGCATCAGCGAAAAAGTGGACGGTCTTGAGCCCTTCCATCCCGAACGCAGTGCCTCCCGCATCCTCGGCATGGGCGATGTCCTGACGCTGGTCGAAGAGACGGCCCGCAAACTGGATCGCAAGCAGGCCGAACAGATGGCCGGCAAGCTGGCCAAGGGCAAGGGTTTTGATTTGGAGGACCTGCGTGCCCAGCTACAGCAAATGCTGGATATGGGGGGTGTTTCCAAGATGCTGGAACAACTGCCGGGGGCCACCCAGATCCCCGCGGCCGCCAAGGCCCAGGTCAATGACCGTGACCTGCGGCGCCAGATTGCGATCATTTGCTCAATGACCCCCAAGGAACGCCGGTTTCCGGACCTGCTCAAGGCCTCACGCAAGCGCCGGATCGCCGCCGGGGCAGGGCTACAGGTGCAGGATGTGAACCGCCTGCTGCGCCAGCACGAGGATATGCAGCGGGTGATGAAACAGTTCTCCAAGGGGGGGATGGCCAAGATGATGCGGAGCCTCAAGGGCCGGATGCCCCCCGGCTTTCCCATGTAATTGTCGCCCCTACACTTTCCCGCCCAAACCACGTAAAATGCGCGGCTTGTTTTGGGGGTCTGTGCCCCTGATCGTACCGTCAGGATTACTCAAGAATGGTCAAGATTCGCCTCACCCGCGGTGGCGCCAAGAAGCGCCCCTTCTACCACGTTGTCGTTACCGACCAGCGCAACAAGCGCGATGGCCGTTATCTGGAGCGGCTTGGCTTCTTCAATCCCATTGCTCAGGGTAACGAAGTGGGCCTGCGCATTGATACCGCCCGTGTTGATCACTGGGTCAAGCAAGGCGCCCAGATGTCAGATCGCGTCGCCGAGCTGATGAAGCGCGCGGCCAAGATGCCAGCCGAGACGGCCGAGTCAGAAGACGACGCCAAGCCAAAGGCCAAGAAGTCGGCTGCCGGCAAGGCAAAGAAGGGCAAGGCCGCGGAGGCCTCGGCCTAATCGGGATTAGCCCGCGTGGGCATAGAGCCCGACCGCCGAATTGAGCTTGGGCGCATCGTCGGTGTGTTTGGAATCAAGGGCTGGGTCAAGATTCAGTCCTGGACCCGGCCGATCGACAATATTCTGGATTATCCGGAATGGCAGGTTGGTCATGCCGGTAAATGGCAGCTCATGCGGCTCGTCGAGGGGCGAGTGCACGGCCAGGGATTAATCGCCCAGCTGGCGAATGCTGACGGAGTCCGGGTGACGGACCGCAGCCAGGCTGAGAGGTTGGTAGGTTATGAGATCGTCGTTGCGCGTGAGCAGTTGCCCGCAACGGCGCCAAATGAGTTTTATTGGGTCGACTTGGTTGGCCTTGAGGTTGTGAACCTTGAAGGCTGCCATTTGGGCAGGGTGAGCGAGCTGTTTGAAACGCCCGCCCACGACATGCTGGTGGTGAAGGGCGAGCGAGAATCCCTGATCCCCTGCGTGTTGGGACCGATTGTGAAGAATGTGGATCTGTCCGCCAGGCGCATTCAGGTGGACTGGGATCCGGAAGATGTCGAACGGTTGAGTTCGCCATGATGCGGGTTGATGTCGTGACCTTGTTTCCGGAGTTCGTGAAACAGGTGACGGAGTGGGGTGTGACAGGTCGCGCGGTTGAACGCGGCCTGCTTGAGTTGCAGTGCTGGAGTCCGCGTGATTATGCGCTGGACAAGCACCGCACCGTGGATGACCGCCCCTATGGGGGTGGCCCCGGAATGGTCATGAAGGTGGAACCGCTGCTGGCCGCAATCACTGCGGCGCGCGCTGCCACCCGCCCAGGGGCTCGGGTCATCTACCTGAGTCCACAGGGTGAAAAGCTTACGCAGCCCTTGGCGCGCGAGCTGGCGACTCAGTCAGGATGCATCCTGCTCTGTGGTCGTTACGAAGGTTTGGATGAGCGGCTGATCGAACAGGAAGTCGATCTGGAATTGTCGATAGGAGACTATGTCTTGTCCGGCGGTGAGCTGGCAGCCATGGTCCTGATTGATGCAGTGACGCGCCTGATCCCGGGAGTGCTGGGAGATGCCGAGTCAGCCGAACAGGATTCGTTTATGGCGGGTTTGCTGGATCACCCGCACTATACGCGCCCTGAGTTGCTGAAGCGGGGCGTGGACGAGGGTCAACCGGTGCCACCGGTTCTGTTGAGTGGAGACCATGCGGTTATCGCGCGCTGGCGACTCAAGCAGGCACTGGGACGGACCTGGTTGCGGAGGCCGGACCTGTTGGATGGGTTGCAGTTGAGTACACAGCAGCAGGGTTTGCTGCGTGAATGGATTGAAGAACATCTGGCCGGGCGCCAGACCGACCAGGACTAAGGTGAAAACATGAGCAAGATTATTGAGCAGTTGGACAAAGAGCAGATGCAAAAGTCGGTGCCGGACTTCGGCCCGGGCGACACCATCGTCGTGCAGGTGCGCGTGACCGAGGGTGACCGCGAGCGCCTGCAGGCATTCGAGGGTGTGGTGATCGCCAAGAAGAGCCGCGGCATCAACTCATCCTTTACCGTTCGCAAGATGTCGCATGGCGAGGGCGTCGAGCGCGTGTTCCAGACTTACAGCCCGATCATCGGTGGCATCGAGGTCAAGCGTCGTGGTGACGTGCGCCGGGCCAAGTTGTACTACCTGCGCAAGCTTGCGGGCAAGGCGGCCCGTATTACCGAGAAGCTTTCCTAGACCCATTGATTGGCAACGGGCGGAGCTTTGTCTCCGCCCTTTGCGTTTTGGGCTCAAGGAAGGTAGCTGACGGTATCCAGCAGACGCCGTTGCCAGTAGGGTGTATCAATCATGTCGATTTGAACCCGCCCATTCCTGGTGATGTGCACCATGCGTGATCGGCCGATATAAATACCGACATGCAAGTCTTGAGGGGAATTGTTTCCCATAGAAAAGAACACAAGGTCCCCGTTGCGGACCGCGGATGGGACGATGGATTGTCCTTGGGCACGCTGTGCTCCGGGGGTGGCAGGCAGCTGGATACCGCTCTTCTGGTACGCGTATTGGGCCAGGCCGGCTGAGTCGAAACCCAGGCTGTCGTTGCCTTGGTAGCGGTAGGGTCGGTCAAGTTGTGCCACGGCTTCATCTACCACCACGTCACGCATGTTCGTGCGAGTCGAGGGCAGTTCAACCAGTGCGCAGCCTGCCAGTCCCCACAGGGCAAGCAAGGAAAGAGGTATTAATGATGCGAATTTCACAACTGGCATCTCTGGCATTCCCGCGACCGATAATACACTTCGATGCAGGCTGGCGGTTCTGTCAGCTTGTCCGTTAAACTTTTTCGCACATGGAAACCCAACTTCTTAGAAATTGCTGGTACCTGGCACACTCAGGCACCCATCTGGCACGCGGAAAGATGGCCTCCAAGACCCTGCTCGGAGAACCGGTGGTCATCGGTCGCAGGGATGACGGTGGCGTTTTCTGCTTGCGCAATATCTGCCCCCATCGCGGAATTCCCCTCAGTTACGGCTGGCTCAAGGACTGCAACCTGCAATGTTGCTACCACGGCTGGAAGTTTGATACCCGCAATGGCGCGTGCGTGGAAATTCCTTCACTGCCGCCGGATGACAACAGCCTGCCGCTGTCTGCCATCAAGGTACGCAGTTATCCCTGTCGTGAGGTTCAGGGCAATATCTGGGTATTCATGCCCGGTGAGGGCTATGCGGAAGGACAAGACCTGCCACCGGTGCCGATGATCCCGGACTTTGCCGAGGATGCACGACCCCAGGTGGCCGAGACCATGCATTTCCCTTGCAACGTGGATCATGCCGTGATGGGGCTCATGGATCCTGCGCACGCGTCATTCGTGCACACCTCGTGGTGGTGGCGCACACGCAACTTGAAACGGCGCGAGGTCAAGAAGGATTATGAGCCGATTCCTCACGGTTTCCGCATGGTGCGCTACGCGCTCAGGCAGAGTGCCAAGCCCTACAAGCTGCTCGGACAGGATGTCTCGACCGAAATCAGTTTCCAGTTGCCCGGTGTGCGTATCGAACATATCCAGGGTGACAAGCACACGGTGGTGTCGCTGACCTGCTGCACGCCGCTGAATGACACCGAGACCGAAGTCCATCAGTTCCTGTATTGGACGGTACCGGTTCTCACGCTATTCAAGCCGGTAGCCAGAAGGCTTTTACACAAATTCCTTGATCAGGACCGGCAGGTAGTGGTTCAGCAGGAAGAGGGCTTGAACTATAAGCCGCCCATCATGTTCATCAATGACACTGATACCCAGGCCAAGTGGTACTTCAGCCTGAAACGTGAATGGGACAAGAGCCAGCAGGAAAAAAGGCCCTTCAATAACCCGGTCAAGCCGAAGACCTTGCGCTGGATGAGCTGACTTTCACTTTAGCCTGCCCGCGCTGCGTTTGTTAATTTCAGGGCGATGTGGCCGTCAGGCAGGGCGGACTAAACAGTCTGGCGAGTTTCCCTGATCACCCGCAGAACTGCTTTTGCGGCACGGTGGCTAGGCGCGTCCTCGCCGAGACCCAACATCCTCGCCGCCCGCAAGCCGCCCTCGATGATTTCCTGTCGTGCTCCAGCGTCCTCTAGCAGCTTGCCCAGCGCATCGGCCAAGATGCTTGGCTGGCATTCGGTTTGCATGAATTCGGGCTGTAGGCGGCGTTCTAGTAATAGGTTGATGATGCTCATGTGCTCGATCTTGAGCGCACGCAAAATCAGCCAGCCGCTGATGGCATTCAATTTCTGCGTAATGACGCCTGGCAGCCCTGAGATGGCGACATCAATGGATGTCGTGCCCGACTTGACCAATGCAACGGTTGAAGCAGCAAAGGCATCATGTTTTTCCACCGTCTCAGGAACGATGATGGGCTGTAGCGGCCAGCTCACGGTAGCTGCTCTGATGTCATCGGCAACGGATCCAACAGCGGGGATGACAACCTGTAACTGTGGGAAGCGCTGCTGAAGCAGTTTGATGGTCTCGCCATAGATGGGCATCAGGCGACGTATCTCGGAGCTGCGACTGCCGGGGAGGGCGCAAAGCAGCGGGACATCAGGCGGAATCCTATGCCTGCGCCGAAAGGCGTCGCCGTCACCGGCATCCGCATCCTCAACGGACGGGTGGCCTACGAAGTCACAGGCGAGCCCATGCGTCTCGAAATAAGGCGGCTCGAATGGCAATACGACCAGCAAACGATCCAGGTATTCGGCAATCTCTCGTGCACGCTGTGGCTTCCAGGCCCAGACGGTAGGCGCCACGTAATGCACCAGGGGAATCCCATGCCCCTTCAGCTTCTTGGCAACGCGAAGGGTGAACCCTGGGGCGTCCACGGTCAGCACGACGTCAGGATGAAGACTGTCCACTGCCGCTACTGTTTCGCGTATGCGGCGGAGGATCAAGGGGACATGGCGCAACACTTCAAAGATGCCCATGACAGCCAGTTCACGCATGGGGAACAGGCTTTGCAGGCCCTGCGCTTCCATTCGTTCACCGCCGATCCCTGCAAAACGGATGCGGCCGCCTGTCTCAAGCTTGAGTGCGTGCATCAGGCGCGCAGCCAAGGCGTCGCCAGAGGGTTCGCCAGCGATGATAAATACCAGCGGGTCGCTGGTTGCGTCGGAAGTATTCATGTCGCGATTCTAGCGACAGGACAAGTTCGACGATACACGAGGCTGCCTAGGCAGCCTTGCTATCAAGCTGGTCTATGTACTTCTCGGCATCCAGCGCGGCCATGCAGCCGGTACCGGCTGAGGTGACCGCCTGGCGATAGACATGGTCCATGACGTCACCGGCGGCAAACACGCCGGGTACGCTGGTTGCAGTGGCATTTCCCTCAATGCCGCTGCGTACCTTGATGTAGCCCCCTTTCATTTCAAGTTGGCCTTCGAAAATGCCGGTGTTTGGGGTGTGGCCGATTGCGATGAATACGCCATCCAGTGCGATATCACGCTTGGTCTTGTCATTGACATTGACGATGCGCATGCCGGTGACGCCTGAGTCATCTCCCAGCACCTCGTCCAGTGTGTGATTCCACAGGATCGTGACTTTTCCAGCTTTTTCCTTTTCAAACAGCTTGTCCGCCAGGATTTTCTCCGAGCGGAACTTGTCTCGACGATGGACCACGGTCACATGTTCGGCAATGTTGGCGAGGTAAAGCGCTTCTTCGACCGCCGTATTGCCGCCTCCAATGACGGCCACTCGCTTGCCTCGATAGAAGAACCCGTCGCAGGTCGCGCAGGCAGACACGCCTTTGCCCTTGAATGCCTCCTCGGAAGGAATGCCCAGGTAGCGAGCGGATGCACCGGTCGCAATGATGATGGCATCAGCGGTGTATTCGCCGCTATCACCTTTCAGGCGTAATGGCCGAGATTTGAAATCAACCGTGTGGATATGATCAAAGATGATCTGGGTGTCAAAGCGCTGGGCATGTTCACGCATGCGCTCCATCAGGGCAGGGCCCTGCAATCCTTCGACATCACCTGGCCAATTGTCCACGTCGGTAGTCGTCATCAGTTGCCCACCTTGCTCAACGCCTGTGATCAGCACAGGTTTCAGGTTGGCGCGGGCAGCATATACCGCTGCGGTATACCCGGCTGGGCCGGAACCAATAATGATCAGGCGATGATGTTGTGCATCTGACATTGTGTATTCTCTGTTCAACCTGAACTACGTGCACAAGTGTGAGACCCGCCCTATGGACGGGCCTCACGCCCAGGCGATAACGTCGTGATTCGCTGTAGGCTAATTACAGCGCGTTGGCATGGGCGGACAGGTACTCTGCCACGCCTTCCGCAGTTGGCTTCATGCCGGCTTTGCCCTTCTGCCAGCCAGCAGGGCAAACCTCACCGTGTTGTTCGTGGAACTGCAGTGCATCAACCATGCGCAGCATCTCGTCCACTTCACGACCCAGCGGCAGGTTATTGACAACCTGGTGCTGCACGATGCCTTCCTTGTCAATCAGGAAAGAGGCGCGCATGGCAACACCGGCGTCAGGATGGTCAATGCCATAGTTGCTCATGATTGAACGGCTGACATCTGCCACCATGGGAAAACCAACCTCGCCAATGCCACCATCCTTGATCGGGGTCTTGCGCCAGGCATGGTGGGTGAACTGTGAATCCACCGAAACACCGATAAGTTCAACGCCACGCTCCTTGAATGCGGCCAGGCGACGGTCGTGCGCAATGATTTCAGACGGGCATACGAAGGTGAAATCCAGCGGCCAGAAGAATATGACCACGTGCTTGCCGAGGTAGTCGGAGAGCTTGAAGTCATCCTTGATGCTGCCGTTGGGCATGACAGCGGCTGCGGTGAAATCAGGGGCCTTGCGGCCAACCAGTACGCTCATAGTGAAACTCCTAGAGTTGTGGGTTTTGCAGATAGCTGTGTCGAATGAGGCGATAGCCTTTCTTAATGCTCGACGTGGGGCGATTTTAGTGCAGGGCTAAAAAATAGCACAAGACAATTATTCTTATCGTTACGATTGTCTCAGATTATCATTGGTATTTGCTGGCCAATCACACCAGGAGGCCAACGGGCTTGGGCCCCGGTCAGCGATGGCTTAGCATGGGCAATTGGTTCAAAGAGGTAATCCGATGTCGCAGCAGAGTTCCAGGGTAGTGCGCTTTTTCAGCGGTATTTGGCGCGTGGTGGAGATTGTCCGCAGGGTGCTGGTGACCCTCGTGGTGCTGGTCATCGTGCTCATGCTTTGGGTGGCCATATCGGGCCCCCCGGATTGGACAGTCGAAGACGGTACCGCGCTGGTCTGGGTGCCGATAGGGAACCTGGTCGAGGCCATGGACGAGCCTCCGGAATCGGCACTGTTGCAGCAGATTGCCAACCAGCGCCCGCGACAAACCCGGGTCATGGACTTGGTCAAGGCACTGGATTATGCCGCCAAGGACTCCCGCATCAAGCTGGTCTTCCTCAAGCTGGACGAGCTTGAGGACGCTGGGATGGCGCAACTGCAGGAACTGGGTATGGCGCTTCAGGAGTTCCGCAAGACGAGTGGAAAAAAGCTGGTGGCGTATGCCCCTTACTACACCCAGCCCGCCTATTATCTGGCAGCCCAGGCGGACGAAATCTACATGGATCCCATGGGGTTCGTGCTCATGGCAGGCTTCAGTCACTACAGTCTGTTTTTCAAGGAAGCGATCGACAAGCTGGGCGTCGACATGCACATTTTCCGCGTCGGTGAGTACAAGTCGGCCGTCGAGCCGTTCGAACGTGCGGACATGTCGCCTGAGGCAAAGGTGGCTAATGCTGCCTGGTTGCAGGTGCTTTGGGAGCAATACAAAGCAGGGATTGCCGCACCTCGCAAGCTCAAACCCGAGGACCTCGAGACCTACGCGGCCAACTTGCCAGCAGTCGTGGAAACCCATGGGGGTGATATGGCAGTGGCAGCCAAGGCCAACAAGCTGGTGAGCGAGCTACTCACCCTGCAGCAGGTACGCGAAAAAATGGGTGCAATCGTCGGCATGGACGAAGATATCGATAGCTTCCGCCAAATTGACCACTTCACCTACTTGTCCGTGGTGGATCGGCGCAAGTCCCCGCCCGACAGCCCGACGGTTGGTCTGGTGGTGGCACAAGGTGAATTGATTGACGGCGAAAGTGTGATGGGTGCCACCGGTGCAGACACCATGGCGGGTCTTATCGCTAACGCTGTTCAGGATGACAAGATGGCAGCGCTGGTGATCAGAATAGATAGCCCGGGTGGAAGTATCACGGCATCCGAGACTATTCGACGACAAGTGCAGCGATTCCGTGATACGGGCCGCCCCGTGGTCGTCTCAATGTCCAGCCTGGCGGCTTCTGGTGGCTACTGGATTGCCGCGCCAGCCGACCAGATCTGGGCACAGGACACCACGCTCACGGGCTCGATCGGCGTATTTGGTGTCATTCCAACCTATGACAAGCCGCTGGCCAAGTTGGGGGTTCGGGTCGACGGCGTGGGCACGACACCCATGGCAGGTGCCTTGAGGGCTGACATGCCCATGAAGCCCGAGGTCAAGCGCGCCATACAGTTGATTGTCGAGAAGGACTATCGACAATTCTTGCAACAGGTTGCGACGGGGCGTCGTATGACGGTGGATGCCGTGGAAAAACTCGCCCGTGGGCGTGTATGGAGTGGATTGGACGCCAGGAAGTTGGGCTTGGTTGATCATGCCGGTGGCTTGCAGGCGGCAGTCGCCGCTGCGGTAAAACTGGCCGGCCTGGATGCAGGCAATTACCAACTGCAAGAACTGGAACGGGAAACAAACCTGCTCTCGGCGCTGTATAGGCGCTTTCGCTTTGGGTTAGGCAGGCTCATGTTGGCAGACATGGGTCTGCCGGACTGGCTGCTAAGTCTCGTGCAACAGCGCGATGTGCAATCCACATTGCGCTGGCTCAATGACCCGAACGGCATGTACTCACATTGCTTTTGCCGACCGATGCTCAGCACGCACTAATGGCGAGACGCAAGGATACCCAACTGACGCACGGCGGGCGTAACCCCCGGCAACATCAGGGCATCGTCAACCCGCCCGTCTACCATGCGTCGACGGTGTTGTTCCCGACCCTTGATGCGCTTGAGTACTCGCACCTGAAGCCCTATGAGGGCGTGAGCTATGGGCGTTACGGCACGCCCACGCATTTTGCCTTTGAGCAGGCACTGTGTGAACTGGATGGTGCGCACGGTGCCGTCACCACCAGCTCCGGACTGGCGGCAATACACATCGCGCTGACGGCTTTTCTGGGGCAGGGCGACCACCTGCTCATGGTCGACTCGGTGTATGGGCCAACACGCAGGCTCTGTGATGGCCTGCTGAAACAACAGGGCATTGAGACAACCTATTACGATCCGACTATAGGCGCAGGGATCAAACAGTTGCTGCGACCCAATACCCGTGTTGTTTACGTGGAATCGCCGGGTTCGCTTACGTTCGAGATACAGGACATCCCGGCAATTTCATCGGCAGTCGAATCCAGTCGGGCCGTCGTGATCATGGACAATACCTGGGCAACGCCCTTGTTGTTTCCCGCGTTTGAGCGTGGCGTTGATGTTTGCATCCATGCCGCAACCAAATATATCGTCGGCCACGCCGATGCCATGCTGGGCATCATTACGTGTAACGCCGAATGCTACGAGCCGGTCAAGCGTACTGCCGTAGCAATCGGCAATTGTGCGGGTCCCGATGATGTCTATCTGGGGCTGCGAGGTTTGCGCACCCTGGCAGTGCGATTAAGCCAGCATCAGCAGAATGCCTTGATGCTATGCGACTGGTTGCGAAAGCAACCTGAGGTGGAGGAATTGTTGTTTCCGGCCCTGCCGGACCACCCAGGGCACGCTGTCTGGCGGCGCGACTTCAGTGGCGCAAGTGGCTTGCTGGCAGTTGTGCTGAAACCCTGTTCCCGCTCGGAACTTGCGGCGATGGTGGATGGTTTCAGCCTGTTCGGGATGGGATATAGCTGGGGAGGCTATGAGAGCCTGGTGATACCCGTCGGTGCAGATACGTTACGGCATGCCCGCACGGCAAAGCCGTGGCCCCATGCAGGCCCGTTGTTGCGACTGCACGCGGGACTGGAAGATCCACAAGACTTGATTGAGGACTTGCAGGCAGGCTTTGAGCGCCTGCGCCAGGCACGGCCGCTATAGATCAAAGCGCATGGAAAGATCGATGGCGGTAATGTTCTTGGTTAAGCCACCGATTGAAATGCGATCGACACCGGCATCAGCCACCAGGCGGACGTTGCTGAGGTCGATATTCCCGGATGCCTCAAACAAGGGATAACTGCCATCAGGCAGGCGAAAACGCTGTTTCAGCCTAACCGCCGTGTTGATCTGGTGTATCGGAAAGTTATCCAGCAGGATCATGTCGGCGCCGGCCTGCAGCGCCTCTTCTGCCTGCGCGAGGTTCTCGACCTCGACCTGGACCGGCACCCCAGAGCGGAGCTTGAATGCAGCCTGGACTGCCGCGTCAATTGAGCCTGCGGCAATGATGTGGTTTTCCTTGATCAGGATGCCGTCATATAGCCCATGTCGATGATTGGCCCCACCGCCACAAACCACCGCATATTTTTGTGCCGAACGCAGCCCCGGTAATGTCTTGCGGGTGTCGAGGATTTTTGCGCCAGTGCCGCGAACCTTGTCTGCGAAACGACGCACCAGGGTGGCAGTGCCTGACAGGGTTTGTAAGAAGTTGAGTGCGGTTCGTTCTGCGGTAAGCAGTGCGCGTGCGGGGCCTTCGATATGGCAGAGTACCTGGTTTGCAGCGACCATCTGACTGTCATTTGCCATCCAGCGCACTTTCACCGATTCATTGCACTGCCGAAACACCTCGTCGAACCACGCCTGGCCACACAAGACCGCCGCCTCGCGAGAAATGACTTGTGCGTTCCCGCCCCGCTCGGAAGGAATCAACTGGGCTGTCAGGTCACCTGTGCCGACATCCTCGGCAAGCGCGCTGCTGACAACTTCGGCGATATTGTCGGGTAGTACTAAGTTCATTGCGGTGGGCAGCCTCTAGTACGGGTACTGCAGGCTCAGCTGAGCAGGAACTCCAGAAGGGCTTTCTGGGCATGGAGACGATTCTCGGCCTCATCCCAGACTACGCTCTGTGGGCCATCAATGACCTCCGCTGACACTTCTTCCCCTCGGTGCGCCGGCAGGCAGTGCATGAAAAGGGCATCGGGTTTGGCAAGCGCCATGAGATGCGCATCGACTTGGTAGCCACGGAAGGCTTCGGCACGTTTCTTCTGTTCGGTTTCCTGACCCATGCTGGCCCAGACATCAGTCACGATCAGGTCAGAATCCCGGGCAGCATCCTTGGGCGAATCAACCAGGATCGCACTGGATCCCGCGTCCTTCAGTATGGACGACTCGGGCAAATAGCCCTTGGGTGCGGCAATCTTGAGCGTGAAGCCAAACTGGCGCGCGCCTTCTATCCAGGAATGGCAGACGTTATTACCATCTCCGATCCAGGTCGCCGTGCGTCCCTTGATCTCGCCGCGATGTTCGACCCAGGTGAGCACGTCGGCGAGCACCTGACAGGGGTGATGCAAGTCAGACAGCCCATTGATGACGGGGGCACGCGAGTATCGGGCAAATTCCTGCTGCAATTCCTGGGAATGGTTGCGAATCATGATGCCGTCGACCATGCGCCCGAGCACGCGTGCGGTGTCCATGACGGGTTCACCGCGACCGAGCTGGGTATCCCGGGGGCTCAGAAACAGTGCATGACCCCCAAACTGAGCCATCGCCACCTCAAAGGATACGCGGGTCCGGGTTGAGCTTTTTTCAAACACCATCGCCAGCGTGCGGTTCTTCAGTGGCTCGTAAATTGTGTGGCTGCGCTGCAGGGCTTTGAGCTCAATCGCGCGCTCGACAAGCTGCCGCAATTCCTGTGGCGTACAGTCGAGCAGGCTGAGGAAATCGCGTTTGCCCATATGCAGACCTCTAGGACGCTGATTCTGTCGGCGTGGCCAGGAACTGCCGTACCAGTTCGATGACCGTGCTGGCGATTTGGTCGGCTTCACTGTCCTTGAGGATCAGGGGTGGCAGTAGCCGTATTACGCGTTCGGCGGTCACGTTGATGAGCAAATGCTTTTCCATCGCCATGGCAACCAGTTCCGTGCAGGGGCGATCCAGCTCAATGCCAATCATCAGGCCCTTGCCCCGTACTTCAACAACCCCCTGCGTGCCAGAAAGCCCCTCACGCAGGCTGGACATCAAGCGTTCACCCAGGGCCGCCGCGCGCGCACACAGATCGTCATTGATGATGGTTTCGACGACGGCCTGCGCAGCCCTGCAGGCAATCGGGTTGCCGCCGAATGTCGAGCCATGGCTGCCAGGCGCAAACAGTTCCGCAGCCTCACCTTGTGCGAGGCAGGCGCCGATCGGGAAACCGCCACCCAGGCCTTTGGCAAGGGTCATGACGTCTGGGGTAATCCCTTCGTGCTGGTGCGCAAACCAGCGACCACTGCGGCCCATGCCGCACTGGATCTCGTCGAGGATCATCAGCCAGTTCTTGCGCGTGCAGATATCGCGCACTTGTTGCAGGTAGCCTGTCGGAGGGACACGTACGCCACCTTCTCCTTGCACGGGCTCCAGCATGACCGCTGCGATATTGCGCTTGCGACGCAAGGCACGCAGAGTGTCGATGTCCCCATAGGCAATGCGCAGGAAACCGCTAGGCATGGGTCCGAAGCCGGCTTGCGCCTTGGTATTACCGGTAGCTGCGAGTGTGGCCAGGGTGCGGCCATGGAAGGCGGATTCCATCACAACGATGATGGGGTCATGCAGCCCGCGTTTATGCGCGTGCAACCGTGCCAACTTGATGGCGGCCTCATTGGCTTCCGCGCCTGAGTTGCAGAAGAAGACGCGCTTCATCCCGGACAGCTCAGTGAGTTTTTCAGCAAGCTCTTCCTGAGCGGCGACCCGATAGATGTTGGAGCAGTGCAGGAGGAGCTTGGCTTGGCGTGTTATGGCAGCCGTCAGCCGCGGGTGTGCATGTCCAATATTGGTCACTGCTATGCCTGAGAGGGCATCCAGGTATTTATTGCCTTGCAGGTCCCACAACCAAGCGCCTTCGCCGCAAGCGAAAGTCAGCGGGAGGCGCTTGTAGGTATTCATCAAATACTCACTCACGGGCTATATCCATTTCGGTGTCGGGGCCATGTTCTTTGGCTCCAAAGCAAGAAGCCCGGCCAGTAGCCGGGCTTCCGAGCATAGCGAATTTTGCTAAGGCTTAGAAAGGCAGGCCGTGGCCGGCTGCACCCATGCACATCAGCATCGGGATGGACAGCAGGGTGTTGGTGCGAGAAGCGAGAAAAGCGATGCGCTTGCCGCGAGCCTTTTCCTCGTCAGTCGCTGGCACAATGCCGAGGATTTTCTTCTGGTTTTGCCAGATGGGTCCCCACACGTTCAGCAGCATGATGGTGCCGAGCCATGCGCCCACCCCAATCGTTGCAAAGTACAGTTTGGAGGGGTCCCCTTCAGGCAAGGTCAGGCCGAGGGTGAAAGCAGGCACGAAGCCTTTTGCCAGGTATGCCGCACCGGTCAGCCACGTGGCCAAAGCGGCCCACCTGAACCAGAGCAGGGCGCGGGGGGCGACATACTTAGTGATGCCTGCACCGCCGGGTCCTTCCTTGTCGGCTGTCGCTGCGGCCAGCGCAGGAACCTGCACGAAGTTGAAGTAATACAGCAGGCCAATCCAGGTGATGCCCGCGAGTATGTGTGCCCAGCGGTCCAAAGCCAGAAAATTCAGGTCCATATCGTTATCCTTGGTTGTTTACTGGTGGCAGGAGGTGGCGCTCAGGCGCCGGCCAGTGCCCTGATGACAAATGCCAGCACGACGGACAGTACCAGCCCGGCGATGATCGTGCCCTTGATGGTTTCCAGAGGATTCATCTTGAAGTTTCTCCCGTGTGGCTGAGGCCGTATGATCGGCCACTCAACTGTGGCCTTCTTAAAATGTCCGTAGAGCATAAAGCAGGCGAGGCTTGGGCATCAACTGGCGGTCACTAGATCCAATGACAATTTGCTTGCCCAAACATGATGTTGCGGCTGCGCGGTGTGAGGGTTGGGGTATAATGGGCGGATGCACCGGCTCCCCGGAAACGATGAATTGAGGCACCCATGAACACAGAAGATCGGATCAAACAGGCCATCAGCGAAAACCCCATTCTCCTTTTCATGAAAGGCTCACCGGATTTCCCGCAGTGCGGGTTTTCGATGCGTACCAGCCAGGCGCTCCGGGCCTGTGATGCCCAATTTGCCCACGTAGATGTGCTGGCGGACCCGGAGGTTCGGGCGACTTTGCCAAGGGTATCGAACTGGCCCACATTTCCGCAGTTATTCATCAACGGCGAGCTGATCGGCGGCTGTGACATTGTGATGGACCTGTACCAGTCCGGTGAACTGAAAAAGCTTGTGGAAACCGCCGTTACAGCCAGTTGAAACCAGCCTGGGCGATGCCTTCAGGCGTCATCACGACCATAGAATTTGACGCCTATCTCGATGCGTTCGCGGCCGGTATTGCGACGGGCGCGGTTCGTATCGCGCAGTGAATATACGCAACCACAGTATTCCTGCTGGTAGAACTGCTCACGTTTCGAGATTTCAATCATGCGGCCTGCGCCGCCCTGCTTGCGCCAGTTATAGGTCCAATAGACCATGTCCGGATAATGGCTGGCTGCGCGAGTGCCGCAGTCGTTGATCTGGTTCATGTCTTTCCAGCGCGAAATCCCCAGTGAGCTGGTGAACACGGAGTAGCCGTTTTCATGCGCGTACAAGGCGGTACGCTCAAATCGCATATCGAAACAGCTGGTGCAGCGAATGCCACGCTCAGGCTCCAGCTCCATGCCCTTGGTGCGTGCAAACCAATTGTCAGTGTCGTAATCGGCATCCACGAAGGGGATGCCCATTTCCTCGGCAAATCGGATGTTCTCGTTCTTTCGCAGCTCGTATTCCCGGCGTGGGTGGATATTGGGGTTGTAGAAGAACACAGTGAGCTCAATGCCGGCGGCAACCATCGCCTCCATCACCTCGCCTGAGCATGGCGCACAGCAGGAGTGCATCAACACCCTGCGTATGCCGCCTGGCGGTTGCAGGTCGTTGGGGCGGCTAAATTGTGCGAGATTATAGGGATTCATGCCGGATTCAGCTGTCTAAGCTTATATAGGAACTGTAAAATTTTAGAGGGCCGGCCAAGACACTGCAAATATTCAGCTCGATAGCGGTCCGGCGGTGAGAATGGCTCGTAGATCAAGGCTTGTAATATTCTATTAATGGCCTTTTTAACAAGGATATTAGCCAATATGCGGAAACTGACTCGATCCCTATTTCTGCTTAGCGCATTGATGGCCACAGCGACTGCGGTCAGCTCCGCTGAGGCAATGGAGACCCCTGCGCCACTGCCGCAAAGCGTCATGGATGCCGCGCCAGCAGGCTCTTCCTTCCAATTGTTGGGCTATGGGCGCTTTACCAAGCTGTTGTGGGATGTTTTTGATGCCAGCTTGTGGGTTCCAGGCACCGAGTGGAGCCTGGATGATCCCTTTGCCTTGGAGTTGCGTTACCTGCGTGACATTGACGGGGCCGATATCGTTGAGAGTACCCGCGATCAGCTGAAGCAGTTGGGATACGCGGATCCAGCGCAGCTCAATGCCTGGATTGGGCAACTCGGCACGATTTTCCCGGACGTCAAAGAAGGAGATAGGCTGGTTGGCTTGCAGATACCGGGGCAGCAGACGCAGTTCTTCTATAACGGACAATCAATCGGCGTTATAAGCGATCCCGATTTTGGCCCTGCCTTCTTTGCCATTTGGCTTGGCCCAAAAACGAGTGAACCGGCCTTACGCAACGCGCTACTGGGAAGCGGCTGTGCCAAACCCGAAACGGTAGCTCGTGCCGAAGTGAAGCCCTGCGGCGGTGTTACAATGCCCGCGTCGTCCACACGGCGGCCGGGCGTTAGACAGCCCTAAGCAAAAGATTTCAAGAATTCCTGCAGGAGGCTCGAGCACATGGGGTACAAGCATATCCGTCTGCCCACAGGCGGCCAGAAGATTACTGTTCAGGACGGCAAACTGGTTGTACCGGAAAACCCGATCCTTGGCTTTGTGGAAGGAGACGGCATTGGCCCCGACATCACCAAGGCCTCGATGCGTGTTTGGGATGCTGCGGTAGCGAAAGCCTACGGCGGCAAGCGCAAGATTCACTGGTGCGAGTTCTACCTTGGTGAAAAAGCGGCCACCCTGTATGACGGCAACTATTACCCGGAAGAAGCGCTTGAGCTGATCAAGGACATCATCGTCGGCATCAAGGGCCCGCTGACCACGCCCGTGGGCGGTGGTTTTCGCTCGCTTAACGTGGCATTGCGCCAGGATCTTGACCTCTATGCTTGTGTCCGGCCCGTCCGTCACTTCGCTGGCGTTCCCAGCCCGCTCAAGGCACCGGAGAAGGTCGACGTGGTTATTTTCCGTGAAAACACGGAAGACGTGTATGCAGGCATTGAATTCAAGTCGGGTAGTGATGAGAACAAGAAACTGGCCAAGTTCCTGCGTGAGGAGCTCAAGGCGGAATTCTTCGAAGATGCAGGCCTGGGGGTAAAGCCCATCTCCAGCTATGGCTCCAAGCGACTGATGCGCAAAGCCATCCAGTACGCCATCGACCATGGCCGTGAGAGCGTGACCATCGTGCACAAGGGCAACATCATGAAGTTCACGGAAGGCGCCTTCCGGAACTGGTGTTACGAGGTGGCACGCGAAGAATTTGCGGAATGCACCATCACTGAAGACCAGCTGTATGACGAATTCGGTGGCAAGCAGCCGGAAGGCAAGATCGTCATCAAGGACCGCATCGCCGACATCATGTTCCAGATGATGCTGCTGCGCCCAGACGAGTTTGACGTGCTGTGTACCCCCAACCTCAATGGGGATTACCTGTCAGATGCCATCGCTGCCGAGGTTGGTGGCGTGGGTATTGCACCGGGCGCGAATATCGCGGATCACATCGCGGTCTTTGAGGCGACACACGGTACAGCGCCGAAGTACGCCAATCAGGACAAGGTCAATCCGGGCTCATTGCTCTTCTCTGGCGTGATGATGCTGGAATATATCGGCTGGCAGGAGGCCGCCGACCTGATCACACTGGCCTACCCTGAAGTGATCAAGTCCAAGATCGTGACCTACGACTTCGCTCGCCAGATCGCTGGCGCCACCGAGGTCAGCACCAGCAAGTTTGCCGATGAGCTGATTAATCAGATCAATGGCGGGCTGGATCTCGAGGCACTGCGCAAGCAGCAAGCAGAGCGCCTGGCCAAGGAACGCAAGCAGCGCGAGATTCGTCGCTTGTTGGAGCCAATGGAAGAAATGATTGCCTCAGGCCGTACGCCCCACACCGTGGGCGCGGTCATGACGCGTTCCCTGGTGACTGTTGCTGACGATGCCACGGTTGACGAGGCAATGCACCGGATGCGAGAGGCTGATATCAGCTCGATCGTGGTGGAGCCAGGCAAGGACGGCCAGTGGGGCATCATGACGCGACGAGACATCGTCACCAAGATCGTGCGTGACAACAAATCGACCAGCCAGACCAAGGTCAGCCAGATCGCGAGCAGGCCATTGGTCACCGTGCCCCCCGAAACCAGCCTCAATGAGGCAGCAGAACTCATCGGCCAAAAGAGCATTAGCCGACTGCTGGTCGAGGAGGGCGGCAAGATCATTGGCATCGTTACCGAGACGGATATCTTCCAGAGTGTTGAACGCTTCGGCTGGTTGCCGGAGTAACCAAGACCGCTTCAGGGGGATTTAACGTGTCGGAGTTACAACGTGTCGCGCTGGTGACAGGCGGCAACCGGGGCATTGGCATTGAGATCTGTCGCGGGCTGGCCCAGGCCGGCCTGCGGGTCATCCTGACGGGGCGCGACGAGGCGCAGCTTCGTCAGGCGCAGGCTCAGCTGCGCAAGGACGGGGTTCATGTCACCACCATTGAGCTGGATGTCACTGACCACCGTATGCTCGTGCCACCCGCGGACCTCAATGTGTCCTTCATCGCGGATTGGGTACAGCGGCAGTTCGGGCGTCTTGATGTCCTCGTCAACAATGCTGGTATTGTGCCGGACACCCTGCCATACGGTGATCCAGCAGACTCAATCCTCAACATGCCGGAATCTGCCCTAGACCTTGGCATGAAAACCCATTTCCACGGTCCGCTGTTGTTGTGCCGTGCCTTATTGCCGCTCATGCAGGCCAATGGTTATGGCAGGATCGTCAATGTCAGTACGCATATGGCACGCCTGACGGAAATGGGCGCAGGCTGGCCGGCCTACCGCGTGTCCAAGTTGGCACTCAACGCACTGACCAGGATTCTGGCCGCAGAGCTTGAAGGGCAGAATATCCTCGTGAACTCCATCACCCCGGGCTGGGTCAAGACCCGGATGGGCGGTGAACAGGCTCCGCTATCCCCGGCACAAGGTGCGGAAGGCATCGTTTGGTTGGCGACCCTGCCTGATGACGGGCCATGCGGTAGCTTCTTCGAAGGGCACAAGCAAACCGCCTGGTAGCGCCCCTGTATACGGCTACGTTGTCACGCCACAGAAGTGCTGGCAGGGAGACTAGTCAAAATCATTGATGTTACAGTGGGATAGCCCATGTTAGAGTCCTAACATGAGGGCTGGTGTGGCCAGTTACACTCGTTGGAGTAGTCATGCACAACAGTGAAATCCTCTTGGTTGAGGACAATGCGGCCGATGTCAGGCTAACGCAGGAGGTGCTCCGGAAGAGCAGCCTCCCTTGCACCCTCCGTGTGGCGCGTGATGGCGAACAGGCCATGCGCATGCTCCGGCGGGAGGGAGAACACAAGGACCTGCCGCTACCTGACCTGATCCTGCTTGACCTCAACCTGCCCCTGAAAGATGGGCGCCAAGTACTGGCCGAGCTCAAGCACGACAAGGATTTGCGACTGATTCCCGTCGTAGTGCTGACGACATCGCGTGCTGAGAATGATGTCTCAACCTGCTACGGACTGCATGCCAACTCCTATCTGGTCAAGCCAGTGGACCTGTCAGAGTTCGAGCAAGTGATTGAGGATATCCAGCGGTACTGGTTCGGCCGGGTCCAGCTTCCGCTCTACGGCTAGGGATTGGCCGATTGTGCCGTTACAGCCACCTTCAGTAGAAGTCACCTCAGCCCCGTTCCTGGGCCCAGATTCCATGCGCGTCCTGTTGGTTGAGGATGCCATTGCCGACGCACGACTGATCCAGGAGAACGTGAATAGCAGTTCCTGGGGCAAGCGCATCGTACTCAAACATGTAACCAGCCTGGCCGGTGCAATCAGTGCGGCACGGCAAGAGCAGTTCAACTGTATTCTGCTTGATCTTGGACTGCCAGATGGTGAGGGCGTACAGAGTGTCGCTGTTCTGCGCGAAGTCTCACCAGACTCTGCCATTGTGGTCATGACCGGCCTTGACGACGAGAAGACCGCATTGGCTGCGCTAAAACTGGGAGCGCAGGAGTATGCCGTCAAGGGCATGTCCGCAGGCGAGTTGCTGGTGCGCCTGCTACGGCATGCGATTGAGCGGCACCAGATGCTCAATGAGCTGAACAAGTTACGTGAGCAGGAATATTTCCAGGCGACCCACGACATAATGACCGGGCTGCCCAATCGCCAGCTTTTTGCTGACCGTGCGCAACAAATGGTGGAGCAGGGCCGACGACAGCAATCGCAACTGGCTGTCTGTTATATCGATTTGGATGGGTTCAAGCCTGTCAACGATAGCTATGGACACACAGTCGGCGATCACTTGCTGAAGCTCGTGGCAGAAGAACTGAAGCAGGCCATACGTACCAGTGATTCCGTTGCCCGACTGGGTGGTGACGAATTCGCCGTCCTGTTGGCACCATCCCAATCTGGACGCCTCGAGGCACAGCAGATCGCCCAGCGCATCATCGACCGTATACATGCAATATCCTCAGTGGATGGGCATCCAGTGAGAATTGGCGCAAGCATTGGCATTGCCATCATGCCCGAGCACGCCGATGACCTGGATAAATTACTGCATAACGCCGACTTGGCAATGTACGCGGCCAAGCAGGGTGGGCGCGGCTGTTACCGCTTTTACAATCCAGAATTGCAAGGTGAGCGAGACAAGAAAAGCCGGCTGCTCACGGAAATCGAGGATGGGATTAGCCAGGGGAAATTCTTCCTGCATTGGCAATCGTGGATTGATCTTCAGCAACGCGTCATTGCTGGACTGGAGGCACTGCCACGTTGGCATGGCGCAGGCGGCGAGATCAGGCACCTTCACCAGTTTGATGCTGAGGTCACAATCGAAGGGGCTAACGCCAAGATCATGCAAAAGTTGCTCCCACAGGCCTGCAGGTCCTGGAACCAGTGGCGACGTGAGGGGCTTACCGTCGGCCATCTTGCCTATGGCATGAGCTTTCGTGACCTGAGCGAATCACAGGCAGTCACGAATCTCGGTGCCATTCTGCTTGAACATGGGGTGCCCCCGGAGAAATTCCAGATCAATTTGCCCGGTGATGCCGGGACGCTGAGGCGGGGCGGTCAGGTTCTGGTGCGTCGGGTTGCAGAACTGCGCAGCATCGGCTTTCGCGTGATGCTGGATAAATTTCGGGGTGACGGCGATGCATTGCGCGCGCTCTCAGGCATGCATGCCAGTGCGATTCGTCTCGACGGCGAGTTGGTCAATTATCTTGATGGGCCGCTACGCAATGAAACCGTGCCACAAATCGCACGCGTCCTCGATACCGCCTCCAGTTTCGGCATAGAAGTGATCGCTCAGGACGTAGAAACCAAGTCCCAACTGCAGTTACTCAGGAAGCTTGGTTGTCGCTACCTCCAGGGCTTCCTGCTGGCACGGCCGGGTGACACGCGACATACCGAGCATTTGCTGCGTGAGACAATCAACGTCTGAGGCGTAGCATGCGCACGTTTGGGCTGATTCTCCTGACAGCAGCGGTATATTACGTTGCCGGCAGGCTTGGCCTGCTGCTTGCCATCCCGCCCGGTTATGCCACTGCGGTCTGGCCGGCCTCAGGCCTTGCTTTGGCTGCCGTCCTTCTCGCAGGGTACCGGGTGTGGCCAGGTATCCTGCTGGGCTCTTTTCTTGTCAACGCCTATACCGCCCATGATGCCAGCCATGCTGAGGCACTCATGCAGTCGCTGGGCATCGCTAGCATTATTGGCATGGGCGCTGCGTTACAGGCCCTGGCGGGTGGCTGGTTAATCAAGCGCTTTGTCGGCTACAGGAATATCCTGACCCAGGGCTTGTCGGTCATCACCATGCTCTTGCTGGCTGGGCCAATCAGCTGCGTGATCAACGCAAGTATCAGCGTGACGACGCTTTGGTTGGCGGGCAGCATCCCGACAACAAACTACCTGTTCAACTGGTGGACTTGGTGGGTGGGCGACTCCATCGGCGTACTGGTATTCACCCCGCTGGCGCTGATTATGTCCTTGCGTCCAAGCCGGGAGTGGCGACGTGAACAGATTGCGGTAGCTGCACCACTGATAGCGGTGTTTGCGGCAGTTGTCTGGCTGTTCGTTTTCGTCAGCCAGCGCGAAGAACTCGGGATCAGGGCTGAATTCGAAAAATGGTCCTACAGCTTCTCGCATGAACTGGAGAAGGATCTTGGCATTTATCGAAACATGCTGTCGTCCCTGACCGGCCTGTTCATTGGCTCGGAAGTGGTCACCAAGGAGGAATTCTCGCAGTTTAGCGCGCTTATCCTTGAGAATAATTCGGAGGTGCAGGGGCTGTCCTGGAATCCTCTTGTGTCCGGACCTGAGCGTGATGCCTTCGAGCAGGCGCAGCGGGCGGGAGGTTACCCGGACTATCAAATCTACGTGGTCGATGAGACGGGCAGTCGCGTGCCTGCGCCACCAAAGGACAGCTATTTCCCGGTCCTGTATGTGTTTCCGCTGGAAGAAAACAGGCGCGCGCTGGGCTATGACATTAGCTCCGAACCGACGCGAAAACGAGCCATCGACCTTGCGCTGCAATTCTCAAACCGTGCGACCGCGACGGGGCCGATCAAACTCGTCCAGCGCGATGGCGATGAGTATGGACTGTTGATCATTGAGCCGATCTACAGAAATCACCAGATCAAGCAGGGCCTCGAGGGCTTCGCCATCGTGGCGATTCAGGTCAGCGATATCATGAGAAATGCATCCAGCCGTGTTGCAGACACCGGCCTGCATGCGCTGGCCTACGACAACACCGATCCGCTTAATCCTGTGCTCATCTATTCAAATATGCCGGAGATGACCAAGCATACTCCTGGCAAAAACATGCAAAGGATGCATACGATCAATTTGGCTGGTCGAGACTGGGTGATTGATTACCACTTGTCAGAAGATTATCTCGCGGCAAATCCTTCTTGGCAGGCATGGTCCTTGCTGGCAACCGGGTTGTTGTTTACGGCATTGCTTGGGATATTCCTGCTGCTGTCGATTGGTTATACGGCACGGGTGACCACGCTGGTGTCAGAACGAACTGCCCAGCTCAACAAGTCGAATGCCGCATTGCAGCTCGAAATTGCAGAACGAAAGGTCTTGCAGCAGGAGGCAGATAAACGCTCACGCCAGCTAAGCGAAAAAAACGAGGAGCTGGAGCGGTTTGCCTACGTAGTGTCGCATGACCTGCAGGCCCCCTTGCGCGGTATAGCTGGCTTTGCTGACCTGTTGCAGGAGCGCTATTCAGCCAAACTGGGTGCGGAAGGCCGGGAGTTCCTCAACTTTGTCTCGAATGGCACGAAGCACATGCACCGCATGATTGCTGACATTCTCGAGTTGTCACGAGTCGGTACAAGTGAAATGCAGTTCAAGCCTGTGGATACGGGAGCAGTTGTACAGCAGGTCTGCAATACATTGAGGATGGACATCGAGCGCTCCGCTGCGCGAGTGCAGCATGAGTCGCTTCCGACTGTCAGGGCAGACGAAGGTCAGCTGGTATTGCTGTTTCAGAACCTGGTTGGGAATGCCATCAAATTCTGTTCGAAAGAATGCAAGCCTGAGATCCGCATCACTGCACAGCGCGAGTCCGAGGGCTGGCATTTTAGGGTCGAGGACAATGGCATCGGTATCGCGGAGGACAAGCAGGCCAGGTTATTCAACTTGTTCGTGCGGTTGCATACGACCGAGGAATATACGGGGACTGGCCTGGGCCTCGCCATCTGCAAGCGCATTATCGAGCGCCACAACGGGCATATCTGGCTTGAATCCAAACAAGGCGTGGGGACGACCTTCCATTTCGTCTTGCCAGCTACAAGCTCAGATGCCTGACTGCGGGTCAGGCTGAAGATCGTGACAATCGCCGGTGAATTGTTTGTGGTCAGGCTTTCTGGCCTGCCAGATACATCCAGGTTTCCACCACGGTGTCCGGGTTGAGCGACATGCTTTCGATGCCCTCCTCAAGCAGCCACTTGGCGAGGTCTGGGTGATCCGAGGGGCCCTGGCCACAGATACCGATATATTTCTTCTGCTTGCGGCAGGCTGTAATTGCCATATGCAGCATGGCTTTGACTGCCGGGTCACGTTCATCGAAGAGGTGGGCAATGAGGCCAGAGTCCCGGTCCAGGCCGAGTGAAAGCTGTGTCATGTCATTGGAGCCGATGGAGAAACCATCGAAGTACTCCAGGAACTGTTCGGCCAGGATCGCGTTGGATGGCAGCTCACACATCATGATCAGCTTTAGCCCTGCCTTGCCACGTTCAAGTCCGTTTAATGCGAGGGCTTTTGTCACCTTCTCGGCTTCGCCTAGCGTGCGGACAAACGGGATCATCACCTGTACGTTGTTCAGGCCCATCTCTTCTCGGACATAGCGCAAGGCACGACATTCCAGGTCGAAGCAGGGCTTGAAGGAGTCGGCCAGATAACGAGAGGCACCCCGGAACCCGATCATGGGGTTCTCCTCGTGGGGTTCGTAATCCTTACCGCCGATCAGGTTGGCATATTCGTTCGACTTGAAGTCGGACATGCGGACAATCACCGGCTCGGGCGCGAATGCGGCTGCAATGGTGGCAATACCCTCAGCCAGGCGCTTGATGAAGAACTCCACGGGATCGCCATAGGCAGCGATATGGCTGCGGATGGTTGACTGTATATCGTGTGGCTGCTGGTCAAGCTCCAGCAGGGCCTTGGGGTGTATCCCGATCATGCGATTGATGATGAACTCCAGTCGCGCCAGCCCGACGCCCTTGTGGGGCAGACCACAGAAATCGAAGGCACGCTCGGGATTGCCGACGTTCATCATGATCTTGACCGGAATCTGCGGCATTTTTGCGAGCTCGATCTCATCCACGGCAAACTCGATCTGGCCGGAATAGACGAAGCCCGTGTCACCTTCCGCACAAGACACGGTGACTGGCTGGCCATCACTCAATGACTCGGTGGCGTCGCCACAGCCTACGACGGCTGGAATGCCCAGTTCACGGGCAATGATGGCAGCATGGCAGGTGCGCCCACCGCGGTTGGTGACAATGGCCGAAGCCCGCTTCATGACGGGTTCCCAATCAGGATCGGTCATGTCTGTGACCAGCACATCGCCAGGCTGAACCCTGGCCATGTCCTTGATGCTGGCGATATTACGCACCGGCCCCGAGCCTATCTTTTGGCCAATCGCCCGCCCTTCGGACAGGACCTTGCCATGTCCTTTTAACTTGTAACGCTGCAGCGTATTGGCGGTTGCGCGGGATTTCACTGTCTCTGGACGGGCCTGCAGGATGTAAAGCTTGCCATCGTTGCCGTCCTTGCCCCACTCGATATCCATCGGCCGGCCGTAATGCTGTTCAATGATCACGGCCTGCCTGGCCAGGGATTCGATATCAGCATCCGTCAGGCAGAATACCTGGCGTTCAGCAACGGGCACTTCAACAGTTTCTACTGTTTTGCCGATACGCTTGTCCTGCGAGTAAACCATCTTGATGGCTTTGGCGCCGACGGTGCGGCGCAGGACAGCAGGACGATTCGCTTCCAGGTTGGGCTTGTAGACATAAAACTCGTCTGGATTCACCGACCCCTGAACCACCGCTTCACCCAATCCCCACGATGCGGTGATGAAAACCACATCCTTGAACCCGGATTCGGTATCGATGGTGAACATGACACCGGAGGCGCCTGTGTCTGAGCGTACCATCCGCTGGACGCCGGCAGACAGCGCAACCAGGCTGTGCTCAAAGCCCTGGTGAACGCGATAGGAAATGGCGCGATCGTTGAATAGCGATGCGAAGACATCCTTGATGGCGTGCATGACATTATCCAGTCCACGCACATTCAGGAACGTTTCCTGCTGGCCTGCGAAAGAGGCATCGGGCAGATCCTCAGCAGTTGCAGAGGAACGCACGGCGAACGAGGCATTGGGACCGCTGCTTTCAACCAGTGCAGAGAATGCCGTGCAAATTTCGTCCTCGAGTTGCTTGGGGAAGGGGGCGTCCACGACCCATTTGCGGATTTGCGCGCCGGTCTTGGCAAGGGCGTCAACGTCCTCCACATCCAGCTGCTTCAGCGCGGCATCGATCCGCTCGTCCAGCTTGTCATGGCGTAGGAACTCCCGGTACGCTTCGGCAGTGGTCGCAAACCCGGTCGGTACACTGACTCCCGCCTGGCTGAGCTGGCTGATCATTTCGCCCAACGAGGCATTCTTGCCGCCGACGTGTTCGACGTCGGTCATGCGGAGTTGGTCGAACCCGATTACATAGCTGTTTGGCATGGACATTACTTCTTAAAAGATGGACCACAAGCGCCCGGTTTTCTTCATTTCCGATCGTACCGGCATTACCGCCGAGACGCTCGGACATACCCTGTTGACCCAGTTTGACGATTCCGACTTCAAGCAGATGACGCTACCGTTCATCAACTCCGCTGATAAGGCACGCACCACGGTCGAGTACGTCAATCATGCGGCAAAAGCCAGTGGTTTGCGCCCAATTATATTCAGTACGACGGTCAGTGACGAGATACGCGCCCTGTTGCGGGCGGCCGATGCCCTGTTCCTGGACCTGTTTGACACGTTTATCGGGCCAATAGAGCAGGAATTGCACGTCAAGTCCTCGCATACCGTCGGACGAGCCCATGGCGTATCCAACGAGGACAGCTACAAAACCCGCATGGACGCCATGAATTATGCCCTGCATCATGATGACGGCCAGACCGTCAAGGACTACGATCGGGCCGAGGTTATCATCATAGCGCCGTCACGTTGTGGCAAGACGCCCACGTGTATTTACCTTGCCATGCAGCACGGGGTTTTTGCAGCCAATTACCCACTGACCGAAGAAGACCTGGAAAGGGCTCGCTTGCCCCCGAGCTTGCAGCGTTACCAATCCAAATTATACGGTCTGACAAGCGAGGCCGGGCGCTTGCACCAAGTGAGAAATGAACGACGGCCGGGGAGCAAATATGCCTCGCCCCATCAGGTAAGTTTCGAGCTGAGGCAGGCCGAGCAGCTCTACGTGCGCAATAACGTCCCGTTCGTGAACTCCGCCAATATGTCGATCGAGGAGATCGCGACCTTGATCATGCTGGAGAAAAAGATCGAGCGCCGCCACTTCTGAACCTGCTGGGCCATCAATCATTCATACCCTGTGCATACGAATTAAATCTTTACTTAGAGACTGAGGAAAACTCCGATGAGTCATTCAAGAAAAAAGCGTGGTCCGGGACTTTCACGCCGTGATTTTCTCCGGAATACGGGATTGGTTGGTACGGCCGTAGCCATGCCATGGTTGCCAGCCTGCGGCGGATCCAAGGGGGGCAGGGATTATCTGCCGACTGAGTCTGATGGTTCAACGGATAGTCGCGCAGTTGCCTACAACCATGGCGTTGCTAGTGGCGACCCATTGACTGATCGGGTGATCCTCTGGACACGTGTGACGCCGGCACAGGGTGGCAGCTTGAGTGTGGATTGGCTAGTCGCTACAGACCAGCAACTGACCAACATTGTGGCCAAGGGCACTGCCATAACGACCGAGAGCGTGGATTATACGGTCAAGGTAGACCCGACCGGCCTGCAGCCCGGGACGACGTACTACTACCGTTTTAGCTGCAATGGCTTCAAATCCCCCATCGGGAGAACCAAAACGGCTGCCGTGGGATCCCCTGACAGATTGCGCTTTGCGGTGGTTTCCTGCGCCAGCTACCCGCATGGTTTCTTCAATGCCTATAAGCGGATTGCAGAGCGCCCCGACCTCGACGCCGTGATTCACCTGGGCGATTACATCTACGAATATGGAAACCAGCAGGGACAGTATGGCGCCAATGTTCAGGCGGGCGGTCGTAAGTATGCTCCTGAGCACGAAATGCTCTCATTGGAGGATTACCGCACGCGCTACGGGCACTATCGGCTGGACCCGGACTTGCAGGAACTGCACCGCCAGTACGCATTTATCAACGTCTGGGATGACCACGAATCCACCAATGATTCCTGGGAAGGTGGTGCCGATAACCACAATGATGGTGAAGGGGACTGGTTTGCGCGCAAGGCAATTTCAATCCAGACCTTCTACGAGTGGCTGCCAATCCGCGAGATTGAAGTTGGCAATCCCGCGAGGATATACCGGCGTTTCACCTACGGCGATCTTGTGGACTTGCTGATGTTGGATACTCGCTTGCTGGCGAGGTCTGAGCAGCTTCCAGCAACCGTGGAGCCTCCTGGTTTTCCAGTTGGTGTGTTCCAGCACCGGGGCGAGTATCTGGACCCAAACAGGCAGCTATTAGGGCCGAGCCAGGAAGCCTGGCTTGCCAATCAGTTACTGAGTTCCTCCGCACGATGGAAATTGCTTGGGCAGCAGGTCATGTTTGGACACCTCAAGGTGGTCGGAGCACCTGAGGCTACCGGCCTGAGCCAATACCTCAATCCCGACCAGTGGGACGGATACCCCATTGCCCGGAAGCGAATCTTTGACATTCTTTCCGGTGCAGCCGGCACAGCCAAGATCAACAATGCGGTGATTCTGACTGGCGATATCCATACCTCGTGGGCAATGGATATCACGGAGGATCCTAACAATCCTGCGGTTTATAACCCCCTGACTGGGGATGGCTCACTGGCAGTTGAATTCGTCACTCCCTCGATCACTTCGCCAGGATTACCGGATTTCGCGGTTTTCTCGAATGTTCTGCCCGCTGAAAACCCGCACATGAAATATATCGACCTTGCTGCGCATGGTTACGTATTGCTCGACATTACGCCACAGCGTATACAGTCGGAATGGTGGTACGTCGATAATATCCTCGCGCCCAGCAAGAATGAGCGCTTTGCGCGGGCTTTTGCGTCTGCCGATGGTGCCAACAGGGTCAAGTCAGTGGCCGCGCCGAGCGAACCAAGGCCGAACCCGCCTGCATTGGCCCCCTGAGGTCCTTGAGCGATTCAGGTAACCACATCAGGTGATTGCTTGCCG
>JBFKCG010000003.1:0-32435 GCA_041620675.1 Nevskiales bacterium
ACCGGCCTAGAGGGCGTGACCCTGGGCGCGCGCCGCATCCAGGTAGACGACAAGGCCATCATTAACTGCAAGGCCGACCTGAACCAGCTGGTGCCGTTCAAGTACGAGTGGGCGTGGAAGAAATACCTGTCCGCCTGCAACAACCACTGGATGCCGCAGGAAATCCAGATGACCGCCGATCTTGCCATGTGGCAGGACCCGAACGGGCTGACCGATGACGAGCGCATGATCATCAAGCGTTCGCTGGGCTTCTTCTCGTCCGCGGATTCACTGGTCGCCAACAACCTGGTGCTGGCGGTCTACCGTCACCTCACCAATCCCGAGTGCCGCCAGTACCTGCTGCGCCAGGCCTTTGAGGAGGCGTTGCACACCCATGCCTACCAGTACTGCGTCGAGTCACTGGGCCTGGACGAAGCCGAAGTCTTCAACATGTACCGTGAGGTGCCGAGCATCCACGACAAGGCCGCCTGGAGCCTGCGCTATACCCAGGAACTGTGTGACCCGAACTTCCACACCGGCACCATGGAGGCCGACCAGCGCCTGCTGCGCGACCTGATCGCGTTCTACGTGGTATTCGAGGGCATCTTCTTCTATGTCGGCTTCGTGCAGCTGCTGAGCTTCGGCCGGCGCAACAAGATGCCGGGCATCTCCGAGCAGATCCAGTACATCATGCGCGATGAGTCGATGCACATGAACTTCGGCATCGACGTGATCAACCAGATCAAAATCGAGAATCCGCACCTGTGGACACGCGACTTCCAGGAGGAAATCGCCGAGATGCTGCGCGAGGCGACGGATCTCGAGATCAAGTACGCCCATGAGACCATGCCGCGCGGCGTGTTGGGGCTGAACGCCGGTATGTTCAACGAATACATGAAGTTCGTCTGCAATCGCCGCTGCATCCAGATTGGCCTCAAGGAGCTGTTCCCTGGTGCCAGTAACCCGTTCCCGTGGATGAGCGAGGTGATGGACCTGAAGAAGGAAAAGAACTTCTTTGAAACCCGCGTGACTGAGTACCAGACCGGTGGGGCACTCAATTGGGATTAGATCGGCAGGCCTTGTGCCTCGCCAAGATGTCGAGAGTACGGGGGGCTGTGCCCCCCGTTTTTGTATACAGGACGTAGCGGCAACGCGACGATAAATTCAAAACAGGAGATGAGCATGGCAACGAAGACAGCAAGCCCGAAGAGAAAGCCCAGCGCGGCTTTCATGAAGCCGATGAAGGTGAGTCCTGCACTGGCCGCCGTGATTGGCAGTGAGCCGATGCCCCGCACCGAGGTGACCAAGAAGCTTTGGGCCTATATCAAAAAGAACAAGCTTCAGGATGCGACCAACAAGCGCATGATCAAGTCTGACGAGAAGCTGAAAGTGGTTTTTGGTGGCAAGTCGGTCGTCAACATGTTCGAGATGACCAAGCTGGTGAGCAAGCACCTGTCCTGAGGGTGCCAAGGGGAGTGGTTCTTTATTTTGCGTGAAGCGAAGGAGGACACCATGAGCAAGAAGAGAAGGAATCCGCGTTCGAGCTTCTGGAAGCCACTGCAGCCCAGCCCTAGGCTGGCCGCCGTGGTGGGTTCACGGCCAGTCACGCGCACGGAAATGATCAGCAAGCTCTGGCGTTACATCAAGCGCAACAATCTGCAAAGCAAGACCAATCGCCGCATGATCAAGGCCGACGCGGCCCTGCGCGAGTTATTCAGGGGCAAGGCATCCGTGAACATGTTCGAAATGACACGGATGGCACATCGGCAGCTGGCGTAGCTAGCGAGAAGATCGAGGGAAGGGCGACAGATAATCTTTAGTCCCGGCATGACGGGATGATGAGTCTGTCGCCTTTTTTCTGGGCACTGCTCCGCAGGCCCAGACGCCCGGAAGCTGAGGCGCAATGCCTTGCCAGGATGACTCGCACGAACAATACAACCGGTGTGTTGTCCTATTGGCCATGATGCCGCTGCGCTTCCCCTGTTTATTCGTGCCGCTTCGGGCAGGTATCGGCACGCGCAGCGTGCTGGCCGTGCTGCTATGGCTATCCTGTACTGCCGTGGTGCTTGCCGAGAATGTCGACAAGGAAATTCCTTACCGGCCAGTCAAGCTCGTGGGGGGACTGGAGAACCCCTGGGGCATGGCGTTCTTGCCTGATGGCAGTGTGCTGGTCACCGAACGCCCAGGGCGCTTGCGGTTGATCAAGGATGGCCGGCTTCAAGCGGCCAGTATCAGCGGTTTGCCGCCCATCGTCGCGCGCGGCCAAGGCGGCCTGCTGGACGTGGCCCTGCATCCTGAGTTCAGTAAAGACCCTTGGGTGTATCTGAGCTATGCAGCGCCTGGGAAGGGCGGCATGGGCACGGCCGTTGGGCGAGGTCGGCTCAAGGGCGGGCAATTGGCGCAATGGCAGACGCTGTTCAGCCTGGAACCGAAAACCGCAGAACGGCAGCATTTCGGATCGCGGCTCGTGTTCGATGCCAACAACCATCTCTTCATTACGCTGGGTGATCGCGCGGAGCGTGACCGCGCACAGGATCTGGCCGATCCGGCCGGTTCCGTATTGCGCCTGCATGACGATGGGCGCATACCCGCGGATAACCCATTTGCCAGCAGGAAGGGTGCACGTGCGGAAATCTACAGTTACGGCCACCGTAATCCGCAGGGAATGGCGATACACCCGGAGACAGGCCAACTCTGGTTGCATGAGCATGGGCCACAAGGAGGAGACGAGATTAATATCATCCGGGCGGGTGCCAATTATGGCTGGCCGGTGATTACCCATGGTCGTGAATATGTGACGGGCTTCAGGATTGGCGAAGGCACCCATAAGCAGGGCATGGAGCAACCCCTGCACTACTGGGTACCGTCTATTGCCCCGTCAGGCATGGCGTTTTATGCAGGTGATCGCTATCCGCACTGGCGCGGCAACCTCTTCGTTGGCGCGCTGAAAGAACAGATGCTGGTCCGGCTTGAACTGGCTGGAAATCGCGTCGTTCGTGAGCAGCGACTGTACAAGGGGGAGATCGGGCGCATTCGCGATGTGCGAAATGGGTCCGATGGCTATCTGTACTTGTTGACTGACGATAACCCGGGTGCGCTGTATCGGCTGGAGCCGCGCTAGCCGTATTGCCGGAATGAGGACGGTTAAGAGGACGCCTTGTCCTCTAGCCTGAGGATCAGGGCTTGCAGCCCGTTCTTGCGAAGCTCATGCACGAACATCCCGCGATAGTTCGTGACCAGGCTGATGCCATCAATCGAAAAGTCATAGACACGCCAGTCATCATTGACCTGATGTAGCCGGTACAGGACTGACAAGGGCGGGCCATCCTGTCGGAGTATGGATGAACTGACATCCGCCTGGCGCCTGTCATCGGAGTAAACGACCGGTTGCCATTCAAATGCATCCTCATCCACGCTGAGCAATGCCGCCGAATATTGCCGGATCAACAACACCTTGAAAGCCGTAATGAAGCGCTGGCGCTGTTCTGCTGTCGCGCCGTCCCAGTACTTGCCGAGGACCTTGTTCGAGATCTGGTTCATGTCGAAATGCGATGTCAGGCGCCGTTCAACCAGGCGATGCAGCTTCGATTGGTCGCGGGAATATTCCTCATGCCGCAGCCTGAGTTCCTGCATGAGTTCCTTCACGATCCTTTCTGCCAGTACATCGGGAGCCACGGTTTCCGCGTGCGCCGGGAAGAAGGCGGCTTGCCATGCCAGAGCCAATGCCATGCATAGCGCAATCCAGCCGCCGAGGCTGCTCGCAGGGGCTGGTGGCGCGTTATGTTTGATCAACATAATTGGCATGAGATATGAAGGAGACGATCCTGTAACCAGACTAGTGCACGGCAAATCTGGAAGCTATGGATTATTGTCACTATTCGACCTGACGGTCAGGGAATGGTTCAGTTTCAGGCCGATTGCAGGGTGTCCTGCCAGCGCAACAGTCGGGTAAGCTTGGTTTTTTGGCAACAGAGGCAGCTCATGGTCATCAAGAAGTTTTACGTGCACTGGGACGCGGTAACGGTAATCGCGCTGGTCTTGGTCGCATCATTTGGATTCAATCTTTATCAGCGTCACCAGTATCGGACGCTATTGCAGCAATGGGTCGACACGCAATGGCAGGCGGACACTATGGAAGTAAACTGGCAGTACGTGAAGGGTAAATTGGAAAAATGCGAGGGCGGCGCTGGCACTGGCAATGAAACCAGTCCAGAAGGGTCCGAAAACACTCGGTGATGACATGAGCGATAACCAGACACCGCGATCCGGGGAGTTTATTCCTGGCGCGCAGCAGCAGGCGCGCGGATGGCGAGTATTCAATACCCGCATTGTCCAGGTACCAACCTTCGGTGCATTCAGCTTCGGCACTGCACTGGCCATCGCGATCAGTTACGTGCACAACCAATCCATTGGTTGGGCCATTGTGCATGGCTTGTTGTCCTGGTTCTTTGTCATCTATGCCGCACTCTTCTACTGAGGCGACGCTGGACGGCCCCCTCGGGTGAACCGCATGGCGCGACTGGCCGTCCTCATGGGCGCACTGGCATTCCTTGGTCCCGTGTCTTACCTTGCCGCGAGTGACTGCCCGCCCTCGGGGGTGCTTACCCAAGCACCGATTGATGTGATCAATACCGAGGGTGTTCGCCGCATCAACGTGGAAATTGCAGACACTGCCGCCGCACGGGCTGCCGGTCTCATGTGTCGTGATTCAGTCGCCGCTGATGGCGGGATGCTGTTGGTTTATCCCGGGCCACAGCCTGCCCGGATATGGATGAAGAACACCCGTGTTCCTCTGGATATTGTGTTTATCGCGGTCGACGGCAGGGTCGTCAAGATCGTGGAACAGGTTAAACCCAACCAAACCAAGCGGATTGAGTCGGATCAGCCGGTAATCCAGGTATTGGAGTTGCCGGCGGGCAGCGCAGCTCGTTACGGATTGCGCGTCGGTGATGCAATTCGTCGCGCGGAATAAACCCAACCTCTCCTTGGCAAACCCAAGCTGGTGAGCAGGTTAAAAAAGACCCGGCATTAAGCCGGGCCCAAGAGTGTGCGACCGGGGGGTGGTCGCGATGACGGAGGAGGAAGATTGTCCGTCGACTCCAAGGCTGATGGATCAACCCTGACCGCGCATTGACCTGCGTCAATATGGGGTCGCAGGCAAAAAGAAACCCCGGTCATGCCGGGGTTTCTGAATCAAACACTGACCGGTTTAGACAGCTTTGATCTTCGAAGCCTGCGGGCCTTTCTGGCCCTGGGTGACTTCAAATTCCACGGTCTGGCCTTCCTTCAGTGGGACGCCATTCTGCACTTCATTGATGTGCGCGAAGAGGTCCTTTCCGCCGCTGGACGGCGTGATGAAACCATAACCCTTTGATTCGTTGAACCACTTGACGGTTCCAGTTCCTGCGTTCGACATAACGTGTTCTCTCTGTAAGTAAACTAACTAATAGGACACGGGCAATTGCCCGCGGTATGCCAGCGATTGAGACACGTGTATGTGTGGACTTAGGCGTACCAGGGGGGACGTATAAGAAGACCGCATAAATGCTGCCTGAACCGACTGTAGTCACACTCTAGTCCCTTAATGCCCCCGTGTCGAATGCCACTGGGGCCATGCAGGGGGTCAGGGGCGTTCCGTACGGGGTTTGGCCGGCTTGAAATCGAAGTCCCAGAAGCTGCTTTCTTTCTTGGGTGTGGGCATGACAGCGCCACTGCCGTCGGGTTGTGCGCCAGGCATTCGCGGGACAAAAGAAATATAGGCCGTTGTGGGTTCCTGGTCGGGAGGCACAAATGCGGGGGCTGAAGTGCCGGCGGGACCAAGGTGGCGGATGAAGCGGTACAGCGCGCGCAGGTCATCTTCCGCCATCTCACGCAACACGTACCAGGGCATGGGTGGCCGCGCAGGTTTGTTGCGCGCAACCACGATCCACTGCGACTCGCTCATCGGATCGAGGTAGAGGCGCAGGTTAATCGGGTAGGTCGTGCCCCAGGGTCCGCGCCAGCCGGTGTTGTCGCCGAGCAGCCAATCCTGTTCCGGTATCTCGCCGTTCTTCTGCATGTAGCCGGCAGTATGGCAGTCGTTGCAACCGCCGATCTTGGCCAGATAGCGACCGCGCTCAACCAGTGGGTCATTTGCCTGTGCGATAACCGAGGTCAAGCCGAGAATGACCCCTAACAGAACGCCCCGACTTCTCATGGCCTGCGACTCCTTGGATGTGCCGCGATTGCAGGAAATGCAATCCGCAAATGCCGCGTCACTGGGAACTGTGAAACAGGAATATAAAGGAAGTCTCAGGTCAGGACATCAGGGGTGCTAATCGGGCGTGGCCACCGGTAGGGTGAAATGCACCTCTGTGCCCTGGCCCGGCATGCTTTCTACCCAGATCTTGCCGTTGTGCCGCTCAATGATCGCCTTGCACAATGCCAGGCCAATGCCAGTGCCCGGTGAGTTGGGGTCCAGGCGCTGGAACACCGCGAATATGCGGTCATGGTGCTCAAGCGCAATGCCACAACCATTGTCCTTGACGACGACTTCAACCCTATCGCCCGCCGGCTTGGCGGAAATGCGTATGTCCGGCGGCTCGGTGCCACGAAAGCGCAGCGCGTTCGTCAGCAGCTGGTTGAACAGGGTCAGGAGTTGGGCTTTGTCCGCATGAACCCTGGGCAGAGGCTGTGGCCGGATGCTTGCACCTGCCTGCGCCGTGAGCGGTGCGAGTCCCTGCTCGGCGGCGGCCAGAACTTCCGATAGCGAGATGTTCTTGTGTTTGCGCGAGACCGAGCCGGCTTGCGAGTATTCCAGCAGGTCATTGATCAGGCGCTTCATGCGATGGACGCCATCCACGATGTAACCGATGGCTTCGTCCGAGTAATCGCCCAACTCGCCCTTGTTCTCGGTTTCGAGTAATTGCACGAAGCTGGCGATGGTTCGCAGCGGTTCCTGCAAGTCGTGCGATATCACGCGGGCGAACTGTTCAAGGCGCGCATTTGATCGCGCCAGCTCGGCAGCGTGCTCGGCCATGCGATTCTCTGCAAGCTTGCGATCGGTGATGTCCTGGCACACACCCGTGAGGCGAATGAGTCGCCCTTTGTCGTCGGTGACCGGTGTGGCCCACGTGTGCAAATAGCGCAGCTCGCCATCGTTGCGATAGATGCGTTCGTCATGGGAATAGGGTTGCAGCTCGTGGAAGGCGTGGTTGGTGGCCGCCTCGACACGGTCGCGGTCGTCTGGGTGCACCCGGCTGAGATAGTCCGCATAGGTGGGCACATGGGTCGCAGGGTCGAGGCCGTAAATCCGGTAGAGCTCCGGGCTCCAGACCGCATGGGGCTGGCTCACGTCCCATTCCCAGACGCCGAGATGTGCGACACCCTGGGTGTCGACCATCAAGGCATGACTGCGCCGCAGTTGATCTTCCTCTTGCTTGTGTTCACTCACATCAGTGGCGATGACCATCAGCTGCTTGACGGCATTGGCCTGCCACAGGGGTGTGACCTCTATTGAGTACCAGCCGGGTGACGTATCAGCGCGCTGACCCGCCGCTTCCACGAACAGCGAGGTTCTGCCATGTGCAGCCTGCGTGACGAGGCGCTTGATGTCAGCGCGACTGGTTTCGGCAAAAAAATCGGCAAGCTGAACATGCCCGGCACGCGAACGGCTGCCCGGCGGCAGCGGACGGTTCGCATGCATGACGCGCCCGTTGGGTTCCAGTATCGCAACCAGGTTACGGCTGTCCCGGAAACAGTCATCAATCCAGTGTTCCCGCGACACGCCTGCGTGCACAGGGGCCGGTGGCGGTTGATAGGCGTGTGATCTCACGAATTGGCCCGTCCTTGAAGTACGGCTTGACTATAGGGCGTGAGGCCACGGTATTCAGTAGAGGATTCTGGCTACTGGCCAATCGGCCCGGTTGAACGATTTGAGCCATTCATTAATCAACGCGCAGTTCCGGGGCTTTCCTCTGCGATGCGGGCTTTGAGCCAGCAAGGGATTTGCAGGCCGGTTGTGTGATCTCCTCCGTTCGGGGGGGTCATCGGGGGGACTGAATCTGTTAAAAATACGGTATCTGCAGCCAATGGCTGCCTGCCTGAGCCCGGAGTCGCCGTGAGCACCGTTTCTGAGTCTGTCCCATCGCGCGAAACCCCGCGTGTTCCTGGTCTGCCGTTCTTGGGCAACCTGTTTGGCATGGCCCGTGGCCCGGCCCGCTTCTTTGCGGAGTGCTACCGCAAATATGGCTCAGTGTTCGAAATCGTCATCCTGGGCAAGCGCTACAAGGTCATTGCCGGCATCGAGGCCGCGAACTTCGTGGGTTCGCGCGAAGGCAAGGAGTGCCTGCGCTCCAAGGAGATCTGGGCGGGCCTGACCGAGGAGTATGGCGCGACCCGGCTGCTCGGCGGTGAAGATGGCGAGAGCCACCGGCAGTTGCGCGACATCATGCGCCGCGGCTATTCCAAGGATTCGATCAAGGGCCGGTATAACGAGCTGATCAAGATTACCGATGGCGCCATTGAGCGTGACTGGAAGACCGGCGCGAAGGTGCCTGTGGTCGAGGCCATGCAATACATGGTCGTGGACCAGCTTGGCACGATCCTGACCGGCGCTGCCCCACTGGAATACGTCAAGGATATCCGGCGGATGATATTGGTCATCCTCAATGTGCTGGTGACGCGCCAGCGTCCCAAGTTCCTGTTGCTGGATCCGCGCTACAAGAAGGCAAAGGCGCGCGTGTTCGAGCTGGGACGCAAAATGATTGCGGACTGGTTTGCCACTGGTCGTGACAAGCCAGAGGAAACAAAGAACCTGATTGACGACATCATGCAGACACACGTGGATCGGCCTGACGTGATGCCGGCGTCGGACCTGATCCTGACCCTGACAGGCCCGTATGTGGCGGGGTTGGACACCGTGGCCAACACCGTTGGTGCAATGGTGTATGGCGTACTCAAGCACCCTGAGGTATTGGCTCGCATCCAGAAGGAAGTGGATGAGTTGTTCGCCGAAGGGGAGATCAGCGAGGAACAGCTGATGAACAAACTGCCCTGCGTCAATGGCGCAATCATGGAATCCATGCGCCTGTTCCCGGTGGCCGCCGCGCAGATCCGCGTGGCCAACAAGGATTTCCAGTTCGAGGGTCACCAACTGCATGAAGGCGAGCTGCTGTACCTGGGCACTACCGTGCCGCACTTCATGGAAGAGTATTATCCGGACCCGGAAAAATTCGACATTGATCGTTACCAGAAACCACGTGCGGAACATATGCGGCCGGGTGCGTATTCTCCGTATGGGCGTGGGCCGCATACCTGCCTGGGCAAGAGCCTCGCAGAAGTGCAGATGGCGCTGTCCATGGCGCGGCTGTTCTACCGACTCGACCTGGAACTGGAATCACCGGACTACGTGCTCAAGACCAAGACGGCGCCAACCCCAGGGCCTGCAATGAGCTTCAAGGTGCGGGTCAAGGGCTACCGCCACTAAATACGGGCATGTGTCTGCATGCCTGATCCTTGAAGTGCAGCGGTGACTTGAGCTAGCTGGGCTACATGGTCAGGCGCAACAGGATCTTGGCCGCAACCTGACGAAACACTTCATCTAGGTCTGATGCGGTCGGCGCGAAGACCGCGGCCCCGGCGAGCTGAGTCGGGTTGTAGCTGGGGCTGCTGGGGTCATTCGCCATCTTCAGCAGCGAATTCTTCTCGATGTTGTTGCCCAGGCCAATCGCGAATACGATTACGCCAGCCTTGCGTGCCTGCTCGGCGGATTTCTCGGCACGGAACAGCCCTTCTTCCGTGATGTTGCTGGAATTGCGGGTGCGGTTCTGCTGGTATTTCTCGGAGAAGAAGGTCGTCACTGACGAGTGGCAGGTCACTCGCTCGCCGTCCTTGGGATTCCGGAAGTCACTGGTGCCACTGCCGGGCGTAATGATCAGCTGCCGCGCCGGTTTGGTGGGGTCACATTTAACCGAGCTAAGGATGGCATTGGCGAAGCCGTCGGTGAAGAAGACCAGGGTCTTGAGTACGTTCTCGTCCGGATTGACCTTCACGCCCTGGATCTCGCCATTGGCCATGTCGATGCCGCCATGGGCATAGGTCCAGCCGGTGAAATTGAGTTTGCCGGCTTCCTCCTTGATCTTTTTCTTGAAGTCCTTGGTCATCTCGACATCGACGGTGGAATGGTAGGCGTAACTGGTCATCGCCGCTTGATCGTTCTTGTCATCAAAAAAATCAATAAAAGTGGCCACGGCGCCTGGCAGGGCCTTGGCACCCCCATTGCCATTCATGGAGCCTGAACGATCCAGTGACAGGCCAATCAGCAGTTTTGCGCGTGCGGCTTCTGCACTGGCGCTGATGCCGACGGAATCAAAGGGCGGCAGGATGCTGATGAAAAAAGGGGTAACGCGGACTTTGGCCTCAACAGAGATCCGTCGGTTGTTATTGCTGTCAGAAAAGAAGCGAATCTTCAGGTTGGGGTCACTGACCTGACGCGCTGGCAGGTTGGAGGCTGCATAGTTCATGAAAAAGGTGCTGGCGGCAATCCGCTCGGCCTCAGCCTCGCCTTTGCCCAAAGTGCGCACGCCCATCAGCGCCGAGGCATCCACGCCTTTCGCCAGGGCAGCCTTGCTCATGTAGAAGAAGCCGGTGTCAATGGCGAGCCCAAACATCAGGATCAACACCAGCAGGCTGACGGCAAAGGTGACGAAGATGGCGCCTTGCTCGCGGGCATTTCTTGGCAGGATGTGCATGGGTTCAGCCTCAGAAGAAGGCGACGTCGTAAGAAATCTCGCCAATGGATTGGTTGAGCAGCTTGCCGAGTGGCGTGATGGGCTCTGATTTGTAGAAGACCTCCGCGACATACAGGATCAGGCCCTGTGGTGGAATGGGTGAAGGCGTCGATGGCAGGGTGGCCGCGCTGCCGCTGCCCGAGCCGATACGACTGGCTGAGGAAACCGTGCCGGATGAGACCTGGTTGCGGATCTTGACCTTGTTGTTCTGGTCGCGAATGACCTCGGTGATGATGATGAAGCCGTTTGCCTCCATGTCCAGCGGCTCGTCCGAGAGCTGGATGGCAGCAATGGAGTCATTCAACGACGTGCCGCGCGAGGCCAGGTTTGCGGCCTCCCGGCTCAGGTTGAGCAGGACTTGTCGCGTCAGCACGGCTCGACCGAGCTCTATCACGCCGAAGATAAGAACCAGGAGTATGGGCAGCACGAAGGCGAACTCCACCACGGCGATACCGCGGTGATGGCGCGCCCCTCGACTTGTCCTGTCAGTGCGCCTCATTGGTTCACGGATGGCGGGAATGGCTCGTTCTTGAAACTGGTGCTGACCGTGAACTTGTAGGCGCCGTCGTCGAAGAACTGGCTCAGCATCGGCGTGATGGGCTCGAAGCGGTAGCGCAGGGATATGGTCAGGATGTCGCCGGCATTGCCCGCGCTATTGGGTACTTGCGGGCCAGCAGGCTGGCCGCTGGATACGGAAATGTCAGCCTTGTCGATTTCAATGCCCGTAGCCGCCTGTGCCACCACCGCCTTGATTGACTCAATGCGGGACTGTTTGGTCTTCGGATCGTTGGGATCATCAAGGCGCCCACCGGTGACCCCGTAACGGCCACCTTCACGCATGGCATGTTGCAGCGAGGTTTGGGTAAACATCAGGCGCGCGAAATCAATCACGCCGAACAACAGAAAAAGAAAAACGGGCAGCAGGATAGCCAACTCAACGGTTTCAACGCCGCGCTGGCGGCACCTGTTCCCGACCTCAGTGTGTCTTTTGAGACAGGTTGTCATTCCATCACGCATATCTGGCCCGAGTTTTCCTACACACGATCAGTGCTGTCGAGTGGTTGAATCACACTAGTAGATTTCAGTGAAGTCTGGGTTGACTTAGGTCAATGCATCCATGTGCGCTAGGGAGGAACCTTGCGACATGGACAGGCAACCCTGCCGCCATGCAGCCCTAATCGAAGGGGTTTGCCAGAAATTGTTAAGGAGCCAATGCCATGTCATTTCGAGATAGCGTCAAGCGGTTTATGCAAGATGAAGAAGGCCTGACGACAGTGGAATACGCCGTCGCCGGTGGCCTGATCGCAGCGGCCGTGATCGCCGCCTTCATCCTGTTGGGAGACAAGGTCAACGAAAAGATCGGTGACATCACCGGCAACCTCTGACCATGGCTGCACAATGACGGCCCCGGGCAAATTCCTGGGGCTGTCGTTTAGTCGCCAGATCTCCCATATAAAAAGTAAGTAGGGAATGATCATGTTGCCGCACGATTTCCAGACGCTGACCCCCCTGCTGCTAGCGGCGGTGCTTGTTATCGCGGTCTGGCGAGATGTGACTCGTCACCGAATTGATAACTGGATCAGTGTTCTCGGAATTGGTGTGGCGCTTGGCCTGCAGCTGAATAGCGCAGGGATGGCTGGGCTGGCCCTTACCCTTGGCGGCGTAATGGCCGGCCTCGCCATTTTTCTCCCGTTCTATGTCGCCGGTGGCATGGCTGCCGGTGACGTCAAGCTCATGGCCGCCGCCGGTGCCTTCCTCGGGCCCGTGGATGCCGTGATGGCAGGCCTCGCCAGCCTGATCGCCGGCACCGTGCTGGCGCTGCTGGTGATGGCGATGCATGGCGGCTTGCGCGAGGGCCTCGGTCATACCGGTCGCCAGGTGCTGGGTTTTGGCATGACGCGTATTTGGGTTCGTGCAAGTCCAGATTCAATCGCTGCTCGCCGGTTTCCTTACGCTGGCGCAATTGCGGTTGGTTGCCTCTCGATATCAACCCTGCGGCTGTCCGGTGTGCTGCCAGGCGTCGTCCAGTAAAGGTGCAGGAGATTACACATGACCAACCGCCGCAATATCCTCATTTTCCTGATGCTCGCCGCCATTCTCGGCTTGGGGTCGGCCTTTCTGGCGCAGCGTTGGACTGAAGGTCGTATGGATGAGGCCAGGCAGCAGGCCAGCAGCAAGCTCACCAAGGTCGTGGTTGCCAAGGGCGAAATCACCTTTGGCAAGCGAATTGATCAGAGCACCATCAAGACGGTCGATTGGCCCAAGGATGCCGTGCCTCCGGGCGCGTTTCACATGATGGAGGACGTGGTTGGTCGCCAGTCCAAGTACCACATCCTCCCGGGTGAACCGATCCTCGAGCCACGCGTGGCGGATCCCAACAAGAGCCCATTACTGGCGGGCCTGATTGAGCCCAACAAGCGAGCCGTCACCGTACGCGTCGATGACGTGGTCGGCGTCGCGGGCTTCCTGTTGCCGGGTAGTCACGTTGATGTGCTGGCCTCGCGTCGCCTGGATTCTGATCGTTACGACACTCGCACGGTGCTGCATAACCTGAAGGTATTGGCGGTAGACCAGACCGCCTCGACCGGCAGCGAGGATAAGCCCGTGGTAGTGAGGGCGGTAACGTTGGAAGCAGACCTCAAACAGGCGGAAGTACTGGTGCAGGCCACCAGCGAGGGCAGCGTCCAGCTGGCCCTGCGCAACCCGGAAGATGATGCCGTGCCTGTCGTCGCCGAGGCGCCGGCACCCGTGCGGACGGCACCGCGCAGGACGAGCAGCAACCAAGTCACCGTCATTCGTGGCACCCATTCCAATTCTGCTGAAACCCGGCAGTGAGCGCAGTCATGGACAAGGAGCAAGTTATGAAAGCTCGCATTCGAACCCGGTCTTCAGCCAGCACAGGTCGCCTGATCCTTGCCATGGGACTTCTGTTCTTGCTGGTGGCTGCTTTGTTGGCCACCAACGCAAGTTCGGCAGGAGATGGCAATAACCTGACGGTACCGTTGTACAAATCAACCACGGTGCGACTGCCGCAGCCAGCCAAGCGGGTTTCGGTCGGCAATCCTGGTGTAGCCGACATCGTGATCCTGCATAGCCAGGAATTACAGATCGTTGGCAAGTCACTGGGCGCTACCAACCTAGTGGTGTGGGACAAGAACAGCCGGGTGCAAGCGTCCTACAACATTGAAGTTGTGCATGACCTGGTCACGCTGCAGGACAAGCTGCATGCCTTATTGCCAGGTGAATCCATCAGAACGACCTCAGCCCAGGAAAACATCGTGCTGAGCGGCGAGGTCAAGAACGCCAGCCAGATGCAGGCAGCCGTCGCGCTGGCAGAAAGCTTCATACCGGAATGCATCGAGGCCGTAACGCAGGGTGATGGCGGCAAAGGTGCGGTAACCGCGTTGCCTGGCGTGGGCAAGGGCCGTGACTGTGACAAGGGCAAGGTGGTGAACCTGATGCAGGTCGGTGGTGCGCAACAGGTCATGCTGGAAATAAAGGTCGCGGAGATGGCGCGCACGGTGCTCAAGACCATGGATGCTGATGTCAACATCTACAACCTCGGCAAGCGCGGTGGCTTCGGCGCCGTCGAGGGCGGTGCCAACTTCCCCAATTCCGGCGGACCTGTCCTGGCCGGTCCGGGTGGGCCCATCGGCCCAAATGTAGACCTGTTCGACCCGGTCGCACCCGCGATCGACAACAGCGGGATATTTTTCAGCTATCTCAAGGGTGACCTGTTCCTGCAGGCAGTGCTTGAGATTTCACGGCGCAAGGGCTTGGCGAAGATCCTGTCGGAGCCGACGCTGACTACGCTCAATGGCCAGGAAGCAGAGTTCCTGTCCGGTGGTGAGTTCCCCATCCCGGTGCCGCAGGGCACGGGCAACAGCATCACGATCGAGTTCAAGGAATTTGGCGTTGGCGTCAAGTTCATCCCGGTCGTGCTGGACTCGGGTCGCATCAATCTCAAGCTTAATGTTGCCGTCAGTGAGCTCTCCCAAGACAACAATGTGCAGCTAGCGGCTGCCGGTACCGCCAGCGCCTTCGTCATTCCTTCGCTGACCAAGCGCAGCGCCAAGAGCACGGTGGAATTGGCCAACGGACAAACGATCGGCATCGCCGGCTTGATCAGCGACAACACACGCGAGTTCGTCGACAAGCTGCCGGGCCTGGGTGATATCCCGGGCCTGGGCGCGCTGTTCCGGAGCCAGGAATTCCGCTCAGGGCAGACCGAGCTGGTGATCTTTGTCACGCCACACCTGGCGCGGCCGATCAGCCAGGCCAAGATCTCGCTGCCCACGGACAGCTTCGTGCCCCCCAGTGATCGTGATTTCTACCTGATGGGTCGCATGGAGGCAAAGGATGCCAAGGACGGCAAGGCGGCACCGCGCCGAGTAGCCAGGCCCGAGAGTTCTAAGGGCGGCATCGAAGGCGCCAGCATCGGCCATGACCTCTAGGAGATGTGACATGAAGCAGACAACAAGCGTAAACGCACTGGGGTTCGTGGCTGCCATGCTGCTGGCCGGTTGTGCCATGACCGCCTCTACCGATCCGACCCGGGTTGAGAATGACTTCGGGAACTCGGTCAGGCAGATGGTGGATGGACAAATCTATGACACCAAGGCGGCACGCAAGCCCGCGACCGAACCGCCCTTGGGCCAGGATGGTGCACATACCGAGGTCATCCTAAGAAAACACCGTGAGCATGTCGGCGATCCCGCTTCTGTGGACGATGACGTGCGCGTGGGCGTAACCCAATGACCGTGGGTACGCATTGTCAGGAGAGTCCACATGCATGAAAGGCACATAATCTGGATTGACGCGGCGACAGCCGAAGGTTGCACTCGGCTGACGGAGGCGCTTCAACACCAGAAGGACCTCGACATCCACTCCCGAGTGAGGAAGCCGGGGCCGCTGACATCCCCGTCATTCACCCCTTCAAGCCCGCGCATGGTCCTGCTGGAGCTGGGGGAACATGGGTCGCAGTTGCTCAGGGACTGGACGGAGCTGGCGGAGACCGCAGGCATCCCGCTCATCGTGGTAGGCCCCCCCCACGACAGCCAGTTGATGCGCCGCGCGATGCAGGCTGGTGCGCGCGATTATTTCTCCGAGCCATTGCCCGTGGATGAGCTGGTGTCCTCCGTGCGGCAGATTGTGGCTGAAGCAGATGAGGCCGCGCTGGTGCGGCCGGGCGGAAAACTGACGTCGGTCATTGATGCCAAGGGTGGCTCGGGCGCGTCCTTTGTCGCCTGCAACCTGGCCCATATGCTGACAGCGCACCTTGACCGAAAGACCGCGCTGATTGACATGGATCTGCAGTTCGGTGCCCTGCCGCTGGCGCTGGACATGAGCCCGAAATCAACGCTGTTTGACGTCATCGGGGCAGCCGATGGCCTTGATGCAGTGGCGCTTCGTGCCTACATGGCCGAGCACAGCAGTGGCTTGCATGTGCTTGGCACAATGGGCGAGCAGCTGGTCATGCCCTGGGAGGTGTCGGTAGAGGCGGCACAGAAGGTGCTGCGAGTTGCGCTGCAGAGTTATGCGCACGTGGTGACCGATCTGCCGCGCTCAATCGACCCGATCACCAGCATGGTGCTCAGCGCATCGGATTTGATCATGGTCGTGATGCAAAGAAGTTTTGCGCACCTGCGGGATGCACAACGCATGTTCAGCCTCATGCGAGGCTATCTGGGTATCCCCTCGGAACGCATCATCCTGGTCGTCAATCGCAACGAGGGCAAGAGCCCCATCACCATTGATGATATCAACCAGGCCATACGGCCTTCCTTCATCGCGCAGATTCCAAACGACTTCGAGCATGTGACGGAGTCAATGAACCTCGGCGTGCCGTTGTACAAGAGCGTGCGCACCGCACCGGTGACCAAGGCCTTGTGCAAGCTCGCCGAGCGGGTTGACGGTGTGATTGAAACGACGCCCGAGCAGGAAGAGCCCGCCCATGCTGGCGGCATCGCACGCCTCCTGGGCATGAATAAGTAATGGAGATGAAACTGGGTACCGGTACCCGGGGGGCGGACGCCAAGTCTGGCGCCTCGGGAGCATCAGGCAATCCAGCAGGAAATGCCATGAGTCGTACGATCAGTGGCACTGCTCAAGACCAGGATTGGGTGAAGATCGTACACCACGACTTGCTGGAGCAACTGGACCTCGCCCGCCTGGGCTCCTTGGATGAGCAGGCCGCGCGCCAGGAAATTCGAGACCAGGCCCAGCGCATCATGCAGGAGCACTCCGTTCCGCTGTCGGCGATGGCGCGCCAGCAACTGGCCAAGAGTGTCGAGGATGAAATCCTGGGCCTGGGTCCACTTGAGCCATTACTCAATGATCCGGACGTCTCTGACATTCTCGTCAACGGGTACAACAAGGTTTTCGTGGAGCGACACGGCAAGCTTGAGTCAACCAACGTGCGGTTTCGTGACGAGGCGCACCTGATGATGATCATTGATCGGATCGTAACCCGCGTGGGCCGTCGCATCGATGAATCATCGCCGATGGTGGACGCGCGCCTGGAAGATGGCTCGCGCGTCAATGCCGTCATCCGTCCACTGGCGCTGGATGGCGCGATGCTGTCCATCCGCCGTTTTCGCGTTGACAGCATGAGCGCGGAGGATTTCACCCGATTGGGTAGCTGGACGCCGGCCATCGGTGAGGTGCTCAAGGGCGTGGTGAGTGGACGCCTGAACGTGCTCATCTCCGGTGGTACCGGCACTGGCAAGACCACGCTGCTGAATGTGCTGTCTGGCTTCATCCCGCCTGACGAACGCATCATCACGATCGAGGATTCTGCTGAGCTTTGCCTGCGACAGCCTCATGTGGGTAGGCTGGAGACCCGTCCGGAAAACATTGAGGGCAGGGGTGAAGTGACCCAGCGCGACCTGGTACGCAATGCCCTGCGCATGCGGCCGGACCGGATCATCGTCGGCGAGGTGCGCGCGGGCGAGGCTTTCGACATGCTGCAGGCCATGAATACCGGCCATGACGGCTCCCTGACCACAGTCCATGCCAACACCCCACGTGATGCCCTGTCTCGCATCGAGAACATGGTGGCCATGACGGGTATTGAGTTGCCCCCGCGTGCCGTGCGCAGCCAGATAGCCTCCGCCATCGACGTGGTGATCCAGTTAGAGCGCATGGAAGATGGCGTGCGCCGCCTGGTGAGCCTGCAGGAAATCCAGGGCTCAGAGGGGGACGTGATCATCATGGCCGAGATCTTTCGCTTTGAGCGCACAGGTCTCAGCAAGGACGGCAAGGTACTGGGCAAGTTTCGCGCCACGGGTCTGGTGCCGCATTTTCATGCGCCCTTGCATCGCCGTGGCATCGAACTCGATCTCCACCTGTTCGATATGGACAGGGAAGTTTAGGAGTTGGTTATGGATCTCATGGTATGGCTCATCCCAGGATTTGTTTTCATCGCGGTCTTTGCGATCGTCTTGATGTTTGTGGTGCCATTCACCAACGACGACAAGAAGCGGATGCGCGAGCGCATGGCCAAGATCAACCATGGCGTGATGCCCGAGGCAGCGCACTCCCTGCTGCGGGACCAGTACCTGCGCCAACTCTCCCCGCTGGAGCTGTGGCTGGAGGATTTGCCGGGCATGCGCAAGATCGAGCTCTTGTGTGAACAGACCGGCCGCCATATCCCCGCCTATCGTGTGGTACTGCTGGCACTCGCACTGGCGTCGGCTGCCGGCTTACTGCTGCTAGCCTTTGGGCGTCCGTGGTTTGCACTGCTAGTCTTTATCCTGGTTCTGCCGCTGCCTTACCTCAAGCTGAAGAAGGATGCAGAGGCGCGGTTACTGCAATTTGAGCAGCAACTGCCGGACGCGCTTGATGTCATCAGCCGGGCCCTACGCGCAGGTAATCCCTTCGTTGAGACCCTGCGCGTGGTTGCCGAGGAAATGGATGATCCCATCGCCACAGAATTTGGCATCACGTTTTCCGACCTGAATTACGGCGTCAGCATCCGGTCCGGCTTTATGGCACTGCTTGAGCGGATACCCAACGTCGGTCTGGCGGCAATGGTAACGGCAGTACTGGTGCAACGGGAAACTGGTGGCAACATGGCCGAGATCCTTGACCGCATTGCTAGCGTATTGCGCCAGCGCATGCGTTTCCAGAGACGCCTGAAGACCCTGACGGCCGAAGGGCGCATGTCAGCCACGATACTTGTGCTGATGCCCTTCGTGCTGGCGCTGGTGCTTGCCTTCATTGCGCCGGATTACCTGCCCATGCTGTTGGATAGCCCCATCGGCATCCAGCTAATCGGCTTGGCCCTGCTCATCATGGGGTTTGGAATCTGGTGGATTCGCCGAATCATCCGGGTGCAATTCTAGGAATGGCCCATGAATAGCCTGACCACACTTGCGGAAAGCCCCTTCTTCGTCCAGCTGCTGGCCGGTGCGATCGGGGTCGCTGTCATGCTGGCAGCATTCCTCTTCCTCAGCATCGCGGGTGAGCGTGCGCATCCATTGCGGCGGCGACTCAACCGCCTGGGCACTGTCGATCTGCAGACCTCGGAAGTGACCGAGCCCGGCATGGGCAGTACCTTGCGTCCATTCGGAACTTATCTTTTGCCCAAGCATGAGAAAGAGCGCGAGACCCTCAAGCTCAAGTTGATACGCGCAGGCTTCCGATCAAAGACTGCCGCCATCAATCTCTACATCGCCAAGATCGTGCTGGCGATCGTTCTGCCCATCGCGGTCTTGGCCCTGCTGGTTTCGACCACGGAGCTTGACGCCGCCTTTCTTGTGCTGATCGCGAGCGCGGTTTCCATGACGGGCCTTTTCCTGCCGAATTACCTACTGGATATCCGCATACAAAAGCGGCACCGGGAAATGTTGTATGCGTTGCCTGATGCGCTGGACCTCCTGGTGGCCTGTACCGAGGCGGGCTTGGGATTGAATGCGGCCTTGCAGCGGGTGGCCCGGCAGATGGACATCAGCAGCCCGCTGCTGGCCAGGGAGCTGGAACAGGTCAATGCGGAAATGCGTGGCGGCATGGACCGCATAGCCGCGCTCAGGAACCTGACTCATCGCACCGGCCTGGAGGAGATCCGTGGCCTGGTGTCGCTGCTGTCACAAAGTGTGCGCTTTGGTAGTGCCATTGCGGACATCCTGCGCATATATGCCGAGGAGTTTCGCGATAAGCGTTCGCAGGCAGCCGAAGAGCAGGCTGCCCTCGTCGGCACCAAGCTGATCTTCCCCTTGTGCTTTTGTATCTTCCCGTCGTTCTTCATTGTGGCAGTGGGGCCTGCGGTGGTGGCACTGGTCAAGGCACTGGCGTGAAGGCTTGCTGGATGGTTTATAGGGATTCGGGAGACTTCGACATGAAGAAGAAATCACGGATGGGATCAATCAATGTGCTGTTGCGGCCGCTCGTGGGCGTGCTGGTGTTGTTCCTGGCCAGCTGCACGGCGATGCCAACGAAGCACAATGTCCAGGGGTCCGAGCCCAATGAAGCGCAGCAGGCACTGCAGCGCGGGGACAGTGCATTCCAGGCGGGAGATTCCGGCAAGGCACTCATGGAATATGTCAGTGCCCTGCAGGCTGATCCGAAGAATATCGAAATACATTACCGGATCGGTGCGACTTACGAGGCCCGCGGAGAAAACCAGGCGGCACGGCAGGCCTTTCAGGACGCTCTCAAGATCAATCCGGCTCATGTCGGCGCACAAGAAGGCCTCGGCCTAGCCTTGATGAAGCTGCACCAGAAGAAAGAAGCGAAGACGCATCTGCAGCGTGCGCTGGCTGCCGATCCAAAACGCTGGCGCACACTCAACGGACTGGGGGTCGTGGCCGACCTGGAACGTAACCCCGAAGCAGCGTTCGGCTATTACCAGGCTGCGCTCAAGATCAAGCCGAATCACCCGATGTTGCTGAATAACCTGGGCTATTCGCGCTATCTGGCGGGCGACTATCCGGCTGCGCGTTCCTACTTCGAGCGTGTTCTGGCGCAAGACGCAGATAATCGTCGCGCCTGGGCCAACCTGGCGCTGGTCCAGGTCAGGCAGGGCAACAACGATGCCGGGGTGGCAGCCTTCGCCGAGGTGCTTGAACCGTATCAGGCCAATAATAATGTGGGCTACCTGCTCTATAAGCAGGGCAAGTTGAATGAGGCACGGCATTACTTGCAACGTGCCGTCAGCCTGTCGCCCACCTATTACGCGATGGCCAAGGAAAACCTGGCGCGCGTTGACGCGGCATCAAATTCCAAACCTCGGTAAATCTTGGCCTGGGTGGCAGGGCAGGCGTCGGCAGCCATAACCGAGGTAACCGGGATGTCAGCGGCCTCGTGCCGCGCGAGCTGCCTGCGTGGGTATGTCAATTCGGTGGGGGGCTAAGGTAAAATTGCGCGGTAACCGCATCGTTTTACCAATCGCAACCCGACGTCATGCCACGCAATATCACGCTTCGCAGTTCTGCCATCCACGGCAAAGGCATTTTTGCCGCCCGTGACATCCCCGCCGGCACCGAGATCATCGAATATCGTGGACGTGTCATTACGCACCGGCAGGCGGATCAATGGTATGGCGTGTATGAAGGCGAGGATGATGGCCATACCTTCTTGCTGACCTTGAATGACAAGTTCATCCTGGACGCGAACGTGGATGGCAACTGGGCGCGTTGGATTAACCACAGCTGCGATCCCAATTGTGAATTGCTGCTGTGGGAGCACGAGTCCGGTGACCCGCGCCGAGAACGCGTGCTCATCAGCGCGATCCGGCGTATCCGCAAGGGCGAGGAGCTGACCTACAACTACGGGATTGAGGCGCACGAGCCCGTCACGCCGGCCATGCGCGAAGTGTGGGCCTGTCGCTGCGGTGCCGTCGGTTGCCAGGGGACGATGCTCAAGGCGGGATAGTCTCCTCGGGTAGCCGGCGCCCACGACTCCCCCCTCTGCATTCACTCTAGTATGGTATTGGTATGACGCCCTCATACCGATTGCGTGCGGCATGCGCCTGTATGCTGGTACTGGCACTCACGGCTTGCGCAAGCCTGCCGGACTATGGCGCCCTGAATCGAGAGACAACCTGGTGGCGGGTTGATGCCCCGCGCGTCCAGGTCACCCGTGGCTTGCTGTCAGAAGAACAAAGTGCCCGCATCATTCGACAGTTGGGTGAGCAGGGCGAGAGCACGTTGCTGCAGCGACACCTGGCATTCATGGAGGCAATCAGCGACATCCCGCTGGTCGCGGGCAATGAAGCAAGCCTGCTCATTGATGGCCCCGCCACGCGCAAGGCCATGTTCGAGGCAATCAAGAACGCGCGTCGAGAGATCCTGGTCGAGACCTACATCTTCGAGGACGATGATTTCGGCACGGAATTGTCCGAGCTACTGCGGCAAAAACGGGCTGAGGGCGTCCAGGTCTATGTGATCTATGACAGCGTGGGGTCGGTGACGACACCCGTAGCTTTCTTCGACAGGATGCGGGAGGCTGCAGTTGGGGTCTGCGAGTACAACCCGATCAACCCGCTGCGCGCACGCATCTTCGATCCCAACCGGCGCGACCACCGGAAATTGATGGTGATTGATGGCGAGGTCGCGCTGACTGGCGGCATCAATATCAGCCGCGTTTACCAGCGCGGCTCGCTGGCGTTCTGGAGCCAGCCGGGCAGGCGCGACAAGGCCAGTCAGGTGGGTTGGCGAGACACCCATGTCCAGATCAGCGGGCCGGCGGCGGCCAGGTTTCGCGAGCTTTTTGTCGAGACCTGGGGTCGGCAGATATGTCCCGGCATCATCGCGGACGAGACGCTGCCTGTCGCAGCACCTCAGGGCAACAAGCTGGTGCGCGTGATCGGCACGAGTCCTGATGATGAGCAGAACCTCATGTACCTCGAGTTATTGTCGGCCATCGATCACGCGGAAGAGAACATCCTGGTGACCATGGCCTACTTCGTGCCGGACCCCGAGATGATCCGTGTCTTGTCGGCTGCTGCCCGGCGCGGTGTCGAGGTAAAGCTCATACTTGCCAATGAAGGCAATTATCGGCTTGTGTTCCATGCGGGCCGGTCAAAATATACCGAGCTGCTCAGTGCCGGCGTGCAGATCTACGAATGGAAAGACGCGCCGTTGCATGCCAAGACGGCCGTGATTGATGGTGTATGGTCAAATGTGGGCTCTGCCAACCTGGACTGGCGCAGCTTCCTGCACAATGACGAGGTGAACGCGGTGATCCTGGGCGAGGACTTTGCACGAGAGATGGAGCTGCAGTTCGAGAAAGACCTGTCATTGGCAGATCGCATCACGCTCCCGGAGTGGTCGCGCCGTGGTTATGAAGATCGCTTCAAGGAGTTTGGCGCACGTGTCTTCGAGTATTGGCTCTAGTGATTGACGTATTGGCAGCACAGCAGACGGGCATACCGTGAAACCAGACCCAAGACCCATTTTCTCTGAGCGTGACCAGCCCCTGCGTGACGATGTCCGGTTGCTGGGTGCGATTTTGGGAGATGTGCTGAAGGAGCAGGGTCCGGACGGTTTATTTGAACGGGTCGAGGCGGTTCGCCGGGCTTCGCGCAAGCGGCGCATGGGCGAAGCCAATGCGGATAAGGAACTGGCCGAGCTCCTGGGCGGGCTCGAGGTGGAAGCGGCGCTTAATCTGGTGCGCGCGTTCTCGGCTTACTTCTTCATCGTCAATATGGCAGAGCGGATTCATCGCCTGCGACGCGCCATTGAATATCGGCGCGAGGGGCGAAGCCAACCGGGCAGCTGGGACTCGGTGATACAGGGGCTGGCCGCGGCCGGTGTCAGCGCCGACGAGCTGTTGGGAATGCTGGGGCGGTTACACATCAATCCGGTGTTTACCGCACATCCTACCGAGGCAACCCGTCGCACGTTGCTGGTCAAGGAGCAGCGCATCGCACGCGCGCTGATGGATCGCCTGTCATTGGAACCGGACCCAGAGGCCATCCTGGCACGCGTGCGTAACGAGATCACCGCAGCGTGGCAGACCGAGGAGCAATTGGCGATAAGGCCCAGCGTCGCCGATGAGGTCGAGCACATCCTCTTTTACCTTTCGGAAGTGGTGTACCGCATTATCCCGCGCTACTACAACAACCTGAATGCGGCCATCGAGCGCCATTACGGCTCAGGGGCAGTACCGGACGCGCTGCCAGTTATCCTGAGCTTCGCCTCATGGGTCGGTGGTGACATGGACGGCAACCCGAATGTCGGGCCGGATACCATCCGCGAGACGCTGGACCGGCATCAGGACCTGTGCCTGCGCAGGTATCGCGCGGACGTACAGGACCTGTTTGGCCATCTCACCCAGTCGACCAGTCTGGTAACGGTGGATGCAGCCGTGCTGGCGCGCGTGGAGGCCTATCGACGGCAGATGCCGGATGAGATTGAGAAGATACCGGCCCGCTATCAGGAAATGCCATATCGGCAGTTGTTGTGGTGCATCGCGCGTCGCCTGGACGATACCCGTGGCGGCGGCAAGCATCCCTACACAGTGCCCGCTGAATTCATGGAGGATTTGCAATGCATCCATGACAGCCTGCGCAACAACCGTGGCGAGCATGCCGGCGCCTACCTGTTGCCACGCCTGATTCGCTGTGTGCAAACCTTCGGCTTTCACCTGGCTACGCTGGACGTGCGTCAGCACGCACTGACACACCGGCAGGCAGTCGGCGAGTTGTTGGGTGTGGCGGATTTCACCGAGCAAGCCGCAGTGCAACGCACCAGGCAATTGCAGGCGGCACTTGCGGAACTACCTCAGCTGCAAGCCCCGGCGTCAGCGGAAACCACGCGATGTCTTGATGTGTTCCGCGCAATCGCCGAGGCGCGCGCCCGACACGGTGACAAGGCAGCCGGGTTGATGGTCATCAGCATGGCGCAGGGTGCCGATGATGCTCTCGCCGTGTTGCTGCTGGCCAAGGCCGCAGGCACGCTGGATGAGAATGGGCAAGCTGCCCTGGATGTCGCGCCCTTGTTCGAGACCGTGGATGACCTGGTCAATGCACGTTCAACGCTGGAAACCTTATGGGCAAACGAGCGCTACCGTGAGCATCTGCGCGCGCGGGGCGACATGCAGTACGTGATGCTGGGTTACTCCGACAGCAACAAGGACTCCGGCCTGGCCTCCTCGCGCTGGAGCCTCTACAACGCCCAACGCGAGATCGTGGCGGCATCAAAGCGGGCCGGCGTGCGCGTGACACTTTTCCATGGGCGCGGGGGCTCCATCAGTCGTGGAGGAGGCAAGCCACGCGAGGCGATTCTGGCGGAACCTGTCGGCGCCATCGACGGGCGGCTGCGCATGACCGAGCAGGGCGAGATCATTCATACGAAGTTCGGCTTGCGCGGGCTGGCGATCCGTACCCTTGAGCTGGCTGGCTCTGCCGTGCTGGAGCGACTAGGACCAAATGCGCCGCCGGTGACCGCGACCGAATGGTCTGATGCGATGCAGGTGTTTGCCGACAGCAGCCGCGCCTGCTACCGCGAACTGGTGTATGGCCATGCCGGCTTCAAGCAGTACTTCCGCGAAGCAACGCCTATCGACGTAATCGAGCGCATGCTGATCGGTTCCCGGCCGGCGCGCCGGAGCGGGCAGGCCGGTATCGAGGATTTGCGTGCCATTCCCTGGGTGTTCGCCTGGACGCAGTCGCGGCATATCCTGCCGGGTTGGTATGGCGTCGGCTATGGATTGGCGCAAGCCGAGCAGCAATGCGGGCTGGCCTTGCTCAGGACTCTGGCAGCCAGGTGGCCTTTCTTCAGTGCGCTCCTGTCCGATGCCGAGATGGCACATGCCAAGGCCGATCTGGATATCGCGCGCCGCTATGCCGCGCTCTCCCCGGAAGTTGGTCCTGACATCTTCGCGAAGATAGAAGAAGAATATGCGCGAACACGCGAGATGATTTGTCGCGTGCGCGAGACGGATGAATTGCTGACCCATGAACCGGTGCTGCGGCGTGCGCTGTGGCTGCGCAACCCCTATGTGGATCCCATGAGCGTGGTGCAGGTTGACCTGCTGCAGCGTTGGCGCGATTCGGGTCGCGAGGACACCCGACTTGAGCGTGCCCTGATCGCCAGTGTGCATGGCATCGCGCGGGGAATGCAGAACACGGGCTAGCCGCCATCGCGCACCAGCCACAAAAAAGCCGGCATGCGCCGGCTTTTTTGATGACCCTAACGGTTACGCGGCCAGTGGCAGTTCGCGTGAGACTTGTTCCAGCAATTGCTTGGATACGCGCTGGGTCAACTGGTCACGCGCACGCATCGCGGCGATATCAAGCGACGGCGTATTGGCGAAAGTCTTGCGTGCCTTGCGCTGGATATCCTCGATGGTTGGCAGGTTTGGCAGCTCGATGGACTTGAGGTAGGCCTCGGCATCGGCCAGCTTCTGCCGTGCCAGTGTCTTGAGTTCTTCCATGTGCGGGGTATTGGCCCAAGCCTGGCGCACTTGCTCGGCCAGCGCCTCCACCGAGAAACCGGCAACCAGATGACCGGCGGTCTTTTCGATGATCGCATGGGTGGTGCGTTTTTCATTGCGCAACACTGACTGTGGTGGTGTCTTCAGGTCCCAGACCAGGCCGAACCAGGACATGACCTTGAGGATGTAATAGGTCACATCGTATTCGTACCAGAAGAAGCCGTTGCGGGCAGAGCCGGGATAGTAGTGGTGATTGTTGTGCCAGCCTTCGCCCATGGCGATGAAGGCGAGCAGCCAGTTGTTGCGGGAGTCATCGCCGGTCAGGTAGCGCTGCTTGCCAAACACATGGGCCAGCGAATTGATCATGAAAGTGGCGTGGTAGACCAGCATGGTGCTGAGCACGAAACCGACGAATAAACCCGGGGCGCCGCCTATCAGGAAGCAGGCGATACCCAGCAGGATGCCCGGGATGTAGTCGTGCTTTTCGAGCCAGCGCAACTCGGGGTACTTGGCGAAGTCCTGGATGAGGCTCATGTCCGCGTCGGCGCGCTTGCGGAAAATCCAGCCCATGTGTGCGCCCCAGAAACCATAGTGACGCGGGGAGTGGGCATCGGCCGGAGTGTCAGAATCACGATGATGTTCGCGATGCTTGGCGGCCCACCACAAGGGCCCGCGCTGCATGGACATAGTGCCGAACAGCGCCAGCATGAAGGTGGTGACGCGGCCTGCCTTGTAGGCGCGGTGTGACAGCAGTCGATGGAAGCCAGCGGTGATGCCAAACACGCGCACGACATACAGGGTCACGCACATGATCACGGCCTCGGTCGTGAAGCCGGTCCAGATCACGCCGAGCGTGGCGATATGAAACAGGATAAAAGGTATCAGCGTGGGACGAACGACATCTTCGCTGTGTTCTTTGGAAACTGCCGCAGTATTGGCTTGCATGATCGAAACTCCCCTGAGTGACAAGTTAATTATACATAGATATATACACATGTCTATACAGGTGTATAATGACTGCCACCGGCCTTAAGGCGTCTCCGATACTATTTAGTTAGCCATGCAGAAAGCATCAGTCAGGAAGGGGGGAATTGAGCGCGATGACGTGATCGCGGCTGCGCTGAAGCTGCTTGGCCCAAATCGCAGTGTATCCAGCCTTAGCCTGCGCGAGGTTGCGCGTGAGGCAGGGATCGCACCCAACAGCTTCTATCGCCACTTCCGTGACATCGATGAACTGGCGGTTGCCCTGATTGACCTCGCAGGCGGCACCTTGCGCCAGATCATCCGTGAAGCCCGCCTGCGAGTCTCCGCAGGTGGGGAAGTCGTCCGGCCATCGGTTGAGGCTTTCATGGAGCAACTGGGATCGGATGACAAGCTCCTGCACATCCTGCTGCGTGAAGGTTCGGTCGGCTCGGACGCCTTCAAGCAGGCGGTGGATCGCGAGCTGCGTCATTTCGAAGATGAGTTGCGCGATGACCTGATCCGCCTGTCGCAGGTAGATTGGCCCAAGGCTTACCAGCCTGCGCTGGTGTCCAAGGCCATCACTCGCCTGGTATTCGCGATGGGCTCTGCGGCCATGGACCTGCCGCCTGAGCAGCGCCAGCAGATGACGGACCAGACCGTCGAGATGGTGCGCATGATCGTGGTGGGCGCACAGGCGTTGGCACGCGAGGTTCCCAGCCCCAACTGATCTGACCGGTCGTGTTGCCTGCGACGCAGGCGTACCATACGGACATGGCCCGACCGGGGTGCCCCTCATGCCTGGAGGCGCTTCACCATGGCAGCGGCGACTGTTGGTTGCCGGACTCTGTTGCCTGTTCGCGATGCCGGCGCAAGCGCGCAGGTTTGACCAGGCCGCGCCCACACACGCGATTTCCTACCGCTTCGATCACTTGCGCACCGCGCGCGATGCCGAGTTGCAGCAGCAGCTTGACGAGCAACTGCTAAAGCTACATCTCGGGCCCGCGCTGCGCAGTCAGCGGCTGGCGGTTGCGTTGGTTGACCTCACCGAGTTGTCAAAGCCACGCCTGGCAATGGCCAATGGCGACACCATGCTCTATGCGGCCAGCCTGCCGAAGATCGCGATCCTGCTAGCCGCCTACCAGCGCCGCCATGAAGGCAGGCTGAGATGGGAGCCCTGGCATGAATCACGGGTCGTCGACATGATCCGCGTCTCGTCGAATCGCGCGGCCAGCCAGGTCCTCGCCTGGGCGGGACAGAAGTACCTGCAGCGCCTGCTGCAATCAAGCCAGTACAAGTTGTATGACAAGCACTACAACGGGGGCTTGTGGGTTGGTCGTGGTTATGGCGGTGGCGGACCGACAATGCGCGACCCGCTGCATAACCTCTCGCACGGGGCCACGGCTTTCCAGGTCGCACGTTTTTACCACCTGCTGGCCATTGGCCGACTGGTGTCGCGTAATGAAAGCAGGGCCATGAAGCGGGTAATGAGTTCACCCGGCATTCGCCATAAGTTTGTTGCCGGTCTGATGCCGATGTATCCGGACTCGGTCATGTACAGAAAGTCGGGCTCTTGGCGCAGCTTTCATGCCGATAGTGCGCTGGTTGAGCGCGGTGAGCGTCGCTACATCGCCGTGGCGCTGGCAGATGACCCTAGAGGTGAGCAGTGGCTGAGGCAGCTGATTGTTGCGCTAGACCAGATCATCTTCAGACAGCCATACCATGGATTTTCGATGTCGACGCCAAGTTGCCTGACTCGTTACGTCTGCAGAATCCCGTATCGCTACGCGGGAGAGTGAAGTCGGCGACTTGCAAGACATGGCACATAGGCTCAAGCTGAACACAGCCCCACCTGTGGTGGACAACAACTGGCTCAGGGGTAGTTCCGATCACATCGAACGATAATTCGTAAAGGAGAGGACATGGCAACGAAGAAAGCAGCAAGAAAAAAAGCAGCACCCAGTCAGACACGTGCGGTCAAGGCAGCATGGGCAAAAGTCAGGCAGTCATTGACACGCGCCGAGAAGGCGATGGTTGATGTTGTCAATGCCAATCGCGCCCTGATGAAGGCTCTGGGCAATGCAGGCGTCTCCATGACCCATAGTGCGCGCAAGGACATGGATGCGCGCATTCGCAAGCTGGACGTCAGCAAAAAAAGCGCACGCAAGCACCTGGACCAGCTGACCAAGCGCCTGGTGGCGATGGCCAAGAAGGCACAGGCCAAGGTCAAGCCCAAGGCCAAGCGCCGCTAGCGCGGTGGACGGATGAATTAAGGCGGCCACTGGCCGCCTTTTTCTTGGCTATCCTTTTTAGTTACACGCTATACATAGAGCAGACATGACACCGAAGTTTGATTCCATCTATCAACGCGCCGTGGCACGCAAGGGGGGTGAAGCGGCGTTGCGAAAGCTGTTCCCGAAGCTGCGAAGTGCTGCCCAGCTCAGGCGCATCCCGGATGATCGCTGGCTGGCCGAAATCACCCGACGCGTGTTCTGTGCCGGTTTCGTCTGGAAGATCATCGAGCACAAGTGGCCTCATTTCGAGAAGGCCTTCAAGGGCTTCAGTCCACATGCGGTTGCACATATGTCAGACGAGGTACTGGAGCGCCTGGCCGCAGACCCTCGCATCGTGCGTAATTATCAGCGCATCAAAAGCGTGCGCGAAAACGCCTTGTTTGTGCTCGAGATCGCAGAGGCGCATGGCAGTTTCGGCCGATTCATCGCAGACTGGCCCGGTGATGACATTGTTGGCCTGTGCGCGCTGCTGAAAAAGCGCGGGAGTCGACTGGGCGGCATCAGTGGGCAATATCTCCTGCGCTTCATGGGCAAGGACACGTTCTTGCTGACACCGGACGTGATCACCTGCCTGAACAATCATGGCGTGTTGACAAGCACGTCGCCGACTTCCAAGCGTGACCTTGCAACCATCCAGCGCACATTCAATGCCTGGCATGAGCAGACTGGCTTGCCACTCTCAGCCTTGAGTCGCATCGCGTCATGCGCGGTTGACTAAGGCTAGGATCGTGCCTGGCGGGTTGCGCGCATGCTCTTCCATCCGCGGTGATTTGGTGACATGATCAAGACGGCAGAACTGAGAGGAGGAGGGTTTTCTCGGTGAATGCCACTTTGTTCCACCACATAGGAGGAGCTACCATGGCTGCCAAGAAGAAAGCCGCTAAGAAAAAGAAAAAGTAAAGAAGTACCCGTGAGGGTCGCGGGCGCGGAGAGGAAACTCCCGCGCCCGTTTTCGTTTCTGCCCCTCCTGCTTCGTTTGCACGTTAACCACATCACTCGCTCCGGCACCTGACTGCGTGCATTGCGTCAGGCCTGGGAACGCGAGCAACAGGACTCACGGGGCGAGTGAACCCCAATGGGTGGTTGCGCGGCTGATATTGACAGCCCGATTGTGGCATTCAAAACTGCGGGAGGCTCGAAGGCGCCGGGTGGTCAATTCATATGGCCAACCCGAACCCCAGCCAACACGCCAAGAACGGGGGCTATTGAAACTGTCATGACTGATACACACCTCACCGACCAGATCCGGCTGCGCGACATTCTGCGTGGCCTAGTCCAAAGCCTGCCGGAAACCGTGACGGTGAATAAGGGTTTATGGAACTTGGCGACCGCCAAGCCCGAGAAGAAGCTGTCCATTGGGCTGGTGCTGGAAAAGCACGCCCGGAACATACCTGACCAGATTGCGCTCAAATTCGGGGACAGCCAGTGGACCTATGCTGAATTCAATGCCTGGGTGAACCGGATCGCTGAACAGTTCCGGCGTGATGGCGTCGGCATGGGTGATGTGGTCGGCATCCTTTCGGAAAACCGCCCTGGGGTGATGGCCTGCGTGGCCGCGGCAGTAAAGCTCGGTGCGATCGCCGGCATGCTCAATCACAACCAGCGTGGCGAGGTGCTCGCGCATAGCATCAAGCTCATCAGCCCCAAGGTCATGGTGGTCGGTTGCGAGAGCATCGAGGCCCTGGCCAGCACCCCGTATACACCGGGAACGCAAGGCATGCGCCACTACGCCATGGGAGACGCGGGTGTTGAAGGCAAGGCTCCAGAGGGTTATGTCGATCTCGATCGAGCCACCCTCGACCTCAGCAGCGAGAACCCCGAGAGCACGGCGCAGGTGCAGCTGAAGCATCCCTGCTTTTATATCTTCACGTCCGGCACCACCGGGCTGCCCAAGGCCTCGATCATGACGCACTACCGCTGGATTCGCAGCATGGCAGGCGTGGGACAAATGGCGCTGCGACTGAAACGCTCGGATGTGATCTACCTGCCGCTGCCGCTGTATCACAACAATGCGCTAACGGTGACCTGGAGTGCGGCAATGAGCGCGGGCTGCTGCGTGGCGCTGACGCGCAAGTTCAGCGCCACGCGCTTCTGGGACGAGGTGCGGCATTACGAGGCCACGGCTTTCTGCTACATCGGCGAGCTGTGCCGTTATTTGCTCAACCAGCCAGCTTCGGCTGAGGATCGCCACCATCGCGTGCGCACGATCGTGGGCAATGGCTTGCGCCCCGAGATCTGGGATGCCTTCGAGAAGCGTTTCGGCATCGAGAACATCAACGAATTCTACGGCGCCAGTGAATGCAACGTGGCCTTCATCAACGCGCTGGGTGCGAAGCGCTCGGCCGGCTTCTGCCCACTCAGCTTTGCGGTGGTCGAATATGACACCGAGAACGACCAGCCCATCCGCAATGCCGAGGGTTTCCTGAGCAAGGTGCCCAAGGGTGGCGTTGGCCTGCTCATCAGCGAGGTCACCGAAAAGACCCCTTACGATGGTTATACCGATGCAAAGGCCAGCGAGAAGAAGCTCCTGCACGACGTCTTCAAGAAGGGCGATTGCTGGTTCAACAGTGGCGACCTGGTACGCGACCAGGGTATGCGCCATATCCAGTTTGTGGATCGTGTGGGCGACACCTTCCGCTGGAAGGGCGAGAACGTCGCCACCACCGAGGTTGAGGCGGCACTGACGACCTTCCCGCAGATTGAACAAGCGGTGGTGTATGGCGTGGAAGTGCCCAACAGCGATGGGCGTGCGGGCATGGCGGCACTGACGCTCAAATCCAGCGTGAACCAACTGGATGGCGCGGGGCTGGCCAAGCACCTGCAGGCAAGCTTGCCCGCGTATGCGATCCCGATGTTCCTGCGCCTGCGCGAGTCGCAGGAAACCACCGGCACCTTCAAGTACCGCAAGGTTGAGTTGAAGCAGGAGGCCTTCGACCCGGCCAAGGTCAGCGAGCCGCTCTACGCCTTGCTGGATCGTGACAAGGGTTACGAGCGCCTCACGGCCGAAGGCTTCAAGAGGATCCAGAACAGCGAAATCCGCTTCTAGCGTGGTTCT
>JBFKCG010000004.1:0-30755 GCA_041620675.1 Nevskiales bacterium
AGCAGCTCCGCTTGTCGTAGCGGAGCACCGCGTAGCCCTCCGCCGCCAGCTGGTCAGCCAGATCGGCGAAGACCGTCACCTCGAGGCCGAAGCCCATGTTCAGCTGGCCCGGCAGCGGGGCGTCCCGCGAGAGCGGCCCCGACCCGTGCATCAGGAGCACCGCCGGCACCCGCTCCCCCGCCAGGCGCGCCGGGAGGGTCAGCGTGCCCTCCAGCTCGAAGTCCGCCCCCGGGAAGACCACGTCGCTGTCCGCCCGCTCCAGCTGCTGGGGCGGGGTCGTCGGGTCCGAGACCACCGGGTCCGCCGGGTCCTCGTTCCCCGTCCCGCAGCCCACCAGTCCGGCCAACCCGAGCATCCACAGCCACCGGCGCATTACTCGCAGGCGGTTCAGGGTCGGTGACCGCAGTCGCACCCAAGGTTTCTGGCAGGACAACCGCTTCGGGGGCAGGCGAAGTTGGGTCGAGTGACGTCGGCGAGATTTCTTCGACGATGCGAAGCAGCCTTACAAAATCATGCCCCCCACCAGCCTCTCCGCCTCGCAAACCGGCAGCCGGGTCCTGTAACAGGGGCTCAATATCCTGCCCCTGCTCCAGCGCCTGGATAATCTCGGCAATATTCTCATCAGTCAGGACTGCTTCTGAAGCAGAAGCCGTGCCAGCATTCGTCAGGTCTGCCGTCAGCGCGAGAGTCTGGTTGGGTTGCAGGAATAGATGCTGGCCATCAGCCGAGAGGAGTTCCACTCTGCCGCCCGCACTGGTGACTACCGTTTCCCCCTCTAGAAGCGCATCGCCGGGCTTGATATCTCGCAGGTTCCCATTGGTGTCGCGAGCCTGCGCTTTACCGACGACCGTAACGACTGTTGCGATGGGTGCATTGATTGCCATGTCTTAAGTCCGCTTCTTTTGGAGCTTAAGAACAGTCTATCCAGCGAGAGCCAGCAATGATATTGAACCATGGTCCAATACGAGACTATTTATCGATTTTATTTGTATTTTTTGTATAAAACAGTACAGGTTTGAGTCGTATGACCAGCTGCACGCGATCGCGAATGCCGAGCTTGCCGAATATCGAGGTCAAGTGTGCCTTGATGGTGCGTTCGGTGATTCCCAGAGTTCGCGCGATTTCCTTGTTGGATGCCCCCTTACAAACATAAGACGAGACCTCGCGTTCGCGCTCCGTCAATGCATCCATATTCTTAACGGGTTTAGGCTTGGCGACCTTGTCCAAGGCAGCACCAACCCCGCGTAGAAAAAGTGGCATGAATTCCGGCCCGACCCAGATACCACCATTGCCGACCGCCTTTGCGATCCGGCGAAAGAGTTTTGGCGTTGACTGTGCGTGACAGTAACCATGTGCACCGGCCTTGAAGACCTCCAAAGCCTGTTGCGGGCGAGGATCATTGCTCATTACCACAACCCTGGCCAGACCATGTTGACCCATCACTGTGCCGCGCAGATCGGCAATGTCATCCGCATGGGTGACAAGCACCCAGATCACCTCATGCGCCTCCGCAGGTGAGGCACCATTGAGTTCGCCCAGGTGCTTCAGGTCAGGAAAGGCCTCCATCAATCGCGATGGGGGCGCCTCATCTCGTGTTGTATAGAGTGCGTGCATTACCTCTCGCTGAAAGCGTTGGCTCGAGCTCGTAAGACCGGTTTCAGCAAATAACTCAGGATAGACTTCTTCCCCGTCAGAACATCCACCTGCGCCACCATGCCGGGAATGATGGGCATGTCCTCACCGAGACTGGATTCCAGCGTCCGAACCCTGATGTGATAGTACGCATTACCTTCTTCATCGAGGATCGTATCCGCGCCAATCTGCTCGACGACCGCATCAAGTCCGCCGTAAATCGCAAAGTCATATGCCGTGAACTTGACGATTGCTGGCTGGTTAGGACTCAGGAACGCAATATCCTTGGGTAATATCTTTGCTTCCAGGTAAAGCTTGTCATCAGTTGGCACGATCTCCACAAGCTCGGTGCCTGGCTGCACGACACCACCGATGGTATTGACCAGAAGGCGCTTGACGGCGCCATGCACCGGTGACCGCACTTCCGCCTTGGCCACGCGGTCTTGCAAGGCAAGGTTGCTCTGGCTTAACCCGCTCAGTTTAGCCATCGTGTCAGAAAGCTCGTTGCTGTTCTCGCTTTGTGCAGCCAACTGGACTTCCTCGACTTTCTGGCTAGCCTCCTGGATGGCCGCAGTCAGTCGCTTGATCTGCGAGGCCGCCTGCGCACGCTCACCATTGAGTTTTGCGACATCACGTTCCAGCCTGAGGATATCCACCTCGGAAACGGCGCCCGAAGCCACCAAGGGCTTTGTAACCTTGAGTTCCTGCGCTGCGAGCGCATAAGACCGGTCTGCTTGCTGGTAGCGCGCCCTCGCCTCACTGAGTTCCTCCCGCGCCTGCGTCAGCTGGTCATTGGCAATGGCAACTTGCGACTTTAGCTGCTCCAGGCTCGAAAGATACTGGGCGCGCTGCTGTGCGACGATCCCTGGCGCCTTGGCGACCAATTCCTCACTGGGCTCAAATGGCTTGCCTGCAATCAAGGCGCGCAGCCTTTCTGCCTTTGCCTGCAAGGCAAAATACTCGGCCTCGCTTTCCTTGAGCGTGGACACGAATCGGGTCGGGTCAATACGAAGCAGGATTTGGTCCTTCCTGACTCGTTGTCCTTCCTGGACCAAGATTTCCTCGACCACCCCCCCATCGACAGACTGCACCACCTTGAGCTGTGACGAAGGAATTACACGCCCCTCGCCGCGTGTCACTTCGTCCACCTCGGCAAATGCTGACCAGACGATCAGGATGAACACCACCACCAGTGCATAGTTGATCAAGGCTCGCGCACGCAGTGGCTCCTGCAAGAGTTGCGCCTGGGCGGCATCCTCTGCCCAATCCATAGTGGTTTTGGTTTCTTCCGGGATCCACCGCGCATAAGCCGCGTCGAGCCACCGGCGGAAGGGGGCATATAAACGCACTGCCAGGTCCTTGCCCCGCTTCATGATGCCCGCCCGATCTTGCCCGCACGCAGGGCTTCCATGACCTGCAGCTTTTCACCATCGGCAATGATCTTGCCTGCGTCAATGACGATGATTCTGTCCACCAGATCCAGCATGGAAGTGCGATGAGTGATCAATACCACGGTCTTGTGCTCGCAGTACTTCTTGAGTTTATGTTTGACTTTTTCTTCGCTGGAGTGATCCATGCTGCCGCTGGGCTCATCCAGCAACAGGATGGGTGGTTCATTGATCAAGGCCCGCGCGATTGCAATACCCTGTCGTTGGCCTCCTGACAGGGACTCGCCGCGTTCACCGACCAGCATGTCAAAACCCTTCGGGTGATTATTGACCATGCCGATGATCCCACCGTATTCAGCCGCCCTCACCACGGCGGCATCATCCGCTTGCGGATAAGCCACTCGCAGATTATCGCGTAGCGTTCCGAAGAACAGCGTCACATCCTGCTGGACATATCCGATCTGACGGCGCAACTCGCTCGGATCGAGCTGCCTCAGATCAACGCCATCAATCAATACGGAACCCTTGGTTGGCTGATACAGGCCCAGGATCAGTTTCTGCATGGTGGTCTTGCCAGAACCAATGCTTCCCAGAAAGGCCACTTTTTCACCGGCCTTGATCTTGAAGCTGACGTTACGCAGTACTTCAATCTCATCTCCGGGATAGGCGAAGCTGACGTCCTTGAACTGGATCTCACCCTGGAAATGGTCGCGTGACACGAATGAAGCATCGTCGGGCCGCTCGACGGGATTCGCCACGATTTCGTTTAGCGCGGTCAGCGCGGTGGCTGCGTTGTGATATTGCGTCAAAAGGCCCGCCACCTGGCCCAAGGGCGCCAGCGAGCGCGAGGACAGCATGATGCAGGCAATCAGCCCACCCATGGAAAGGTCGCCACCGGAAATCAGGTAAACACCCAGCACCACCACTGAGATATTGACCAGCTGCTGCATCCAGAGCGTACTGTTGATGGTCGTTGCCGAGAGCAGGCGCAGCTGCGTCGTCACTCGTGCCAGGAAAGCGGCACTTTGTTCCCATTTGCCTTGCATTGAGCCTTCTGCATTCAGGGTCTTCAGCGTTTCCAATCCAACCAGGCTTTCGATCAGCGTCGAATTACGCTGCGCGCTCGCGCGATAGGTCGCCTCGGTCAGGTCATGCATCTTGCCCTGCACGGACAGCGCATAAGTGACAACGACCGCCATGCCAATGATGATCGGGATCAACATGGGCCAGGCAATCCACGCAATGACCGCGAGGAATATGACCGCAAACGGCACATCGATTAGAGCGGTCACTGTCGCCGATGCGATGAAATCCCTGACCAGCTCAAATGATCTCAGGTTGGAAGCAAATGAGCCGGCGGAAATGAAGCGCTTCTCCATGCGCAGGCCCAGTACCCGCTCCATGATGAAGGCAGATAGCTTGATGTCGATCCGGCTGCTGGCAAGGTCAATGAAATACCCTCGCATGGTTCGCAGCGCCAGGTCGGCCAGCAGGATGATCGCAACGCCAATGGCCAGTACCCAAAGGGTTTCCGTGGCATTGTTGGGCACTACGCGATCGTAAACGTTCATCGTGAACAGCGGCATCGCCACTGCAAACAGGTTGATCAGGAAAGCCGCCTTGATGACATCCGAATAGAGGGCCCGGTGCTCCAGGATCGTGCCCCAGAACCAGTGCTTGTGGCGCATGCCGCGAATCGCGGGGGCACGTGCGTCAAACCTGAATTCAGGTCGCACGTAGATCGTCATGCCGATATAGCGCTGGCTTAGCTCTTCCAAAGGCAACTCGGCCTGGGCATCCCCAAGTTCGGGCAGGATGACCTTGGCCTTTTGCTTACCGGAGTCCCATCCCAGCAGCAGGCAACAGGCGCCATCCTTTAGCAGCAACACCGCTGGAAACAGCGCGTCCTGCAATTGCAGCAATTCCTGCCTGACGATGTTGCTGGTAAGCCCGGCACGCTTTGCCGCACGTCCGAACAGGGACGGCGTCAACTTGCCGTCCACCAAGGGCAGCCCGCCAGTCGCCGAAGGTGCATTCAGGGGGCGTCCATGCAGGCGTGCCACGATCAGCAGGCACTCCAGCAGGTAATCCATGTTTCTGATGCCAGCTGCCGTAGGCCTCATTTGTGGCGAGTCCATGCTCATCCATTCTTCCCATCGTCCATTCTCTAAGTACCAATATCCGCGTTTGCGGAATGAAACGCAACCCACTGATTAAACTGATACTTTTTTAGACGTCATTCGAGGCATCGTCCAGACAAAGGCAAGATGGCCACAAGTGCCGATCATGGGCTATCGAGACAACACTGACGTCAGGGGATGGGAATGCCGATAGCCAGAAATTGGCCGCAAATAGAGGGCGTTACAGAGGGGATTAGAAAAATATAGAAGGGAGATAAGGAGCCAATTAATGGCGGAGAGGGAGGGATTCGAACCCTCGATGGGAGTTAAAGCCCATACTCCCTTAGCAGGGGAGTGCCTTCAGCCACTCGGCCACCTCTCCGGCTTGGTCTATCATCGCAGTTCAAGAATGGCGGGCCCGGAGAGATTCGAACTCCCGACCACCTGGTTCGTAGCCAGGTACTCTATCCAACTGAGCTACGGGCCCATTTGAACTGGTAGAACCCCGCAAGACCGGCCTCGCGGGGCGACATAGGATAGCGGCAGAGCGGCAATCGGTAAAGAAAAATCAGTCTTCGGCGGGGGCCTCGCCACCCTCCGTCTTGATCCGCTCGAAGATCTCCTCGCGATGCACCGCCACATCTTTTGGCGCATTCACGCCCAGGCGAACCTGGTTGCCCTTCACACCCAATACGGTGACGGTCACTTTGTCTCCAATCATGACCGATTCACCAACTCGTCTCGTCAGGATCAGCATCTTGCTTTCTCCCTGTCCTTAGTTAATCCAGGGCTTCGTGGGCCCGCTTTTCACCTCCATGGCGTTAATTCCGGCACGGGTCCCCCGACCAATCTCCCTGCGCACCGTTTACATCTGACTGGTTATTTTATGACCAGTTTGTCTAGCTTATTGCTTACCCTGCTCCAGATCAAAGGCTTTGTGCAGCGCACGCACAGCCTGCTCCAGGAATTTCTCGTCAATGACAACCGCAACCTTGATCTCCGAAGTTGAAATCATGCGGATATTGATGCCCTCCTTGGCCAAGACGCCAAACATCTTGGCGGCAATACCCGCATGCGAGCGCATGCCAACACCGACCATGGACACCTTGACAATGTCGGTCGCGCCATTGACCTGGCGCGCGCCAAGATCCTTGGCCACTCCACGCACGATATCCAATGCGCGCTCATGTTCGTTGCGATGCACCGTGAAGGTGAAATCTGTCGAGCCATCTGCACCGACGTTCTGCACGATCATGTCCACTTCGATATTGGCGTCGCCAATCGGCCCCAGGATCGAATGCGCGATACCGGGCTTGTCCGGCACCCCCATAACCGTGATCTGTGCCTCGTCTTTGTTGAATGCAATTCCGGAAATCAGGGGAGCTTCCACGCCTTCTTCCTCCAATGTAATCAAGGTGCCGGGCCCTTCCTTAAATGTGTGCAGCACCCGCAGGGGCACACGGTATTTGCCGGCGAATTCAACCGAGCGGATCTGCAGGACCTTTGAGCCCTGGCTGGCCATTTCCAGCATCTCTTCGAATGTGATTTTTTCCAGGCGCCGCGCATTCGGTTCAATGCGGGGGTCCGTGGTATAGACGCCATCCACATCGGTAAAAATCTGGCACTCATCAGCCTTGAGTGCAGCGGCCAGCGCCACACCGGTGGTATCGGAGCCACCACGGCCCAGGGTTGTCAGGTTACCCTGCTCGTCCACGCCCTGGAATCCAGCGACAACCACGACGCGACCGGCAGCCAAGTCTTCGCGGATGCGCTGATCGTCAATCTGGCGGATACGGGCCTTGGTGTGGGCACTGTCAGTGAGGATGCGCACCTGGCCACCGGTATACGAGCGCGCCGGCATGCCGCGCTCTTCAAGCGCAATGCACAACAACGCAATCGTGACCTGCTCGCCGGTGGTCAGCAGCACGTCCATCTCTCTGGGCGCAGGACGCTTGGAGATTTCCTTGGCCATTTTCAATAGGCGGTCCGTCTCCCCAGACATGGCCGATACCACGACGACGACGTCGTGACCCTGCTTGCGGGACTGGATCAGCTTGTCGGCCACACCCTGAATGCGTTCCAGGCTACCGACAGAGGTTCCGCCGAATTTTTGTACGAGAAGTGCCATGACTCTATTTAATCAGCCAGATTTACAGACGTTCACTAACCCAGCCAGCCACGCTGGCCAAGGCTGCCGAAAGATTCTCCGGTTGCGTACCACCGGCCTGGGCCATATCAGGTCGGCCGCCACCCTTGCCACCGACTTGCTGTGCCACAAAATTCACGAGTTCTCCCGCTTTCACTCGATCGGTCTGGTCGGCTGTCACGCCAGCAATCAGGCTGACCTTGCCCTCACCCGCTTCCGTTCCCAGCACGATAACCGCGCTGCTCAGCTTGCTCTTGAGCTGGTCCAGGGTCTCGCGCAGTGACTTGCCATCCACGCCTTCCAGCTTGGCGGCCAGTACTTTCACACCCTTGACGTCCTGGGCCTCATTCGCCAGCTCACCACCGGCCTGGGCCGCAGCCTTGCTCTGCAGCTGCGCAAGTTGCTTTTCCGCCAGACGCAGCTTCTCAGCCAGTTGCGCAACCTTCTCATCGACATCGTCACGTCCGGCCTTCACACGATCGGCGACTGTGCGCAGCTTGTTCTCGGTGTCAGCGACGTAGGCCAATGCGCCCTCGCCCGTGACCGCCTCGATGCGTCGCACGCCGGAGGCAATGCCCCCTTCACTGGTAATCTTGAACAGGCCGATGTCACCGGTACGGCTGACATGGGTGCCACCACACAACTCAGTCGAGAAATCCCCGAACTTCAGCATGCGGACCTGGTCGCCATACTTCTCGCCGAACAGGGCCATGGCGCCTGCCGCTATCGCCTCGTCATAGGTGGTCAGGGCGGTTTCTGCCGCCGTGTTCTTGAGGATCTCGCGATTTACCAATGCCTCGATCTCGGCGTGCTGCTCGGGCTTGAGTGCCTCGTAATGCGAGAAATCAAAGCGAAGACGCTCAGGCTCTACCAGCGAGCCCTTCTGCGTCACATGACTCCCCAATACCTGGCGCAGTGCGGCATGCAACAGGTGGGTGGCGGAATGATTGCGCATCGTCGCGCGACGCTTGGAAACCGAAACTTCCGCCTTGAGCGTGTCGCCGAGTTCAATGCTGCCGGATTTTGGAATGCCCACGTGGGCGATGGCACCACCTACCGAACGGGTATCCTGAACCTCGAAATCAATGCCACCGCCGCGCAAATGGCCGGTATCGCCCACCTGTCCGCCGCTCTCGGCATAAAACGGCGTCCGATCCAGCACCACCATGCCTGACTCACCGGCATTGAGGGTTTCCACATGGTTGCCATCCTTCAGGATTGCCGCTACGCGGCCTTCATCAGCCAAATTGTCGTAGCCGGTGAATTCCGTGTTCACCTCAATCTGCAGGCCCTTGCCGTAGTCACCCTCGAACTTGCTGGCGGCACGCGCTTGCTCGCGCTGGCCCTGCATAGCCGATTCAAAACCCGGCAGGTCAATTTCCAGCTTGCGTTCGCGCGCGATGTCCGCTGTCAGGTCGACCGGGAAGCCATACGTATCGTAGAGCTTGAACACGACATCGCCGGGGATGGTGCTGCCAGTCAGTTGGGCAACCGCCTCGTCCAGTATCCGCATGCCCTTGTCGAGGGTCTCGGCGAATCGCTCTTCTTCCTGCCGAATGATTTTCTCGATATGTGCCTGCGCAGCCACCAGCTCCGGGTAGGCAGGCCCCATCTCCTCAACCAGCGGCTTGACCAGCTGGTGGAAGAAGGGCTTTGGCTGGCCCAGCTTGTAGCCATGGCGAATGGCGCGACGCATGATGCGACGAAGGACATATCCTCGACCTTCGTTGCCCGGCAACACGCCATCAGTAATGAGGAAGCTGGTGGCACGGATATGATCAGCGATGACACGCAGCGAAGGGCTCTTGATGTCTTCACAGCCCACGGCCTTGGCTGCCGCCTGGATCAGCCCCTTGAACAGGTCGGTGTCGTAATTGCTCTGCACGCCCTGCATGACCGCCGCCAGTCGCTCCAGACCCATGCCGGTATCCACCGAAGGCTTGGGTAACGGCGTCAGCGTGCCATCCATTGCACGGTCGAACTGCATGAAGACCAGGTTCCAGATTTCGACGTAACGATCGCCATCGGCCTCGGGGCTGCCCGGTGGGCCTCCCGCGATGCGAGGACCATGGTCATAAAAGATTTCGCTGCAGGGACCGCAGGGACCGGTATCACCCATGGCCCAGAAATTGTCCTTGGCACCAATCCTGGAAAACCGTTTCGGGTCCACGCCGATCTCGGACAGCCAGATCTTCTCAGCCTCGCGGTCTTCCTCATACACAGTGACCCATAGACGCTCAGGCGACAGGCGCAGGTCCTTGGTCAGGAATTCCCACGCGTACTTGATGGCCTCGCGCTTGAAATATTCACCGAAGCTGAAATTGCCCAGCATCTCAAAGAAGGTATGGTGCCGCGCGGTGTAGCCGACATTCTCGAGATCGTTGTGCTTGCCGCCAGCGCGTACACAGCGCTGTGAGCTGGTCGCGCGCACATAAGGGCGCTGTTCGCGACCCAGGAAGGTGTCCTTGAACGGCACCATGCCCGCATTGGTAAACAGCAAGGTGGGGTCATTGCCGGGCACCAGCGGGCTCGAGGCCACGACGGTATGGCCCCGGTCCTTGAAAAACGCGAGGAATCGCGATCGAAGTTGACTGGTACTGATCATGCCTATCGTGGCTCGGCCCCGGCAGGGCCAGTGTGCGTGAATGAGCCTCAGCGTGAGGCAGGGCCGCACATTCTAAGAGAAAAGCACGGCTGGGAGCCACCATTTAGCGATGATGAAGCTTGACCTAATACCAATGGATGAGGGCAAAGACCCGATACGCCATCAACCAGGCTGATATCCGGCTGATACTGCGGCAGGCAATCAATCCAGTGCCTGTCCCAATGCCTGACGAATAGCGTCGGCGGTGAAGCCGCGCGCTTCCAGGAACCGCGTCTGGCGGGCACGCTCCTGAAGACTGGAGGGAAGGGTTTGGCCAAAGCGTTTCCTGCGCACATCGGCTGCCAAAGAACCCCAGTCTGGGTCGGCCTCGGCCAGGGCAGCTTCAATCTGGGAATCGTCTAGGCCCTGCTGGCGCAGGCCTGCGCGTAACTTCAAGGGACCCTGTCCACGTGATACGCGCGATCGCACCCATTCTTCGGCAAAGCGCGACTCACTGAGCAGGCCTTCCTCGCGCAGCGCATCCACGACGGTGGAGGCCAGTTCGACGGGGTAACCGCGCTGGAGCAGCTTGCGCTTGAGCTCCAGCGCGGAATGTTCGCGGCGCGCGAGCAATCCTAGCGCCCGTTCACGTACCTGGGCGCGAATTTCGTTTTCGTCGGGAGGCGTCTCGCCATCCCGGTCAGGCTTCTTCTTCAACCTCAGCCGAGGCCTTTACCGGGACATGAATCTCACGGATCTTCTGCTCAATGGCCTTGGCAACCTCAGGGTTATCCTTGAGCCACTGCTTGGCATTGTCCTTGCCCTGGCCGATACGCTCGCCGTCATAGCTGTACCAGGAGCCGGACTTCTCGATGATATTGGCGTTGGAGCCCATATCCACGATCTCGCCCTCGCGTGAGCAGCCCTCGCCATACATGATCTCGAACTCGGCCTGACGGAACGGCGGCGCCATCTTGTTCTTGACCACCTTGACGCGGGTCTGGTTGCCAACAATCTCATCACCCTTCTTGATCGCACCGATGCGGCGGATATCCAGGCGCACCGAGGCGTAGAACTTCAGGGCATTGCCGCCCGTGGTGGTCTCGGGGCTACCAAACATCACGCCAATCTTCATGCGAATCTGGTTAATGAAGATCACCATCGTATTGGAGCGCTTGATATTGCCGGTTAGCTTGCGCAAGGCCTGGCTCATCAGTCGCGCCTGCAGGCCAACATGGGAATCCCCCATCTCGCCTTCAATCTCGGCTTTGGGTACCAGCGCGGCAACGGAGTCCACCACCACCACATCAACGCCGCCGGAGCGGACCAGCATGTCGGCGATTTCGAGTGCTTGTTCACCGGTATCGGGCTGCGAGACCAGCAAGTCATCCACATTCACGCCTAGTTTGCGGGCATATTCGGGGTCAAGCGCATGCTCGGCATCGATAAAGGCCGCAGTGCCGCCCATTTTCTGCGCCTGCGCGACCACCTGCAGTGTCAACGTGGTCTTGCCAGACGATTCCGGCCCGTAAATCTCAACGACGCGGCCGCGCGGCAGGCCACCGATACCCAAGGCCATGTCCAGCCCGAGCGAGCCGGTTGAAATGACACTGACATCCTTGTCAGCGGTTGCATCACCCATGCGCATGACCGAGCCCTTGCCAAACTGGCGCTCGATTTGTGTCAGGGCGGCGGCAAGTGCTTTCTTGCGATCCGGATCCATGGTTCTACCTTTGTGTCGTGAGTAAAAAGAATGCGTAAAAAATACGCGGTCGGTAGTATCCCATAGATCACCGACCCCTCAAACGGTGCAAGTCCCACCGCTTTCAGGACAGGGTGACAGGTCTCAGGCTCAGTAGGTGAGCCTGTCGCTTAATGCTTGGATATAAGGGCTTAGGCTGGTGTGTAATGACCCAGCACGCGGGATATCAGGCCAAATCCGTCAAACTCCATCAGCTCGGCGGCCTGCAGGTTGTTCACGCTACGGTAGTACAGGACTACGCTACCCACGCCGGTCAGGACCTGATCCAGCCTGAAGGTGAGCTGCGGGAAACGCTTGAGGGCGTTTTCGAAGTACGGTCGCAGCGCTTCCCGCCCAATCACCGTGCCTGCCGGGGCACCCGCGAGCTTCACGGCGGTGGGGCTGGTGAATTCCACATGGTCCCCGTAATGCGCAAGGATTCGCTCCATGTCGTGAGCGTTCCAGGCAGCGATCCAATTGTGGGCAAATGCCTCAGCGGTCTTCTGGTTTAGCATTGCATCGTTCCTTGCGTGTTTTTGGTGGCCCTCGGGCAGCCTCTCAGGTTCATGCACACAGCGGCTGATCTTGCTGGCTTGGTTCAAGCATGGGCTGTGCGCGTGGGCTTGCGACGGTGGACAGCCACACGGCGGTTTCAAACCAGGCTGAGCGCGTCATGGAAGCGCGGAAGAAGCCAAAGTGCCCGACCCGGTCCACGCCCCAATCCTCAGGCTCACAGTGGATCACCTCGGTCTGGGCATTGGCGTAATAACCTGCCAGTGCCTGCACTGCGCGGCGCGGGGCAAAATCGTGGTCGTCCGTGATGTGGTACAGGCGAACGTGGCCACGGTAACGCAGGAATCCCTCACGATCCGGTCGGCCCTGATCATCGACAATGTAATGACGGTTGCGGCCCCAGCGCGCAAATTCCAGCGCTACGGTTTTCGGGACGGCATAGCTTCCGCGATAGAACTGCGGGAACCAGGCCGTGAAGTACGCCATGAATGGAATAATGGCCCGAAAATACAGCCAGGTTAGCGGGCGATAGACACCTTCCCTGTACTTCCAGTAGCCGCTTTGAGAAGCCACCGCCAACAAGGCAGCGACCTGATTGTTGTTCGGCGCCAGACCCAGCATCTGGCCGCCTGCCGAATGACCCACCTGTGCTATGCGCAGCTGTGGATAGTGCCGAGCGACCCAGTCAATGACACCAGCAAGATCGCGTTCACCCCAGTGCCGCATGCGGGGAGCCTCGCCCTGCCAACCGTGCAGGCTGCTCCCGCCAATGCCCCGATAATCGTAAGTGACGACGGTGAAGCCCAGTGATGACAGGTAATGGGCATAGGCCGCGTAATGGCGGCGTGGCGTGGCATAAGCACAGCTAATCACCACGGCAATGCCATTGTTGTACTGGCGGGGCTCGAACAGGCTCGCAGCCAGGGGGAAGCGGTCTTCCCTGGCAAAAATCTCGATACGCCGTTCAACACCCCCCCCAATAACGACTGGACGCAGTGAGGCTTGTTCTGGGTGCTTGGATGGCTCGACTTTCAGGCTTCGCTTGGCCATGACGACCCCCAACTACAGGTTGAATACGGGTCTAGCTAAGGTAGTCGTTCCAATATATTCAGCAAGGCAGGTATTGGAATATGATTAGTTCCATAGGGACAACAATAGGGCCTCGTCATGGAACACCTGCCGCAGATGGTGACATTTGCATACGTTGTCCAGACAGGCAGCTTCGCGGCAGCCGCACGCCGTCTGGGTGTTGCCACCTCGGTCACCAGCAAGCATGTGTCCAAGCTTGAAAAAATGCTGGGCGCGCGCCTGCTCAACCGCAGCACCCGCCGCCTGTCCCTGACTGAGGTCGGCGCGGCCTATTACGAGCATTGCGCCCGCATCGTCGAAGAAGTGGATAGTTCCGTGCGTTCCATTGAAGGGCTGCAAGCCCGTCCCTGTGGACTGCTGCGCGTGACCGCGCCGCCTTCCTTCGTCACCCAGCACATGATTCCAATGCTCGGGGAGTTCCGCCGGCGTTATCCTGAGGTTGACCTTGAGTTTGATGCCAGCAACCGTGTCATCGACCTCGCGCAGGAAGGGTATGACCTAGCCTTGCGGGTAACGCAAACGCCCGCTCCCAACATGATTGCGCGCAAGCTCGCTCACCTGAAGGTAGTTTTATGCGCGTCTCCGGCCTACCTGGAGGCGCGCGGGACGCCGCGCAAGCCGGCTGACCTGACCAAGCATGATTGCCTGGTCTTTTCGCTAACGCACCCGGAGCCGGTGTGGAATATCCGCTCAGCCAGTGAAGTGATTCCCGTGACGGTGAAAGCGGCCTTCAGGGCCAATACCGTCGACCCGCTGCACCAACTTGCATTGGGGGGCATGGGCGTGGCGCCGTTACCGTTATATCTGGTTGCAGAAGACATCAAGCACAAGCGGCTAGTACACCTGTTGCCGGATTGCCAACCCGGCAGCGAATCAGACCTGTATGCCGTTTACTTGCCCCATCGGTACATCGCACCCAAGCTGCGCGCTTTCGTGGACTTCCTGATCGAACAGATCGGACCCGAGCCTTATTGGGACAGGATGCTGGCGGACATGAATAAGAAACGTTGAGTGAGGGCAACTGTTTTTGTCATCCACCCGCTTCCAGTCGCTTGACCAGTCCACGCAAGGCCACTTCCGCGGCCTGCTGGCGAATTGATTCGCGATCACCGTCAAATTGAAATTGCTCGGGCTGTGCCCGTTCTCCCTTGCGACACCAAGCCAGCCAAACCAGGCCCACGGGCTTATCTGCCGTGCCGCCGTCGGGACCGGCAATGCCACTGACGGCAACGGCCAAATCAGCATGGCTATGCCTAAGCGCGCCCTCGGCCATCTCCCGCACGGTTTCCACACTGACTGCACCGTGATCGCGTAGCGTCTTTTCACTGACGCCCAATAGCTCAACCTTGGCGGCATTCGAATAGGTGACAAAGCCACGCTCAAACCAGACGGAACTGCCAGGCAGGTCCGTGGCCATTTTCGCAATCCAGCCGCCAGTACAGGACTCCGCCGTGACAAGGCTCAAGCCCTGCCCAAGCATCAGTTTGGCCAGGGATTGAACGAGGCTATGCGACTCTGCCATTTGCTCTTCCTGTTATTCTCGGTTGCGTGGGATTGATTGCCGACCCAATCGCCTGTCATTAGCATACCTCGCAGACAAAGATTACAGACCAATGCGCTATTTGCGACAGCTATTCGCCAGCTTTCTCCTCATGCCCAGGATGACACAGGCAGGATCCGCCGATTACCTGCGCGGCTATGCCCAGAGCGACCTTGATCGTGAATACGAAGGCATGAATCACAAGGTTTCTTTATTGTTCCAGTACCACAACGGGCTTTCGCCCAATGGCCAATTCTTCAGCAATGGGCTGGACTACGCCGGCCTGGGCCTCTACTTCGGTTCCTGAATCATGCAAGAGCGAAGCCAGCACACACCGGTGATGCAGCAATACCTCGCCATCAAGGCGCAACACCCGGATAGCCTGGTGTTCTACCGGATGGGCGACTTCTATGAGCTGTTCTTTGAGGATGCACGTCGCGCTGCCGGCCTGCTGGACATCACCCTTACCCAACGGGGCCAGTCTGATGGAAAGCCGATCCCGATGGCCGGTGTGCCCTTCCACGCAGCAGACCAATATCTGGCACGGCTGCTGAAGAAAGGCGAATCTGTCGCCGTCTGCGAGCAGGTCGGGGAAGTTGGTGCCAGCCGTGGCCCGGTCGAGCGCAAGGTGGTGCGGGTCATCACGCCAGGCACCGTGACCGAAGAGGCGCTTCTTGAAGAGCGTCGCAGCAACTTGCTGGTGGGCCTGAATTTGCAAGGCGATCGTTATGGCATCGCTGCCGTCGAGCTCAGTACCGGTGACTTCAGCCTGCTGGAAGTGCAAACACCCGAAGAAATCGCCGCCGAACTGGAGCGTCTGCAACCAGCAGAACTTGTCTTGCGCGAGGGCCTGCGCCTTGATGGCCTGACCCGTCGCAGTGCCGCCACACGGGAGCGCCCCGAATGGCATTTTGACCCTGTCAGCAGCCAGCGCCTGCTCTGCGAACAGTTCGGGACTCATGACCTGGCTGGCTATGGCTGTGACGGCATGCATGCGGCCATCGGCTGCGCTGGCGCCGTTCTGCAATACCTGCGGGACACCCAGATGAACGCCGTGCCACATCTGCAGGGCCTGCGTGTCGAACACCATGAAGACGGGCTCATCCTTGATGCGGCCACCCGTCGCAATCTCGAGATCACCCAGACACTAACAGGTGAAACCAGGAATACCCTGCTCGGGGTCATGGACTGCTGCGCCACAGCGATGGGCGCACGTCGACTCAAGCAGTGGCTGCACCGACCGATCCGAAACCATGAACAATTGCGCGCCCGTTACCAGGCGATTTCAAGCCTGCTCTCGGCTGGTCAGCATGAACTCATGCACGAGCGCTTGCGCTCGGTTACGGATATCGAGCGCATCCTCACACGTGTAGCATTGCGCTCGGCGCGGCCACGCGACCTGTCTGGCTTGTGTTCAAGCCTTTCGCAGCTGCCGGACTTGCAGGCCGCTCTGAAGCCCATCGACAGCCCGCGCCTGCAGGCATTGTCACAGGAGATTGGTGAACACCCCCAGGTCGTGGAGTTGCTGGAGCGGGCTATCGTCGACTCGCCACCCCTGCTGATCCGTGACGGTGGCGTCATTCGCGCCGGATTCGACGCTGAGCTTGACCACCTGCGCCAGTTATCGGAGAACGCCGATGGTTTCTTGACCGAGCTCGAGGCACGTGAACGCGCACGGACCGGCATTGATAGCCTCAAGGTGGGCTATAACCGCATACATGGCTACTACATTGAGCTCGGCCGCATGCATGCCGAGAAAGTACCGGTGGACTACACGCGCCGGCAGACCCTCAAGAACATGGAGCGGTACATCACGCCGGAGCTAAAGCGCTTCGAGGATGAAGTGCTGAGTGCACGGGAGCGTGCCCTGGCACGTGAGAAATGGCTCTATGAGCAGGTTCTGGACAAGCTCAGCACGTCCCTGTCGGTATTGCAGCGCTGCGCACAGGCGCTGGCCGAACTGGATGTCCTCGCCAATCTGGCCGATCGCGCAGCCGCACTCAAGTTGAGCCAGCCAGAGCTGGACAGCAGACCCGGCCTGCGCATAGACGGTGGTCGCCATCTGGTTGTTGAGTCAGTACTGCAGACCGATGGCAAGGCCTTCATTTCCAATGACCTCGACTTGCATGATGAGCGTCGAATGCTGGTGATCACTGGGCCCAACATGGGTGGCAAATCCACCTATATGCGCCAGACCGCACTGATAGTACTGCTCGCCCACATCGGCAGCTTCGTGCCCGCGGATTCTGCTCGCATCGGCCCCATTGACCGCATCTTCACCCGCATCGGCGCTGCCGATGACCTTGCCGCAGGACATTCCACGTTCATGGTCGAGATGAGCGAAACCGCGAACATCTTGCACAATGCCACTGAACATTCACTGGTACTGATGGACGAGATTGGTCGAGGCACCAGTACCTATGACGGGCTGTCACTGGCGCGCGCCTGTGCCGAATGGCTGGCAACCCGCGTACGCGCCCTAACGCTGTTCGCCACGCACTATTTCGAACTCACCACGCTGGCGGATGAGCTGCCGGGAGTGAGTAATGTCCATCTGGATGCAACGGAGTACGAGCACGAACTGGTGTTCCTGCACCGGGTCAAGGAAGGCGCTGCGGACAGGAGCTATGGCCTGCAGGTCGCGCAGCTGGCCGGTGTTCCCAAGGCGGTCATCGCCATGGCACGTCGGCATTTGCAGGAGCTGGAACAAAGCCGGTCGTCCAGCCAGGCGGTGGTAACTCCGCAGCTCGCCTTGTTCGAGCCGACGCCACCCAATCCCATACTCGAAGAGCTCAAGGCGCTGGAACCGGATAGCCTGAGCCCGCGCGAGGCGCTTGATATGCTGTATTACTTCAAGCGCAGCCTCGAGGACAGCCGAAAAACCTAGCCCACGGCGAAGTGCAGAACCAGCCTCACCACCAGCATCATTACCACGACGAACAACGCTGTTGCCAGCAACCCGATGATGATGAACTGCACAGGCTTGCCCCGCGTGAAATCGCGCTGGCGATTCTGCTCAGTCTGTACGCCGAAAAAGGCGGCAGCGACGCTCTTGATCACTTGCCAGAGTGTCGGCGGGGCTGGATCTTCCCTTTCGGTGGTATTCATGAAACTCCCTAAAAGCACAAGGCCCCGACAAGCGGGGCCTTGTATTTTACCAGCCTCGTTTCAGTAATCTTCGAGGATCTTGGCGGTCACCCCATGATCCTTCTTTGACTTGGAACGAATGTCGGTCGCGATCAGGTCTTCAATCTTGCCGCCGACCAGTGGAATTTTCACGCTGATGTCCCACTTGAAGCTGTTGGCACTGCCGCCACTGGCATCCGCCAGTGTCATGTCGCAAGTAATCTTGGCGGGCAGGCCCTTGATCTCGACATTCAGGCGACCTTTCTTGGCCTTGCAGTCCCAGCTGTCTTCCTGAACGACGGTAGAGGTCTCCGGCAGGAATTTCTTGGCGAAGCCCGGCACCGGCACATCGGATTTCATCGTGTACTGGCACTTGATCCTGAACTTGTCCCCATTTTTTTCATGCGAAAGCACCTCGATATCCCAATAACCGGATTCCTTGTACTTGCGCAGGAAAAACTCCTTGTCCGAATACATTTGCATGACGGCGTCGGAATTCTTGTTGAACGTATGTTTATCGGTAAATTGCATACCACACTCCCGTTGGTTTGATCACGGAACCCCCTCTCACACGAATCCGAGTATGTAACAAAAAAGGCCGTGCGGTAAAACCGCACGGCCCTGGCTACATAGCGCAAATTAGCGCGTGGTGCGTTTCTTCACTGACTCAGGCGTGAAGTAATCCTTGGTGAATGTCACGGTCAAGTCGTTGGGCTTGCCTTCGTTGACCAAGGCGGTGGCGAAATAGCCGCCCGTCTGCAGGTCATAGATGAGTTCCGGAACCGTGGTGCTGGCCTGGATCTCACGCACGTAGACCAAGTGCCCTTCCTGAAACTTGTAGAACTGGTCACGCTGGTCGTAGTTATCAATCATGACAACATTCCAGGTGTCTTCATCCACGTACAACACTTTCTTCTTGAAGGTGTGGCGGACCTCTGGCTTGTTGTTAGCTTCAATCACCCAGACGCGGTGCATCTCGTAGCGCGCCAGGTCCTGGTTCAGGTGGCCGGCCTTGAGCATGTCCTTGTACTTCAGGCTGAAGTTGTTGACGCGAGCCGAGCTGTTGGGAATCAGCATTTCCTTCTTGCCGATCAGCTTCCAGGTGAAGCGGTCCAGCTTGCCGTTGTACATGTCAACCTGGTCATAGAACTGGTTACCGTCGGTTCCTTCGTAGGCGTTGTCATAGGCAACGGTGGGCGCGCGACGAATACGACGCAGGGCTGGGTTGTAGATCCAGGCACTTCGCTCACCGGGATGTTCCCAGGCAAGAATGAACTGCCCGGCGTTACGCGGCGGTGCCAGCGTCTCCGACAGGTAGTAGATGGAGACATCATCCGGGGAATCAAACTTGCCCGGGTTCTTGATGCTGGCATAGGGGAAGAGCACTTCTTCAACCAGGCGCGTCAGCAACTGGGTGCCATTCGGCTGCACGATGACCTGGTCGTTGTTACGACGCACTGCCTCGCCACGCCATTTCAGGCGGTGGTTCCAGATGATTTCAGCCGCGTTACCCGGGATCGGGAACGGGAAGCCCAGGCTGGCTCCCTTCAGCGCATCCGTATTGCCGCCCACGAGTTCAGCCGTGGTGGCGTTCTTCTTGGTCGCATCGTAGATCGCCTGCGGGAAGGCCGAGTCGCGCTTGGTGACATACACATTCATCTTGTAAGTCGGGTAGCGCTCCAGCATTTTCTGGTGACCGACGGACAGCTTGTCCTTGTACTGGCCCATGTTGGCCTTGGTGATTGTGTACAGGGGCTTCTCATCGGCGTAGGGATCGCTGGTGTCGATCTTGGCCAAGTCGCCTTTCTGCGGCAGGCCCCCGGTGTAAGCCGGGATGGAGCCATCGGCATTTGCCTTGGGGTCGGCACCGATCGGCGTCAGCTCAGTGCCCAGCTTGGCAGCTTCGGCTTCCGATACTTTGGCCTGTGCCTGAAAGGCAGCAAGCCCAAGCACGGCAGTGGCGAGCACTGCCAATCTATTCAATCGACTCATGGACCAATCTCCTCAGTTGGGTGTACTGCCAAAGGCAACCCGCCGGTCTGTTATTCGACTTATATTAGGCGTTAGCGCCGAGGCGAACATTAAGGATTACGCCGTTCGCCTGAAAAGTCAAAGACTCGCTGAACCAGAGTGCAGGTAAATTCCTGACCCCTTGATACGCGAGTCGCGCTGAATAGGGGCTGAACAGCGGATCTCAGCTACTCGCCTGTGACTGGCTGGACAAGAAGCGGCCGAGCATCTCACGCCCCCTTAATTCAGCACCCAAGACCGCCAGCAGCACGAACAGACCACCGAGCCGGCGATGCAGGAACACGATCTCGCGAGGGGGCACGCGAAAATGGCGTGAAAGCGAGGCACGTCCGATGTTCCCGGTCACGCGCGTAGGCAGGTCGCTCTCGCCCCAGCAATAAGCGCCTTGCTTGGTCAGTAATTCACGCGGTGGATAGTCAGGCGTAATCGCAGAGAACGGCTCAATGATCAGGAAGCAAACCTCGGCAAAGGCCTGTCGCAGGTGCGGCGGAAAACTTTCCCGCAGCAGGCCGATCTGCAAACCGCCGGCAAAAACCTCATCCACATCACGATCAAACGCGCCTTGGATCACGCGACGATAGGCACGCAGGAATTCCGGCTTGAATTGCCGGGTGGCGCCGAAATCCAGCAGGACGATCTGGTCATTCTCGCCGGTGGGATCCACACGAATCCGGTAATTGCCGAAATGTGGGTCGGTCTGCACCCTACCCCACTCGAAGAACTCGCGAAAGAACAGCTCCAGTGCAGCGTAAGCAAGGCGATTACGACGCGCCTGAGAGAGGTTCTGCACCACATCCGCCTGCACATGCTCGCCGGCCTCGAACGAGGTGGCCAGAACCTGTCCCGTCGAATATTCCGGGAATACTTCCGGCACGACATAGCGTGGGTCACCGGCCAGCTGCTGCCGATACCAGGCCGTGGTATCCATCTCCGCCGGATAGTTCACTTCGTGGTGCAGCATGTCGCGCACCTCTTCCATGATCGGGCTGAGATTGATGTTGCGCGGCGCCAGGCGAGCCGCGGTCACCAGCCTCGACAGTGTGCGGATATCGCTGTCTATCGCCTCGGTTAAGCCGGGATACTGGATTTTGAGGCAGAGCTTGCGCCTATCCTGCTTGCGGTAGGCAATATGCACCTGACCCAGCGAGGCGGCGGCCAGCGGCTCCGGCTCTATTTCCAGCTCCTCTAGGCGCGAGCGGCCTAATCGTTTCTTGATTGCCGGCCGCATGATCTCCCAATCCACATGCGGGGTGTCGTCCTGCAGGCCCCTGAGCACATCCACTGCCTCTTCCGGCATGAAATACTGCCCATACAGGGACAGCATCTGGCCGACCTTCATGATGCTGCCTTTGAGCTGCCCTAGCTCCCGTGCCAGGAACTGTGCCTGGCGTGTGTAGAAAGCCCGATCCTTCTCGGTGCGGGACTCTTCGCTGCGAAACAGGTTGAGCAGCTCATGGCCGGCGATCTGCGTGCCGGCCAGGAGGCCAACCTTGGCCATGGCCAGGTTGCGGTCCAAGGGCCGTGTCTTGAGCTTATGCAGGTGTGGGCGCCCGGAGAAATCCTCCGGCTTATGACGATAAGACATGGCGAACTCTGACGTGGGTGCGCTTATTGTAGCCGAACCGAAACACTCACCCTGCGTTTGGCTGATTACCCTGGCTAGCGGATATAGCGCGCACCGACAACGGCTGGCGTGAAGTCGCCGCGGTTCATGTTGACGTCAAACTGCGCAGGCGGTTCCTGCGCGGTAAGCCCGCTGGCGAAATATCGGCCATCCTTGAGGTCATAGGTCACGACTGGCGTACAGAAAGGGGTCTGTGAGTCATACCGCGCGACCAGATGCCCTTCCTGGAAACGCCAGGGCCGGCCTTCGCGGTCATGGTTGTCCACCATCAGAACCGTCCAGCTATCTTCATCCACATAGAACACGCGCTTGCCAAAGCTGTGTTTCTTGCTGGTGCGTTCGGTCGCCTCGATAACCCACACGCGATGCAGCTCGTAGCGCGTGGCTTCCTGATTGAAGTGCTTGGGCGTCAGCAGCTTGTCATAACTGTAGCTGCCATCCGATATGCGGTACGCATTGTAAGGAACAATCATGTCGCGCTTGCCGATCAGCTTCCAGACGTAGCGATCAAACGCCCCGTTGTACATGTCCAGCATGTCTACGAAATAAATTCCCCCGCTGCCAGGGAATGGCAGGTCATAGCCGACCGGCGGGATACGCATCATCTTGCGCAGGCCGGGCGGGATTACCCAGATGTTGCGCGGGTTTTTGACAGAATCCGCAGTTTCATGCGCGAGCACGGTAATGCTGCGATTGCCGCGGTTGGCATAGACACCGATGTAATACAGCAGGATGTTGTCCTGCATGATGTCGACCGGGTCCTTGATGTTGCCATAACGAAACAGCACCCTTTCGGTCAGGTCCAGGCGATCGGAATGCAGGCCATCGGGATTGATCACGACCTGGGTGGACTGCGCCACGACGGAATCCCCGCGATAGCGTGTGCGGTGGTTCCACATGATTTCCACGCCGGAACTAGGCTTGCGGAAGGGAAAGCCGAGACGCGCCCCTTGCAGGGAATCCGAGCCCACCAGCTTGGCCTTGCCCTGGTTCTTTTGCGTGGCATCGTAGATTGCGGCGGGGAAGGAAACGCTACGACGGGTTGGGTAGACCGGTATCTGATAGCTCGGGTAGCGTGACAACAGGGTCTGGTGCGCGGCTGCCAGCTTGTCCCGGTACTTCGCTGCGTTGGCCGCGGTAATGACATACAGCGGCTTGTCCCCGGGGAAAGGATCCTTGAGTCTTTGGCCCGCCTTGAAACCCGCCGGCCAGCGATCTGGCGTGATGCCACCGGCCCAGGCCGGAATGCTGCCCTCGGTATTGCCGGCCAACTGGGCGCCGATCGGGGTCAAGCCGTCGACGCTGGTCAGGTTCGGCGCACCCGAGGATGCGGACGATAGTGAGGCCTGGACAATCGGGACATCAATCGCAACCGGTTCCAACTGCACCGGCCCGCTGGTGGCAGCACCGCCGGTAACCGCAATCTCAAGTGCCTGTGCCGTACCTTGCGGATCCAGATAGGCCAGCCATTGGCTGGCGGCGCTCTGGCTGCCAGCCTGCTTGGCCGCCGAAGCAAAGGCCTGCTTGGCCTTTTCCTTGTTACCCTGCTGCAGATAAGCGTGACCCAGCGCAAGGAAGACTTGCCCTCGGTCGGCCTTGAACCCTCCTTTCTGCAGGGCCAGCGTCAGGGCATTGGCTGCGGCTGGCCAGTTCTCACGATCCACCTGTAACTGGCCCACCTGCAGGTAGAGGTCCCCCCGGTTACCCATCTGCGCAGCCTGGTTCAAGGCCACCAAGGCTTGTTCCTGCTCGCGCGCACGCAGCCAAGCGATGCCTGAGAGTTCCCAGTTGGCGGCAGATTTGTCCAGCTTGCCTTCCTGCATCCAGCGATCCAGCAAGGTCGCGGCCTGGTACGGATTGCCGGCGGCTATATAGAGCTTGGCCAGGTTCTGCAACTCGGCCGACTGACTCAGCAAGTTCTGCTGCCATGCGATTTCCATCGCGGCCAGGGCACGGGCTTTGTCACCCTGCCGCAAATGCAAGCCAGACAAGCGCAGCCAACCATTCTTGTCGGTCGGGTTCTGGCTGGTCATCTCCGCCTGTGCTCCCGCACATTCGCTGGCCTTGCCCATGCTGCACTGCACGGCGAGCTGCAATTGCAGCCAGTCTGCTGGTGGTGACTTGGTTGCGGCGATGGCCTTTTGGATCATCGGCAAGGCCTTGTCGAATTGCTTGAGGCCTGCATAAGCCGAACCCAGGGCGATGTAGGCATCCGCGCTGGCCTTCTTGCCGCCTGTTTCAGCCGAGCTGACGACTGGCTCCAATGCAGAAACGGCTTTCTGGTACTGGCCGGCGTTGATCTGGATCTGGGCCTGGCTGAATCGCATCTGTTCCGCAGCGGGACCGGACAGTGCATTCAGGCTCAAAGCCTGCTCAATGATGGCAAGCGCCCGCGTGTAATCTTTCTTGGCAATGGCCTGGTTGGCTTTCTGCTGCAAGAGCACCGCCTTGCCATACGGATTCGTCGTTTCCTCTGGGCTTTGCGCCGCCGCTGGTGCCGGCGTGTCATACACCTCGCTCTTGTATTGCTCGCCGATTGCGGCACCCGTCGCCAAGAGCGACAGGGCTGCAACAGTGCGGATATGGACTGGGGCGAGCTTCATGGTCATTTCCAGTTGTACTGGAAGTCCTCCAGCTTGAACTCGATGCGCTGCGTTACGTCACGCGGACGATCGGTCGGTTCGTAGATCCAGTTGGCGATGCTTTCCACCGTGGCGCCCTCGAACAAGCCCTTGGGCTCAGCGTCCACGATGCGGATATTGCTGACGCGCCCGTTCTTGCCGACGGTGAAGACCACCACGACCCAACCTTCGATGCCGCGCCGATAGGCGTATTCGGTAATCTGGGGGCGCGCCGTGGAAAGCGGGATCAGTGGCTTGCCCTTGCCACCCGGCATGGTGCCGGTGCCAAACCCTGCCCCCGTGCCGCCACCAGCGCCAGAGCCGGAACCACCGCCGCCAAAACCACCAAAGGCCTTGCCCAACATGGCGGAGCCCACGGTGGCAACCGGCATCGACAAGTTCGGGATGGTGACATCAACATCAACGCTGGGTGCCGCCACCAGCGGTGTCAGGCTGCTGGGAGCCAGTGTCGGGATCGTTGGGACCGGTCGAGCGGGCGGGCTGCCGCCGCCAGCATTTGGTGTCGGCTGGCTAGGGCCTTCTTGGGTGACCGTGACCACCTCCAGCACTTCCGGCGGTGCCAAGGGTGTTTTCTGCAGGGCAAAGCCAAATATCCCCACCAGCAACAGGATCATCAGGATCAGGTGAACTTCCGAGATGCCCACAGCGGCGGCAAACCGGCGGTTATAGATTGACCACCAGGGACCCGATACTGCGCGTGGCATCAGTCGCTGCTTGAGGACACGCCAGACCAGCAATCCCAATGCCATCGCAGCCGCCAGCGCGATGATCGCCAGCAGGATATGACGGGTCGGATCTGGCCGACTGGCGAGATCCTCCAGCCATAGGCCTGCCGTGGGATCAATGCGAGCCAGGGCCATGCCACCGGTACTGTCCTCGTAGGCAGCAGCAGCACGACGATCATTCCAGCCCGGCTGTCGTTGTGCTGGCTGCAGACCCACGGTCGGGTCATACACCAGATAGTGTCCGCCTAGGGTCGCTGTGAAGCTGCCGATCCGCGTCACGGTCTCCTGACGCTGGGTGTCGCCATCAGACACCGGCACCGTGACCTGGACACTGCGGCCGGATTCCACCAACTCCTGCTGTAGGTAAGCAAACAGCTTCTCCAGGTCCTTGGGACTGGCGTTATTGGAATCCTTGCCCAAGGTCGCGAAGAAAACGTCTCGGCCAGGCGTTTCGGCTGCAATCGGGGACTCCGCCAACAGGGAGCCCAGGTCACGTGCGAACACTCGCAACAGGCGCTGTGCCTGCAGGCTGTCATCACCGCGCGTGCCCAGCTGTTGTTCTAGCTCACTGATCCGCAAGCGATCGGCTTCTGCCTGCTTGCGCAGGCTTGCGGCACGTGCCTCCAATGCGCGGACCTCGCGCAGGGACGTGGCGTGGCGCGCCTTGAGTTCCGCGTGCGCCTTGGCGAATCGGGCCTCACGCGCCTGCTGCACCTGCGCGCTTTCGGCCTTTTGCTGCTTGGCCTGGCGCAGCAATTCATCGGGCGTCACCGCCAGCACCGGCGTAGCCAGCAGCGCCAAGCAGAGGCAGGAGACCAGCCGGTTCAAGATTTCTGCTCCGGCGACGGCAACAACAGCTCCAGCAGCTGCGGGGCGATCTCCCCTTTTGCCATCTGGATTGCATCGAAGATTCGCTCACGCTCGCCAGCGGGCAGCGGCTGCCATTGGCGTGCCTTGCGGTCCCAATAGCCCTGACGCTCTCCTGCGGTATCGAGGTAATACAGCATGAGACGCCCGACCCGCAGGAATTCAACTGGCTCGTCCTTGCCCGCGAAGCGCAATACCCCTTCGTAGGCTTCAACCGTGCGCCCGTACTGCACCTCAACCTGGGTCACTTCAAGTACCGCGCGGAATTTATCGCCGTCGCTGATCTCCTGGCTTTTTAGCAGGCTGTCCAGGCCAGCCACTCGCTGGAGGCGTTGCTCCAGCATGAAAGGGGTATCAGCCTGGATGAATCGATCCAGCCAGCCCACCATCTTTTCCAGGGATGGCTGCACATCCAGCTGGCCGGGGACGCCAGCCGATAGCTCCCTTTCCAATTGGGCGCGCCGCTGTGCCTGTTGGGCTGCGTCCTGTTGTACGGCCGGGAGGTCTGCCTTGAGGGCTTCCAGCTGCAACACGCCCTGGCGCATCTCATCGCGCATGCGCCGCATGTCGTCATCCAGCTTGTCGATTCGTGCCTGACTGCTGGCTGCCTGCTTGTGGGACTCAGCCAGGGCATCCAGCACCGGGGCGATCGAATCCGCAGCCAGCGCCGGCAATAATGCCAGCGCCAGCAGCAATGCGACCGCACAGTCAGAGATACGTCGGATCATGGTTCAACAGGACAGCGCTTACTGGGTCAGTTTCCGGCCTGTGGGCTCGTCACAAATCCCATTCGACGAATGCCGGCACTTTGTGCGGCCGACATCACTTCAGCCAGCTTCTGGTATTGGGTCTGCTTGTCGGCACGCAGGTGCAGTTCCGGTTGTGGCTGCTGGCGCGATGCCACTGCCAGACGCTCACCCAGTTCAGCCCGCGTAATCGGGCTGTTGTTCCAGAAGGTCGTGCCACTGCCATCAATCGCCACGGTCACGATCTCTGGCTTCTCGGTACTTTTCTTGCTCGTCGCCTGTGGCAGGTCAATCTTGACCTGGTGCGTGATCAACGGCGCCGTGATCATGAAGATGATCAACAAAACCAGCATCACGTCGACCAACGGCGTGGTGTTGATCTCAACCATGGGCGCGTTATGGCCTTCCTGGTCAAACCCACCGATGCTCATGGCTTCACGCTCGCTGCGGCACGCGCGATGGCCTGCTTCAATGCATCCTTGGCAGCACTTTCGATCACACGGGCACCGGTCGTGAAGTGTGCATGCAGGTCATGGGCAAAGGCATCGAGGTCGTTAAGGACCAGTCGGTTGCTGCGCACGATGGCGTTGTACGCCAGCACCGCAGGAATGGCGACCGCCAGGCCCAGTGCCGTCATGATCAATGCCTCGCCCACCGGCCCGGCCACGGTTTCCAGTGAGGCCTCCCCCTTGGCGCCGATCGCGCTGAGTGCGTGATAGATGCCCCAGACGGTACCAAACAGGCCGACGAATGGAGCGGTACTGCCCACGGTGGCCAGCAGGGTCAGCCCGGACTCCAGCCGGGCGGTCTCGCGATTGATGGTTTGCCGTAGCGTGCGCGTCAGGAAATCACTCAGGCTCGACGCCTCTCCCAGACGGTTGGGCGCATGTTTTTGGTAGTGCTCCGAGGATTTCACGCACTGGCGCGCCAGCCGGGCGAAGGGATCGTCGGGATATTGGTCAAGCCGATTGACGGCCTGGGCCAGCGACGGTGCGCTCCAGAACCCATCGATGATGGTGTCCATCTGGGCTCGTACGTGCCATAGGTGCCAGGCCTTGGTCAGCCCGTAGTACCAGCTGGCTGCCGACATGACGATCAGGATGATCATCGTGAAGAAAACCACGCTGTCCATCTGACCGAAAAACGATTCACTCATTGTCAAAGCTCCTCAACACCCAAGGCAAGCCACTCTGTGGGCGTGTCTGTTTGACTCGCGCGCCCTGGCTTGGTTCTGGGAAATTATGGTTATAAAGATCTGGTACTAGCGATTGGTTTTGTTCTTCAGGTTCTGCGGCGTGAAATAATCATTCTTGAACTCAATGAGGTAATCACTGACCTTGTCTTCGTTCTGCATCGCGGTCGTGAAATAGCGGCCGGTTTGCAGGTCATAAATGACCTCTGGCACGGCTGACACGGTCGGGATCATCGGGAAGCTGGCCAGGTGGCCTTCCTGGAAGCGCCAGTACTGGTCACGATTATCATACAAGTCCACGGCGGCGATCGACCAGCTGTCTTCGTCAACGTAAAACACCCGCTTTTTGAAGATGTGTGCCGTCCCTTCGCGCAGGTTGGCCTCGACCACCCAGACCCGATGCAACTCGTAGCGCGCCAGATCCTGGTTGATATGGTGTTTTTGCAGGATGTCCTTGTACTTGATGCGACGGTCTTCCAGCCGGAAGGAGTTGTAAGGTATGTACATCTCCTTCTTGCCCACCAGCTTCCAGTTGTAACGATCCAGTGCCCCGTTAAACATGTCGATCTGGTCGTAGGTCTGTGAGTTATCGGAGCCTTCCGTGGGGTTGTCGTAGCCTGCATCAGGTACGCGCCGAACCCGCCGGACCTGCGGGTTGTAGACATAGGCCTCGCGCAAGCCCTGGATCGGCTCGGTCGCGAGGATGAACTGGCCGACGATGCGCGGCGGTGAGAGATACTCGGACAGGTAATACAGCATGACCTTGTTATCTGCCGATGGCGGGTTCTTGATGTTCGAGTAGACGAACTTCACGTCCTCGGTCAGCTTGGTGATGGTATAGCTGCCATCCGGCTGCACAATGGCCTGGTTGTTATACCGGCGAACACCGGAACCGCGGAACTTCATGCGGTGGTTCCAGATGATCTCCTCGGGACGCTCCGGCAGCGGGAAGGGAAAGCCCAGGGATGCCCCTTTGACATCGGCGCCATCAAGCACGGCGGTCGATGCATTCTTGATGGTGGCCTCCTCAATGATTGTGGGGAAATAGCCGGAGCGAATACTGGTGTATACCGGCATCTTGTAGCCGGCATACTGCTGCAGCATTTTCTTGTGGCCTTCAGTCAGCTTGTCCGCATACTGGGACATATTGGCCTTGGTGATGGTGAACGCGGGTTTTTCGATGCGCCCCCCCGAAAACAGCTTTTCCAGCTCATCACCGGGCATGGTCTCGATCTGCTGGGGCGTCAGCTTGCGCTGCTCATCGGTGAAGTTGCTGGGCCCGGTCCACTCCGGGATGCTGCCATCGGCGTTGCCGGCACGCACCGCGCCAATGGCGGTGAGTTCCTTGCCCAACTTGGCGATTTCTTCGGCGGATGGCTTGGCAAAGAGACTGAGTGGCTGGACCAATAATGCAGAAGCCAGCCAGAACGAGAACAAATAGCGCAGCATTAACCCTCCACTAGAGCCACAGGCCTGTCTGACAAGAGTAAAGGTTCATCCCTGAAAATGCGACGCAATCAAGCTGAATGCGAGCAATCCATGGGGTTGGCAGCTGCCTCGGCGCCATTATTCGGCCTTGGCAGTATCACCCTCTGCGCGCTGGGCCACTGCCTTGGGTTGACGTGAAAGCATACTTAAAAATGTCTCGGCTTCAGTCCGCCGATACGCCTGGTAGTCAGGTGCCGACTTGGCATGCTGCAGGTACTGTCTCAGGCTCTCACTCTTGGCGATCTCTTCACGCAGCGCCGGTGAGGCCTGCCCGATCGCCATGAGCAACTGGCTGGCGATAGGAGTCAGTGTCTTGTTCCTGAGCAGGTATCTGACCGTCCCGCCAGCGGTATCCTCCGAATCATCGTCCTGCTCCATCACGCAGCGCATGGCGGTGGACTGGCGCAGCAGCTCATTGTCGTTATTGACCAGAGAGCGATACCCAGCGATCGAGGGGTTGTCGAATGCGAACGGGTACTTGACGTTACTGTGGTCGCGCCAGGCCTTTATATAAGTGTCTTCCTTGGCGAGGATTTCCGGCCGACCATCCGCATTATTACCGTAGGGGTCGCGTGTGAGCACGGAATACAAGACCTCTGAATAGCGCCGGGCCGAATCCGGGCTGAGGCGCCCGCGCATCGGGTTCTGCAGGAACCGGGGGTCCTCATCCACGATGCGTACGATTTGCGCCAGGAAGTACGGAAATGAATAGTGTGACCCCGCCTTTTCACCCGGTGACTTGTCCGTCCAGCCCATGACCGTTGCATACGGGAAGATCCGCATGTATTCCTTGGCCAGGTTGTCCTCGTTCAGGTTCTCGTCGAAGGCATCCGTAATGTCATCCAGGCTGTCATCAAAATCGTCAAACTCCAGATTCGCCCGGATATAATTCAGCGGTGATCCATGAATCTTGTCTTCAGGATCGATTTCCGGGTTCATCAGGTTTTGGCGGCCTGTATTACAGCCTTCCAGCCAGACCGCCTTGACGTGGGCAAACCACTGCGCATTTTCAACCGTACAGGACTGTTCTTCCAGGAAGCTCGCCTTCATGCTGCCACTTGAGCGGTCACCCCAGAATTTGCCACGGTGGTGCCCGGACAAGATGATGCCGTCGCAATATTGGCCTGACCGCATGGCGGAGAGCAGCGATTTCTTGATATTGGCATCTTCCTGCACGAACTCAACCACTTCGATCTTGATCGGGGAATGAGCATTCAAATGCTCGACCAGACGCCGGGTCGTCGCATACTCGCGAGCATTATTAAAGGAGAAGTAGCACAGGCGGGCCTTGGCTCCCTCGAGCTTGCCCTCTGCAAATAATGACAAGGGTTTCTCGGGTGCGGCGACTTCCGCCCCATCTGGGCCCAACTCAGCATGCCCAGAGTCAGCTGGCGGGCCTGCCTCGAATTCGGGCACCACTTCACTGTTCGCGGTTGCTGGATCTGGTGATGACGCAGCAAACCAGCCCCGTTGGGTATAGGCCCCAACCGCGACAACGCCAACGGCAGTCAGGAGAAGAACCAAGCCCATCAATTTGCGCATTCAGAATTTCCGTTGAACT
>JBFKCG010000005.1:0-30399 GCA_041620675.1 Nevskiales bacterium
GGATCAATATTCCGGCTATTAAGAAAGCGATAACGGCCTGTTTCCAGCCAGCCTTTCAAGTTTTCCAGACGCGCCGCGTTTTCGGCTTCGCAAAGTGAGACTGAGGCAGGGTTGCAGGGCGTGATAATCACCCAGCTAACAAATGGCCCAAGAAGCTCAGCCAGTCGCGTGTCTTTTGTCGGGTCTTGTCTGTCTATCTTGAAGCAAAGCCGTTCCCTGCCCATCTCGACCCGATACAGGGCCTTGCGATAGGCAACTTCCAGATCGGCGTGACCTGGCAATGGCTACATGACCTGCTGGTAACTGGCGCGCATGGCACCAATCATGACGGGCAGGTAGATGAGCAAACCCAGCCCTAGCGGCAACAACGCGAGGAAGAACAGCAGCAAGGCCAGGGCGACAAATATGCCAATGGCCACTGGTTGTTCAAGGCAGGCGCGCAGGCTTTTGGGTACGGCGTCCACCGCCTGTTGGTTTGCCATCATCACCAATGGTAGGCCGTAAAGAAGCGCGCAGGCCGATACCAAGGCCAACAGGAGACCAATCAACAGCGACAGGCTTTGTGGCAGCTCCGTCGCAATCACGGCTTTCTGCAGCAGGGTCAAGGCAAAGGTGACCAACCCCAGCAGTGCCAGCTGGATTAATTTGGCCTGGTCCTGGAAAGCTTGAAAGATGTGTGCAGGCTTGAGTTCCCGGCCAGCTTCGAGCTCAAGCACGCCATACAGCATGCCGGCCAGCAGGGCTGGCGTAAGCAGGCCTGCCAATAACGCACCCATGACCGGAATCGTATTGAGCACGAACAGGCTCACAACATACATGAGGGAAATCACGACCCACATCACGGGGCTCTTGAGGAAGGTCTGCCACCCACTGACAACCCACTGCCAACCATCGTTGGCTGTTAGCGTTTTTTGAGCCATGGATCACCTATATTTTTGTTGTGAATGATTGGGCCGCTTGCCGGATCAGCATAACGCGCCGGATGGTGGCTGTCAGTCCGGCCACGCTGCGATAAGATGCGGCCAGCTTTTCAATGAGTGCACGATGATGAGTGATACACCCAATCGATCACAGTTCAGTCATTTCACATCACTACCGGTGCAGTGGGGTGACATGGATATGCTCGGTCACGTCAACAACGTTATCTATTTCCGGTACATTGAAAGTGCTCGCATCGCCTATTTTGACCAATTGCTGGGTAATAATCCTGAAATATGGGGTGGAGAGGGCCCGATCCTGGCGGAGATACAGTGCAAATTCATCCGGCAACTGCATTACCCGGCACAACTGGAGATTGGCACCCGCACCGTACGGATAGGTGGACGTAGTTTGCACTTGGAGTGCGTGGTCTTCAGTCGGGGAGAAGTGTCCGCCGTGGCAAGCTCGCAGGCGGCTATCGTCTGGTTCAATTATGGACGGCAGTGTGCAGTGAAGGTACCGGATCCTCTGCGCGATTCCATCAGGAATATTGAGGTAATTGCGCCGCAGGAATAAGCAAAGCAGTTCCTGATCAGGTGTTCAGCTGACGCAAACCCTGTATGGCCCCGCCGCCGGCCCACAGCCCATTAAAGCGGCGCTGCCATAGCCCTGCTTGGCGAGCATTGTCCGGGTAATAACGAGCTTCTACTACGTCGGGTGAGTCTCGTAGCAACAATGTCCGCCCATCCGCTATCAAGACTTCGCAGGTCGTTTGCTTGTCCTGTTCATTGATTTCGCGAAATTCGATGTAGCTGCTGAGGCGGCGTGCCAACTCGACCAGGCGGTGGCCACTACGGCTGGCCCAGTCTGGTGTATGGATGAGTATCCTGATCTGGGCTTTCTTGTGTCGCGTCGCAAGAGACTGCACGGCCTGTACGAAATCGCTGTGACCATAGATCTCACGCTCGAAAACATAAGTCAGGATATCCAGATTCAAGGATGCAGAATATGCCAGCTCGCATGCGGCATTGAAGAATTCAGCGCGGCTCTCGAGGTCCTGGAAAACAGCCATTCTCTGCCTATATTGTTTTTGCCTGAGTGGTGGCGTTGCCGGTGTATGTGTCTGGCCTAAGCGCCAGTAGATACTGCTTGGCATGATCCGGTATGGCCAATGACTCGATGAACTGGCGCATAGAGGCTTCCGTTACCTTGCGTCCTCGTGTCAATTCCTTGAGTTTTTCATAAGGCTTCTCGATGCCGTAGCGGCGCATGACAGTCTGGACCGCTTCGCCGAGTACCTCCCAGTGGTTGTTCAGCTCGTCGCGCATGCTCTTTTCATTAGCTTCCAGCTTGCCAATGCCACGGATCGTGGATTGATAGGCAATCGCGCTATGCGCGATACCAACGCCAAGGTTGCGCAGGACGGTGGAGTCACTCAGGTCACGCTGCCAGCGCGAGATTGGCAGCTTGTCAGCCAGGTGGGCCATGATGGCGTTGGCGACACCAATATTGCCCTCGGCATTCTCGAAATCGATCGGGTTGACCTTGTGTGGCATGGTGGAAGAGCCGACTTCCCCGGCGACTGTCCTCTGGCTGAAATGACCGAGCGAGATATAGCCCCAGATATCCCGGCATAGTCCCAGCAGGATGCGATTGAAGCGCTCAACCGTGTTGAAGTATTCCGCGATGTAATCATGGGACTCGATCTGCGTGGTATGCGGGTTGTAATCGAGTCCCAGCGATACGATGAAATTACGGCTAAGTTCGGGCCAGTCAACTTCCGGATAGGCTGCGAGGTGTGCGTTGTAGTTGCCCACTGCGCCATTCATCTTGCCCAGTATCTCGACGCGAGCCAGCTGGTTACGCTGGCGTTGCAGGCGGTGTACAAAAATTGCCATTTCCTTGCCCAGCGTGGTGGGAGAAGCTGGCTGTCCGTGCGTACGCGACAGCATCGGCATCTCGGCGCACTGATGAGCGAGATCGCGAATCTTGCCAATGACGTCGTCCCAGGTTGGCAGCAAGTAACTGTCGCGAGCCTCTTTCAACATCAACGCATAGGACAAGTTGGTGATGTCTTCTGAAGTGCAGGCAAAGTGGAAGAACTCGCTGATGGCCACCAGTTCCGAGTCTGCCTCTATCCGTTCCTTCAGGTAATACTCAACCGCCTTGACGTCATGGTTGGTGGTGTCCTCGATGGCTTTGACGCGCAGTGCCTCGTTCATGTCAAAGCTATCGACCAGCTGGTTCAGCAATTCGGTGGATTTGCTGCTGAGGGCAGGCACCTCGGGTATCCCATTGTGTGCGGATAAGGCCTGCAGCCAGCGCACCTCTACCTTCACGCGCTGCCGGATCAGTCCGTATTCGCTGAATATGGCTCGTAGATCCCAGGTCTTGTCGGCGTAGCGGCCGTCGATCGGAGAGATGGCGCTCAGGGACGTCAGTTTCATGCAGTAGGAATGCCGTTTGGTGGTGCGTGGTAAGGTGCAAATGATACCGTAAAGACTCTGTCCTGACCCATAGTTAGGGGGTGCGTTATGGCAACCAAGAAAAGAAAACCCGCCTTTCGCACCGAAAAAGACAGCCTAGGCACGCTCAAGGTGCCACTGTCCGCGCTATGGGGTGCGCAGACGCAGCGCGCGATTGAAAACTTTCCCATCAGCGGCATGCCAATGCCAAGGTCCTTTATTCGAGCGCTTGGCTTGATCAAGGCAAGCGCGGCCGAAGTGAACGCCGGTATCGGCTTGCTAGAACCCAAGATTGCCCGATGCATAACCGAAGCAGCTATGGAGGTCGCCGATGGGCATCACGATGCGCAATTCCCTGTTGATGTCTTCCAGACCGGGTCCGGCACTTCTTCGAATATGAATGCCAACGAGGTGATCGCCAATCTTGCTGCAAAGCGACTTCGCGGCAAGGTTCACCCCAATGATCATGTCAATTATGGCCAGTCATCCAACGATGTGATTCCCAGCGCAATCCATGTTGCGGCAGCCTTGGGCCTGAAGACTCAACTGCTGCCGGCACTGGAACATCTGGCAAAGGTGATCGAGCGCAAGGCACGTAGCCTGAATGCGGTCACCAAGACGGGCCGTACGCACCTGATGGATGCGATGCCTGTGCGTTTCGACCAGGAGCTGGGGGGGTGGGCTCGCCAGATCAGAAATGGGGCAGAGCGACTTCGTGCGACCCAGCCACGAATACAGGCCCTGGCCCTTGGGGGCACTGCGGTTGGCACGGGCATTAACGCACATCCTGAGTTCGGCAAGCGATTCGCAGACAGGTTGTCGAAGCGTACGGGCGTCAAGTTCACTGCCAGCACGGATTATTTTGAAAGCCTGTCCTCGCAGGATGCTGCAGTTGAGCTGTCAGGCCAGCTTAAGACAATAGCGGTATCGTTAATGAAAATCGCAAACGACCTGCGCTGGATGAATTCCGGGCCGCTGGCTGGCATTGGTGAGATCGAGCTGCAGGCACTGCAACCGGGCTCCAGCATCATGCCGGGCAAGGTCAATCCGGTGATTCCCGAGGCAACCTGCATGGTTGCAGCCCAGGTGATTGGCAATGATGCAACCATCACGGTTGCCGGAGCATCCGGTAACTTTCAGCTCAATGTCATGCTGCCCGTGATCGCGCTTAACCTGATCCAGAGCATTGAGCTTCTGACCAATACCTCGCGCCTGCTTGCAGACAAGGCCATCGCCAGCTTCAAGGTGCGCAAGGACAATATAAACCGTGCGCTGGAGCGTAATCCGATTCTGATTACGGCGGCTAATGCAGTGATTGGCTACGAAAAAGGAGCGGCCATAGCCAAAAAAGCCTACAAGGAAGGTCGCCCGGTGCTGGAGGTGGCCAAGGCCGAGACCCGGCTTACCGAGGAAGAGCTGAAACAGCTGCTGGATCCGACGGCTTTGACCCACGGCGGTATCAAGGGGGAGGGCTCAGGAAGCTGAGCGATCATCAGAAAAACCCGCTGACATTCGAAATCCGCACGCGGTAGAATCCGCAGCCCTTATTAACCATCACAACTCTGGTCACCATGTCTGAAACACAAGCCCGATCGCTCGGTCCCTTGCCGTCGCTGATCTTTTCCTCTCGCTGGTTGCAACTGCCCCTGTACTTGGGGTTGATCCTTGCCCAGGGTGTCTACGTGGTGCTGTTCCTGAAGGAACTTTGGCACCTGATTCATGGGGCATTTGAATTCAACGAGCAACAGATCATGCTGATTGTTCTAGCGCTGATCGACGTGGTCATGATTTCAAACCTCTTGATGATGGTTATCGTCGGTGGTTATGAAACTTTTGTGTCCCGTCTGCGATTACAGGGGCATCCCGACCAGCCAGAGTGGCTGAGCCACGTCAATGCATCCGTGCTCAAGGTGAAACTGGCGATGGCCATCATCGGCATTTCCTCCATCCACTTGTTGAAGACCTTCATCGAGGCAGGCATGGTCGGGGCGTACCCGTTGTGCTCGGCGGTTGAGGCAGGTGTCAAATGCGCCAATATCACAGGTGAGGGCGTGATGTGGCAGACCATCATTCATTCGGTGTTTATCATCTCTGCAGTTGGGATTGCATGGACTGATAACATCATGCAGGCGGGTATTCACGCCACAAAATCCAAGAGCCACTGAGGCAGCCTGATCATGACCACGATTCGCCAGGATGACTTCATTCAATCCATTGCCGATGCCTTCCAGTACATCAGCTACTACCACCCCCTGGATTACATCCAGGCACTGGGCGACGCATATGAAAGAGAAGAAAGCCCGGCGGCAAAGGATGCCATCGCGCAGATCCTGACCAACTCCAGGCTCTGCGCGGAAGGGCATCGCCCAATCTGCCAAGACACCGGCATCTGCGTGGTTTTCCTCAAGGTTGGCATGAACGTGCGCTGGGACGCGACCCTCAGCGTTCAGGAAATGGTCAACGAAGGCGTGCGTCGCGCCTACCTCAATCCGGACAATAAGCTGCGAGCCTCCGTGCTGGCTGATCCGGCCGGCAGTCGCAAGAACACCAAGGACAATACGCCTGCAGTCATCCATTACGAAATCGTGCCGGGTGACCATGTTGAGGTGACTTGTGCCGCCAAGGGTGGAGGTAGCGAGAACAAGTCCAAGATGGTCTGTCTGAATCCTTCGGACTCGATCGTCGACTGGGTACTCAAGACGGTCCCGACCATGGGTGCCGGCTGGTGCCCTCCGGGCATTCTTGGCATTGGTATTGGCGGCACGCCAGAGAAGGCTACCGTGATGGCCAAGGAGGCCATCATGGCACCGGTGGACATCCACCTCGTCAAGGCAAAACGCGATCGTGGCGAAAAACTCAGCAGGATTGAAGAGTTACGCCTGGAACTTCTTGATAAAGTAAATTCTCTGGGAATCGGTGCACAAGGCCTCGGCGGGCTGACCACAGTCCTGGACGTCAAGATCATCGACTATCCGACCCACGCTGCCTCCTTGCCGGTCGCGATGATTCCGAACTGTGCCGCAACCCGCCATATCCATTTTGAACTGGATGGCACGGGCCCCGTGAAGCTCGAGCCGCCCAAGCTGGAAGACTGGCCGGATGTCACCTGGCAGCCGGATACGCAGAAGGCCAAGCGAGTGAATCTGGACTCGCTAACCCCGGCCGAAGTCGCCAGCTGGAAGCCCGGCGACACGCTGTTGCTTAATGGCAAGATGCTGACCGGGCGTGATGCCGCGCACAAGCGCATCCAGGACATGCTCTCCAAGGGCGAGAAGCTTCCGGTGGATTTCACCAACCGCGTGATTTATTACGTCGGTCCAGTAGACCCCGTGGGTGATGAAGTGGTAGGGCCTGCAGGACCCACCACTGCCACGCGCATGGACAAGTTTACTGAGATGATGCTAGCCAAGACCGGCCTGATTGCGATGATTGGCAAGGCCGAGCGCGGGCCGGCAGGCATCGAGGCAATCAAGAAACACAAGGCGGCATACCTGATGGCGGTGGGCGGTGCGGCCTATCTGGTATCCAAGGCCATCAAGAACGCCAGGATATTGGCTTTTGAAGACATCGGCATGGAAGCCATTTATGAATTCGAGGTCAAGGACATGCCGGTCACGGTTGCGGTCGATGCGAATGGTACATCCGTGCACCAGACAGGTCCCACCGAGTGGCAAGCCAAGATTGCCGGCAAGATCGGCAAGATACCGGTGGTTACAGCCTGATAGAGCAGCCCCAGGCCTCTTGATGCTGGCCTAAGCGTGCAGTGGTCATCCAATCAGGGTAGTAGCACGGTTGAACCGGTGGTTTTTCGTGCCTCGATGTCACGGTGTGCCTGCGCTGCCTCGCACAGCGAGTAGGTCTGGTTGATATCCAGCTTGACGTCAGCTTTTGCCAGGGCCTGCAGTACCGCGTCTGCACCCGCCAGCAAATCTTCACGCTGCCTTGTGTAGTCCACCAGGCTTGCTCGGGTGAAGAACAGGGAACCTTTCTTCATCAACAACAAAGGGTCGAAGGCGGGGATTGGGCCCGAGGCATTGCCAAAACTGACCATCAGCCCCATGGGGCGCAGGCAATCGAGCGAACCCTCAAAAGTGGCCTTGCCGACGGAGTCATATACCACGTCTACCCCGCGCCCTTGCGTGATCTCGTGCGTTCTTTTTGCAAAGTCTTCCCGCTGGTAATTGATGACGTGATGACAACCACGTTGGAGAGCCAGGGCTGCTTTTTCATCCGAGCCAACAGTACCAATCACGGTTGCTCCGAGGTGATGGGCCCACTGCGTCATGATCTGGCCAACGCCACCTGCAGCCGCTTGTACCAAAATGGTCTGGCCTGCCTTCACTGGCCAGGTGCGAAATAGCAGGTAATGCGCTGTCAGGCCTTTGAACAGGCCGGCTGCTGCAGTCTTGTCATCCACACCGTCGGGTATCTTCACCACTCGGCTAAAAGGCATGTTTCGAATCTCGGCATAGGCACCCACAGGGGGTCCGATGGTCGCCACCCGGTCCCCGACCTTAAAGCCCGTGACATCCGAGCCGACAGATTCGACCACGCCTGCGGCCTCCATGCCCAGGCCGCTGGGCAAGGGCAGGGCATACAATCCACTGCGGTGGTAGCAGTCAATGAAGTTCAGGCCGATGGCGGTATTGCGGATCCGTAGTTCATCCGGCTTTGGGGCAGGCACTTCCTGCCTGACCCAGCGCATGACATCCGGGCCACCCGTTTCGGAAATTTGAATTGCATGTGACATGCAGCAACATCCTCTGGTTGGGGATACTTTCGGTGCAAGGCGGGGTCACAGGCAAGTCAATTGCAAGCAACCACCCTGTGCCGTTAAGCTGCCGCGCGTGCTGAAGCTCTTACTGGACATCCCGATCCGATTGCGATTCCTGCTGGGCTTTGTGGCCTGTGCGGGCAGCATGGCCTTTGCGCTGTACCTTGAGCATTTCCAGCACCTGGCCCCTTGCGCACTGTGCGTGTTGCAGCGTGTGGCCATGGTTGCCACAGGTCTCATATTCCTGATTGCCAGCCTGCACAACCCGCGCGACTGGGGTCGACCCATCTACGCAGTGCTTGCGGCAGTTGCTGCGTCGGCCGGTGCGGTCATCGCCGGCCGGCACGTGTGGCTGCAGTCGCTTCCGCCAGAGTTGGTGCCCGCTTGTGGGCCTCCATTGGAACACTTGATGAAGATCATGCCGTGGAGCGATGCGCTCGCGTTCGTGCTGAAAGGTGAGGGTAATTGTGCGGTGATTGACGCGCAGTGGCTTGGCATTAGCCTGCCTGGTTGGACACTCGTTGGTTTTGTCCTGTTAGTGCTCTGGTCGATTTACTGCATGCTGCCCAGTCGTGGCGGCACGCGCTAGAAGGAGTCTGATTCCATGACGTATGCGACGACGGATCTCTCGGATGCTCATCCGGATGCACAGGTCTGCGAACCTGTCTTCCGTGACTTCGGCGGCAAAACAGCCTTTCATGGTCAGATCAAAACCCTGAAGATCTTCGAGGATAACGCCCTGGTACGCAGTACGCTGGAAACCCCAGGTGAGGGGCGTGTGCTGGTGATTGACGCAGGTGGCTCCAACCGTTGCGCAGTCGTCGGTGGCAATCTGGGCCTGCTGGCCGTCAAGAACAATTGGGCAGGCCTGCTGGTCTTTGGCTATATCCGCGACTCCTCAGAAATTGCCGCCCAGGCGGTTGGCGTCAAGGCGCTGGGATTGCATCCCCGCAAGAGCGAGAAGGGGTTGCATAGCGCCCATGAGAATCGGGTGGTTGAATTTGCAGGGGTGACTTTCCGGCCCGGTGAGTGGCTTTATGCCGATGCTGACGGCGTCCTGGTCCTGCCCAACAAGGTTTAATCGTAGTTCCGAACTGGTAATCTCGGGAGGCAAGCTCAGAAGACCTTCCCCTCAATGGATTCGAGTTCGCGCCACTCTCCCGGCGCCAGTCCATCAAGCCTGATCGGGCCCACCGCGGTGCGTATCAGCCTCAGCGTCGGGTGCCCGACGGCAGCGGTCATTTTTCGAACCTGGCGGTTACGCCCCTCGTGAATCTCGATTTCCAGCCAGACCGTGGGAATCTGCTTGCGTGAGCGAATAGGGGGCGTGCGGGGCCACAGGTCTATAGGGGGATCCACCAGCCTAACCCTTGCGGGCTTGGTTCGTATTCCCTCGATGACAACGCCAGACTTCAACTGCGCCAGCGCAGCGTCATCCGGTATGCGCTCAACCTGTGCCAGGTAGGTTTTCCATTGCTTGTGCTTGGGGTCGGCAATGCGAGCCTGCAGCTTGCCATCATCCGTCAGCAAGAGCATGCCTTCGCTATCTTGGTCGAGTCGCCCTGCAGGGTAAACTCCCCTGACCGGGATGAAATCGGCCAAGGTGGGCCGACCATTGGGGTCGGTGAATTGGCAGAGGACGCCGTACGGTTTATTGAACGCCAGCAGGGTCATATGAATCGGCCATGCCAAATATGGATTAAGTCGCTATAATACGCGCCCGTTTGGCGCACACCGCTTTGCGATTGGCGTTAAACGCATCTTTATCCAAAGGAAAGCAGCCAAGATGACGCCGAAAACCGTGAACAGGGGCGGAGCCGAGATTTTGGGTTCCATAAAGCCTGAGTACGATTCCATCCTGACCAACGAGGCGATGGCCTTCGTTGTCCAGCTGGTTCGCAAGCACCATCCACGTCTGAAAGAGCTGCTGGCTGCACGCCAGAAGCGCGCCAAGGAAATTGACGGCGGCAAGCTGCCTGACTTCCTGCCGGAAACGGCTTCCGTCCGCGAGGGCGACTGGAAGATCGCCGGGATCCCAGCCGACTTGCTCGATCGCCGCGTCGAGATTACGGGGCCGGTCGATCGCAAAATGGTCATCAATGCCCTGAATGCGCCAGTGAAGTGCTACATGGCGGATTTCGAGGATTCGCAGGCTCCAACCTGGGATGGCCTCATTGAAGGACAGATCAACCTGAAGGACGCGATCGCCAAGACAATCTCCTTCACCAACCCAGATGGCAAGCAATATCGTCTGAAGGACAAGACCGCGACCCTGATCGTGCGCCCTCGTGGCTGGCATCTGCCGGAAAAGCACGTCAAGGTGGATGGTGAGGCGATCCCGGGCGCGCTGCTGGATTTTGGCCTGTTCTTCTTCCATAACGCCAAGCAGCTGATCGCCAATGGCACCGGTCCGTATTTCTACCTGCCGAAGATGGAAAGCCATCTTGAAGCACGTTTGTGGAATGACGTGTTTAACGATGCCCAAGACAGCCTGGGTGTCGCGCGCGGCACCATCAAGACGACGATCCTGATCGAAACCATCCTGGCCGTGTTCGAGATGGACGAGATCCTGTATGAACTGCGTGATCATATCGTCGCACTCAACTGCGGTCGCTGGGATTACATCTTCAGTTTCATCAAGAAATTCCGTAATCATCCGGACAAGATCATGCCGGACCGCCACTCGGTCGGCATGGACCGTCACTTCCTCAGCAGCTACTCACAACTGCTGATCAAGACCTGCCATCGCCGTGGTGCCATGGCCATGGGCGGCATGGCTGCCTTCATCCCGGTCAAGGACAACGCTGAGGCCAACGAAAAGGCCTTTGCGAAGGTTCGCGCCGACAAGGAGCGTGAGGCCAAGAATGGCCACGACGGCACCTGGGTCGCCCATCCGGGACTGGCTCCCGTTGCGACTGAAGTGTTTGATCGCATCATGCCGGGCCCGAACCAGCTCAACGTCCTGCGTGAGGACGTCAAGGTGACTGCCAAGGATCTTCTCGAGGTGCCACAGGGCGAAATCACAGAAGCTGGCCTGCGTAACAACGTCAGCGTTGGCGTGCAATATGTCGAAGCCTGGATTTCCGGCAACGGCTGCGTACCGCTTTACAACCTGATGGAAGACGCGGCGACCGCCGAGATTTCCCGTACCCAGGTATGGCAGTGGATCAAGCATCCCACCGGCGTGCTGAATGATGGCCGCAAGGTCACGGTTGAGCTTTTCCGCCAGATCCTCGACGAGGAAATGGACAACATTCGCCGCGAGGTGGGTGACGAGCGTTTCAACAAGGGCCGTTTCACCGAGGCCAAGGCCATCATGGACAAGATGTGCACGGACGCTGAGTGCGCAGATTTCTTGACCTTGCCTTCTTACGACTACCTTCCTTAAAAACTGAGGACCATTCGCAATGAGCAGCAGAGACGACCAGATCAAGGCCCTGGAGAAAGATTGGGCCACAAACCCCCGCTGGAAAAACGTGAAGCGTGGTTATACCGCAGCTGACGTGGTGCGCCTGCGTGGCTCCCTGCAGGTCGAGCACACACTGGCACGCCGTGGTGCTGAAAAGCTGTGGAAGCTGGTCAATGGCGAGTCCAAGAAGGGCTACGTCAATGCCTTCGGTGCCATCACCGCGGGACAGGCTATGCAGCAGGCAAAGGCTGGCGTTGAAGCCATTTACCTGTCCGGCTGGCAGGTCGCCGCCGACGGCAACACCTCCGAGACCATGTACCCCGACCAGTCGCTGTACGCGTATGACTCGGTGCCAACCATGGTTCGTCGCATCAACAACACCTTCCTGCGCGCGGATGAAATCCAGTGGAAGGCCATTGCTGACGGCAAGATGAAGCAGGAAGATGCCATTGACTACTTCCTGCCGATCGTTGCTGACGCGGAAGCCGGCTTTGGTGGCGTCCTGAATGCCTACGAGCTGATGAAGAACATGATCGTCAACGGTGCGGCCGCTGCCCACTTCGAGGACCAGCTTGCTGCGGTCAAGAAGTGCGGACACATGGGCGGTAAGGTGCTGGTGCCGACCAAGGAAGCCGTGCAGAAGCTGATTGCAGCCCGACTGGCTGCTGACGTGCTGGGCGTGCCAACCATCGTGCTGGCCCGCACGGACGCCGAAGCTGCGAACCTCGTGACCTCGGACTTCGACGATAACGACAAGCCGTTCCTGACGGGCGAGCGTACCGACGAGGGCTTCTACCGCGTGAAGAACGGCCTTGAGCAGGCCATTTCTCGCGGCGTCGCCTATGCCCCGTATGCTGACCTGGTCTGGTGCGAAACCGGCACGCCGGATCTGGGCTTTGCCCGTGAATTCGCGCAGGCGGTCCACGCCAAGTCACCTGGCAAGTTGTTGTCATACAATTGCTCACCCAGCTTCAACTGGAAGAAGAACCTGGACGACAAGACCATTGCCAAGTTCCAGGACGAGCTTGCCGCCATGGGCTACAAGTACCAGTTCATTACGCTGGCCGGCATCCACATCAACTGGTACAACACCTTCCAGTTTGCGTACAACTACGCACGCGGTCAGGGCATGAAGCACTACGTTGAAATGGTGCAGGAACCCGAGTTTGCCGCGCGCGAGAAGGGTTATACCTTCGTCTCGCACCAGCAGGAAGTGGGCGCAGGTTACTTCGATGATGTCACCACGGTTATCCAGGGTGGCAGCTCCTCGGTTACCGCGCTGACCGGCTCGACCGAAGAAGAGCAGTTCCACTGATCTGGTCATCAACGGAAAGCGGGCGGTTTATCTAAAGATCGCCAGCACAGCAAAGGGCCGCCTCGTGCGGCCCTTTCTGTTTAGTTCGATACCATACGATGCATCTCCCGCTGATATGATAGAAGTCCTCGGGACATGACCGGGTCAAATAACAATGCAATACGTAAAGCCATGATTACTGTGATGCTGGTTGATGACCATGCCCTTGTGCGTGCAGGGTTGCGCCGTATCCTGGAAGCGTCGGAAGGCGTCAGTGTCCTCGCTGAGGCGAAGGACGGCGAGGAGGCCCTGGCCTTCGTCAGAGATTGCCTGCCTGATGTGGTTTTGATGGATATCAATATGCCGGGCATGGGTGGCCTTGAAGCCACCCGTAGGCTCGTCCAGCACCATCCGGATCTCAAGATACTGGCAGTATCCATGCACACACGGGAGCCTTACCCGAGCCAGATCCTGGCGGCTGGTGCCATGGGTTATCTCAGCAAAGATTCGCCTGCGGAAGAGGTTCTGGCAGCAGTCCGTCAGGTCGCAGCAGGCCGTCGGTATATCACTCCGGAAATCGCCGGCAATCTGGCCGCAAGCCTTATCCAGTCAGGCAATGAATCACCATTCTCCAATCTGTCACAACGTGAAATGCAGGTCGTGATGATGGCGCTCAATGGTTGCAGCGTTCGAGAAATCTCCGACCAATTACATCTGAGTCCGAAGACCGTCAGCACCTACCGCCACCGTTTATTCGAAAAGCTGGGCGTAGATAACGACGTCGCATTAACCCGCCTGGCGATGCGTTTCGGCCTGCTTGAAGATTCACAAATCAACCGCTACGGCACCTGAGGAACGGTTGAGCCCAGCACAGCAGTCGCCGGCGACGCCGAGCGGTTTCGATATCAAGGGGTTCCTAAGGCAGCTGACCAGTCGCCCCGGCGTCTATCGCATGATGGATGCTGAGGGCGGCATCCTCTATGTCGGCAAGGCTCGCAACCTCAAGCGCCGCGTTTCCAGCTACTTTACGCGCTCAGCAAACAATGCAAGAACCATGGCCATGGTTGCGCAGGTGGCGCGCGTAGAGGTTACGGTAACGCAGACCGAAGATGAGGCACTGGTTCTTGAAAGTAACCTGATCAAGGCCCATGCGCCTAGATACAACGTCGTTTTTCGTGACGACAAGAGCTACCCCTACCTTTATCTCTCTGGCAATCATCCCTATCCAAGGCTTGGTTTCCATCGTGGTGCCCAGCGCGCCGCTGGCCGCTACTTTGGGCCATATCCCAATGCCGGTGCGGTTCGTGAGATGCAGGACGCATTGCACAAACTGTTTCGTATACGTTCCTGCGAGGACAGTTTTTTCGCCAATCGCAGCCGTCCTTGCCTTCAGTACCAGATCAAGCGCTGCACTGCGCCATGTGTTGGATACATCAGTGTGGGGGACTACCAGCGCGATGCAGAGGATGTGGTGCGCCTGATGGAGGGGAAGGCGGAAATCGTGATGCAAGACCTGGTGTCACGCATGGAGCAGGCCGCTGAAAAGCTCGAGTTTGAGCAGGCAGCGGCTTACCGGGAGCAAATCGCAACGATACGACGCCTGCAGGAACAGCCCCTACAGGCGGGCAAGACCTCGGACTGTGATGTCATTGTGGCCGATATCCGCGAGGGGGTCGGCTGTGTAGTCATCGTGTCCATACGCAATCGCATGAACTTCGGTCATCGCAGCTTCTTTCCGCGCGTGCCAGCGAATGCAGATATTGCGGAATTGCTCACGGCGTTTATTAGCCAACATTATCTGCAGCAACCGGCACCACGCGAGATATTGCTTTCACAGGAGCTTCCCGAGCGAAAACTGCTGGAGCAGGCGCTTGCAACCCGGGCAGGGCGAAAGGTCAGCATGACACACCGGCCACGTGGCCCTCGGCAACATCTTCTCAAGATAACCCTGGCAACGCTGGAACAGGCGATAACTGGAAGGCTGGCAAGTCAGTCCAGTGCAGAGGAACGATTGCAGGCATTGCAGGCTGCACTACAGCTTGAGGTGCCGCCGCACCATATTGAATGTTTTGATATCAGTCACACAGCAGGCGAGAAAGCCGTTGCATCCTGTGTGGTCTTCGTAAACGGCGTGCCTGAGAAAGCCAGCTACCGAACTTTCAATATCGAGAATATCGTGCCGGGTGATGATTATGCGGCCCTGCGCCAAGCCATCAGCCGACGTTTCGCCCGCCTCAAGAAAGGCGAGGGCCGCATTCCCGACTTGCTCCTGATTGACGGGGGTGCAGGCCAATTGGCACAAGGGCTAGCTGCACTCAAAGAACTGGAGATTGATGCCGTGAACCTACTTGGGATCGCCAAGGGGCCGACACGTAGGCCAGGCGTTGAACAATTGCTGATACCAAGTCGGGATCAGCCCTTGCAGTTGGCACCCGATTCTCCGGCCCTGCACCTGATCCAGCAGGTACGTGATGAGGCGCATCGCTTTGCGATTGGGGGGCATCGCCGGCAACGTGACAAGGCGCGAACCCGAACGGTGTTAGAGAATGTGCCAGGACTTGGACCGGTTCGTCGCCAACGCCTGCTCAAGGCTTTCGGCGGCGCGCAGCAACTGGGCCGGGCCAGCGTCGCCGAACTGGTGCGCGTGGACGGTATCAGTGCGACACTGGCACAAAAGATCTACGACTATTTTCATGATGAGGGCTAATGCAACTTAACCTCCCGACCTGGCTGACCATCCTGCGTGTACTGGCAATCCCGGTATTGGTGATCGTTTTGTGTATCGGCAATCGCAATCCGGACTGGCTTGCGTGGTCGATATTTGCCGCCGCCGCCGTGACGGACTGGTTTGATGGCTACCTTGCACGCAAGCTGAAGCAGACTTCTGCATTCGGTGCATTCCTTGACCCGGTGGCGGATAAATTGATGGTAGCCACTGCCTTGGTGATGTTGGTGCAGGCAGACCCCCGGCTGGTGGTCACCTTGCCTGCCATGATCATCATTGGGCGAGAGATCACGATCAGCGCCCTGCGCGAATGGATGGCTGAGCTCGGGCAAAGGACACATGTGGCAGTAAGCTCGATTGGCAAGTACAAAACAACCATGCAATTGATTGCCATCGGGCTCATGCTACTCAAAGGCTCGTTCTATGGTTTCAGTATTTATCGGCTGGGTTTGGCCTGCTTGTGGGTGGCGGCGGCCCTCACGGTCTGGTCGATGGGGATGTACCTTAAGGCGGCTTGGCCGATCCTCAGCGGACGGGGTGCGACAAAAACTTGACAGTCGCGGTGCCGGACTTAAAATAGCGCCTCGATTCAAGTAAATACGTGCGGGTGTAGCTCAGTTGGTAGAGCGCGACCTTGCCAAGGTCGAGGTCACGAGTTCGAGCCTCGTTACCCGCTCCAGTTGCAAAACCCCGATCCGGTCATATTTACCCAGGGTCGGGGTTTTTTGGTTTTAAGGGCTAGGTGGCAGAGTGGTGATGCAGCGGACTGCAAATCCGCGTACGTGGGTTCAATTCCCGCCCTAGCCTCCATTTTCCTGTCGTCCCCGTTCGCCCGGGTGGCGAAATTGGTAGACGCAAGGGACTTAAAATCCCTCAGCCGCAAGGCTATGCCGGTTCAAGTCCGGCCCCGGGCACCAACGGCTAGGTGGCCTACAGTTTGCATGAGTCCGATATCTCCCAGTTTCAGCGCCCAGTCGCTTACCTGCCATCGAGGCGGTCGAACCCTGTTTCGCCAACTCTCGTTCGATCTGGCGGCGGGGAGCCTGCTGGAGGTAGTTGGGCCCAACGGCAGTGGAAAGACCACATTGCTCAGAATCCTGAGCGGATTGAGGACTCCGGATGAGGGCAGGGTGTTGTGGGGTAACCAGCCGATAGCCGAGGCTGAGGATGATTTCAGCGAGAATCTGTCCTTCATAGGGGTCCAGTCCGGCTTGAAGCGTGAACTGACACCGATCGAAAACCTTGCTTTTTCTCTTTCCCTGGCTCGTACCAGCCGACTGACCCCGGAACAGGCACTGCAGGCCCTTCGTTTATGCCCATTTGCCGATATTCCTTGCCAGCGACTCTCGACTGGCCAGAACCGCCGTGTCGCCCTGGCGCGCCTGTTGATGCTGGGAAGCCCATTGTGGATCCTGGATGAACCTTTGACGGGCCTCGACACCGACTCCCGGATTGACTTCGAACGGGCCATGTTTGCCCATGCGGAACAGGGTGGGATCGTCGTCCTGACCACCCATCATCCTATTACCGATCCTCAGAGCGCTTTAAGACGCCTGGAGCTGGTTTGATGGGCATGTTGGCCGCTTTTACTGGGGTGATCCGGCGTGATCTGCGGCTTAGCCTGAGGCATCGCGGTGATTTGGCCATGGCACTGCTGTTCTTTGTGATTGTGGTGTGTTTGTTCCCGCTGGGGACCCGGCCAGAAGCCGGCCTGCTAGCCCGCTATGCACCTGCCATTCTGTGGGTGGCGGCATTGCTCAGTACGCTCCTGACCCTGGAACGCTTGTTCAGGTCCGATTTTGAGGACGGCAGTCTTGAGCAAATGCTGCTCAGCCCTTACCCCACGCCCTGGCTGATGCTGGCAAAATTGCTGGCACATTGGCTCAGTACAGGTTTGTTGCTGGTGCTGGCTGCACCCATTCTGGCGCTGATCCTGGGCTTGCCAGCAAAGGTCATTCCCATCTTGTTGCTCAGTCTGTTGCTCGGCACCCCCATACTGAGCCTCATCGGCGCCATCGGGATGGCACTGACCGTGGGCCTGCCGCGAGGAGGCATGTTATTGGCGCTGTTGGTGTTACCGTTGTACGCGCCGGTACTGATCTTTGGCGCCAATTCTGTCTCCGCGGCAGTCGATGGATTGCCAGTACAAGGTCCTATGCTGCTGCTGGCCGCCATGTTGGTCCTGGCGCTCACGCTAGCCCCCTTCGCAATCGCGGCAGCCTTACGTGTCAGTGTGGAATAACTTTATGTGGACACTCATAAAAACAAGCTTTCACAAGCTGGGCTCCCCGCCTACTTTCTACGCCTTCGCCGGAACGCTGGTGCCCTGGCTGGCACTGCTTACCCTAGGCCTGATGGGGTACGGTCTCTATGGGGGGTTGGCGCTGGCACCTGCGGACTACCAGCAGGGAGAGGGTTTCCGCATCATTTATGTGCACGTGCCGAGTGCCTGGATGTCACTGTTTGTCTACGTGACTATGGCCGTAGCTGGCGTTGTGGCCCTGATTTGGCGCATGAAGATCGCGGAAGTATGGATTACCGCCTCAGCGCCATTAGGGGCGTCCTTTACGTTTCTGGCACTTGTAACCGGCAGCCTGTGGGGCAAGCCCATGTGGGGTACCTATTGGGTTTGGGATGCACGCCTGACCTCGGAATTGGTGCTGTTATTCCTGTACTTGGGTGTTATTGCCTTGAATGCGGCCATTGAGGATCGGCGAACCGCCGCACGAGCCTGCGCCTTGCTCGCCATTGTGGGCGTGGTGAATATCCCTATCATCCATTACTCCGTGGAATGGTGGTACACGCTGCACCAAGGGCCAATCATGGCGAATCCGGCGAATCCAACAGTGCATCCGGATATGCTTTGGCCTCTGCTGATGATGGCTTTGGCCTTTAACCTGTTCTTTTTCACCCTGGTACTCATGCGCATGCGTACGGAACTGTTGGATCGTGAACGCAATAGTCGTTGGGTCGAGGAGGCACTGACATGAGTCTCTCGTTCCTGCTGGATCCCACGGGCCATGGTCCGTTCATTCTGGCTAGCTATGGCATCAGTTTCGTGGTCATGGCCTGGATTGTGCTGGCATCAGCAATTCGTGGCAGCCGTGTGCGCCGCGAGATTCTCAGTGAGATCAGGGCACGCAAGGGCAAGTCATGACAAGACGCAGGAAACGCATGGTATTGCTGGCCATATTGGCGGCTGGCCTGGCTGGTGCGAGCTTATTGATGCTAAGCGCTTTTGAGGAGAATCTCCTGTACTTCTACGATCCCACCCAGATTGCGGCAGGCCAAAGTCCTGCGGGCGCGAGGTTCAGGGTAGGGGGGCTGGTCAAGGCTGGCAGCGTCCAGCGCAGCCCGGATAGCCTGCAGGTGCGTTTTGCCGTTGCCGACTGCGTTCACAGCGTTGATGTTGAGTACACCGGCATCCTGCCCGACCTTTTCCGCGAAGGGCAGGGCATCGTCGTGCATGGTCAGCTGGACGATAAGGGCGTGTTTCAGGCGGATGAGGTGCTCGCCAAGCATGATGAAAACTACATGCCGCCTGAAGTGGTGGAAAGCCTGAACAAGACGCCTGGCCAGTCCTGCATGCCGGCGCGGATGGGAAAATAACGTGATACCGGAATTGGGCCACTTCGCCATTGTCTTAGCCCTCTGTCTGGCAGTAGGCCAGACTCTCGTACCCGCTGTGGGCCTGCTGCGCCGAAACCCGGTCTGGATCTCCGTTGCCCAGCCAGCCGCCACCGGCCAGTTCATCTTCGTGCTGCTGGCCTATTTCGCGCTCACGCAGAGCTTTTTGGTCAATGACTTCAGCGTTGCCTATGTTGCGCATAACTCCAACACTGACCTGCCTACGGTCTATCGAGTGGCGGCGGTGTGGGGTGCCCATGAGGGGTCCTTGTTGCTTTGGGTATTGATGTTGTCCCTATGGACGCTGGCAGTGGCTACGTTCAGTCGCAACCTGCCGTCTGATATACGTGCCTGCGTGCTGTCGGTGATGGGCGCCATCAGTGTCGGCTTCTTGTTGTTCATGATCTTCACGTCGAATCCGTTTGAGCGTCTGCTCCCCGCTCCTGAGCAGGGTCGCGACCTCAATCCGCTGCTACAGGACCCCGGGCTGATCATCCATCCGCCGATGCTTTACATGGGTTATGTCGGGTTTTCCGTCGCCTTCGCCTTTGCCATCGCCGCCTTGGTCAGCGGTAAAGTGGATACGGCGTGGACACGCTGGACGCGGCCCTGGACTACAACGGCCTGGTTGTTCCTCACTTTCGGCATCACGCTTGGCAGCTGGTGGGCCTACCGTGAGTTGGGTTGGGGTGGATGGTGGTTCTGGGATCCGGTTGAGAATGCCTCGTTCATGCCCTGGCTGGTCGGAACTGCCTTGATTCACTCGCTCGCAGTGACTGAGAAGCGCGGGGTTTTCAAGAGCTGGACGGTTTTGCTGGCGATTACCGCTTTCTCCCTGTCTCTGCTGGGTACCTTCCTGGTCCGTTCCGGGGTGCTGGTCTCTGTACATGCCTTTGCCACCGATCCTGCTCGCGGCGTCTTTATCCTGATCTTTTTTGCCATCGTGGTGGGTAGTTCATTGCTGTTGTATGCGTGGCGAGCCCCCTCATTTACCAGTCGTGCCGAGGTAAGGCTGCTCTCGCGCGAGGGGCTTCTGCTTCTGAATAACGTATTCCTTGTGGTCGCCGCTGCCGCTGTCTTTCTGGGCACTTTGTATCCACTGGTCGTGGATGCGCTCAAACTTGGCAAGATTTCTGTGGGCCCACCTTATTTCAATACGGTTTTTGTCCCCCTGACCCTGCCGCTCGTGTTCTTGGTCGGGTTCGCGGCGGTCATGCGATGGAAGAACAACAGCCCACGTCAGTTGTTGCAACGGGTGGGTTACCTCGTGCCGGTGGCAGTGATTTTGGGGGTGTTGTTCCCCTGGATTGCGCTGCGAAGCAACAGCGTTGTCGTCAGCGTGGCCCTGGTGCTGGCCTTTTGGGCAATGACGACCGCCGTCGCTGACGTATTTCGCTGGCTCAAGTCGGGACTTGGCAAGTCCCGGCAATCTCGAAACATCCCCCTGGCCATCTGGGGCATGAATCTTGCCCACTTTGGTCTAGGTGTCTTCGTGCTGGGTGTTACCCTGACCTCTGCCTATAGCGTGGAGCGCGATGTAAGGCTTTTCCCGGGTGAGAGCGCGGATATTGGCAATTACGCCTTTAGGTTCGATGGGGTTCATGAGGAAGCAGCCGCAAACTACGATGCACAGGTGGGCATCATTACGCTCTTCAGAGCCAGTGATGAAATCGCGACCGTTCGCACCGAGAAACGGCGCTATCGCGCACAAGGCAGCGTCATGACCGATGCCGGCGTAAACGCTCGACTGGATCGTGATTTATATATTGCCCTCGGGGAAGCGCTCGATGGCGGAGCCTGGAGCCTGCGTCTTTATTACAAGCCCTTTGTGCGCTGTATATGGCTCGGGGGGTTTTTGATGGTTTTGGGCGGATTGCTGGCCGTGGGTGACAAGCGTTACCGCATGAAACTCAGGCAGCGGCAGGACAGCGTCGTTGATAAAAATACGCTGGCGGCAGAAGCCTGAAATGCGCTGGGGTGCCCTTGTCCCGTTGGTGTTCGTTGCCCTGTTGATTGGCTTGCTTGCCATTGGCCTGTCCCTCGACCCTCGCGAAGTGCCTTCGCCGCTCATTGGCAAGCCCGCGCCGGATTTTGTATTGCCGAGTCTTTCGGCACCAGAAACGCAAATATCCGTTTCAGACCTGCGTGGAAAGGTTACCCTGGTGAATGTTTGGGCCAGCTGGTGCGTGGCCTGCCGCGAGGAACATCCGCTGCTTATGGATTTGGCAGGCCGCAACCTGCTGCCGATCTATGGCCTCAATTACAAGGATGAAAGGGCCGAGGCACTGGCGTGGCTGTCAAGATTTGGTAATCCCTATACGGACAGCATTTATGATGCAGAAGGCACTGCCGGGCTGGACTGGGGCGTCTACGGGGTACCAGAGACCTTCATTCTCGATCGGCATGGACGGATCCGCTACAAGCATATCGGCGCGATCAGTGCATCTGACCTGGAACACAAACTGCTTCCTGTGATTATGGAACTCTTGGGAGAGACAGGCTGATGCATGCATGCCTTCGCACACTTCTGATGTTGGCGCTGCTCGGGGCTCCAGCATGGGCTGACGTTGCAGAATTCACCGTTGCCGAAGAAGCGCGGTACCAGACACTCATCAACCAGCTGCGTTGCCTGGTTTGCCAGAACCAGACTATTGCGGAATCCAACGCTCCCCTTGCCCAGGATCTGCGCAGGCAGGTTCAGGAAAAGATGCGGGCAGGGCGGAGTGATGACGAAATCAAAGACTATTTGACCGAGCGTTATGGCGACTTCGTGCTGTATGACCCGCCAATGAAGAAAACCACCTGGCTGTTGTGGCTGGGCCCGTTCATTCTGCTGGCAGGCGCGCTCATGATCGCCCTCCTGATACTGCGAAAATCAAAAAAAGTCGACCCAGAGCCTGAAATCAAGCCAGTTGATATCAGTCGCATACTCAAGGATCAGGATTCGTGACGACTACTTTATTCTGGTCAATTGTATTGGTGATGACAGGTTTAGCGCTGTCATTTCTCCTGGTGCCTATATTGCGTGCTCGCAGCCATGGTCAGGTGACGCGCCGTGACACGAATATTGCCTTGTACCGTGAACGCGTTGAGGAATTGGAGCAAACGCTAAGGACAGGCGGTTGCAGTGAGGAAGAGGCGGCTGCACTCAAGGCTGAGCTAGACCGTCGATTGGTCTCCGATGTTGAAACATCCAGTGACACCACCCTCATGTCCACCAGTTCTCGCTCACGATACGTGATGGCGATGATTACTCTGGTGGTCTTGCCTGTCATGGCCATGGGTGTGTATCTGTACAACTCGGACTGGCGGCTGGCGCTGGCCGGCAATGGCCCTGAGGCTGTGCAGATTTTGCTGGAAAGGCTTGAGCAACATTTGTTGCAGGAGCCCAAGGATGCAGATGCATGGCTCATGCTGGCGCAGTCCAGGGCTCAACTACAGCAATACGAAGCAGCCGCAGCGGCTTATTCCCGTTTAAATGCCCTGCAGCCCAGTGCTGAAACCTTGGTAGCAGAAGCCGAGGCACTGGGTATGGCCAATGCGGGTAATTTGCAGGGCCGTCCGGCCTTGCTGGTGGAGCAGGCATTGCGACTTGATCCTGATGTAGCGCGCGGGCTCTGGTACGCAGGTTTGGTGGCTCGGCAGCAGGGAAGTGATTCGAAGGCAGTGGAAGTCTGGAATACCCTTGCACGCCAGCAACTTCCCGATGATTTCAGGACTTTCCTGAATTCTCAGATTGTTCAGGCGGGCGGTAAGCCCGCAGTGGCGCCTGTCACTTTCAGGATTCAGGTCAAGGTCAGTGTGTCTCCTGACTTGGCCAAGACCGTACCTGCAACCACTCCGGTTTTCATTTATGCACGCGATGAAACTGGCAAAGGTGCGCCATTGGCGGTAATCCGCCGCCAGTACTCGGAACTCCCGCTAGAGGTCACGATTGATGACAGCACGTCAATGCTGCCGGAGCGCCGAGTGTCGAGCGTAGACAGGTGGGTATTGACGGCCAGGGTTTCACTGCAGGGTACCGCTGAAACACGAAGTGGTGACCTCGTTACCGAACAAGTAATCAACCGAGATCAAATCCAGAAGCCCATCCAACTGGTCATTGATCGGGTTGTTCCTTAGTGCCGATCATGGCGAGCATAACAGTCATTCTTGTCAGGGCGGACAAAAGGAGTTAGTGTCCGCCGATAGAGACCATGGTTGGTTTTATAAAACAACTTACAAAATATTCAGCCACGATGAACCAGATATGAGCGAAATCACGACCCTGACCTTTGACCGGCTGCCATCGGCGCTTCCTTCCTATGCAAAAGCCCTGCGCGCCCGTGGCCGACTGCCGAAAGGCCAGTCAATTCCGCGAATTGAGGCCAAGGTGTCGGGCGTGATACCCGACCCTGCCAAACTGTCCAAGTACAGACAGATCTGCTGTTTTGCTGATACGGACAAATTGCCGATCAGCTTCCCGCAAGTGATGGCCTTCTCCTTGCAAATGGCTGCACTGACGCATGAAAAGTTTCCATTGAAATTACTGGGGCTCGTCCACGTCAGGAACCACATCACACAGTATCGTGCCCTGGACGAAAGGGAGCCACTGGATTTCCTTGCCTATGTCGAAGGGCACCGGGACGTTCATAACGGAATCGAGTTCGACATCGTGACCGAGGTCCGGGACGCAAAAGGCGAACTGGTATGGAAGTCACTTGCCAGTACCCTGTCCCGGGGTAAGGGTACCGGGCCCAGGCCTGCAAAACAGTCGTCCAGCGATCAAAAGGTTGAATTTGGGCGTTATGCGAGCTGGGACGTGCCCGAAAATATAGGCCGTCGCTACGGAATGAACGCGGGTGACGTTAATCCGATTCACCTGACTGCGATGACCGCGAGATTGTTTGGTTTCAAGCGGGCGATAGCACATGGCATGTGGACAATGGCTCGCTGTGCAGCGGAACTAGGCGATGACCTGCCCAAGGATGCTTTTTCGCTTGAGGTCTCGTTCAAGCAGCCTGTATTCCTGCCCAGTTCCGTGCTGATGAAATATGGACCAACGGCGAATGGTTTTGAGTTTGCTTTGTTGAGTGAGGATGGTGAGAAGACCCATCTGGCTGGGAAAGTGCAGGCGGGCGCCTGACCGATATATTGCGAGTGTGCTGACATGCCGATCAAGAAAGCCGTATTTCCTGTAGCCGGTCTTGGCTCACGCTTCCTGCCTGCCACGAAGGCAAGCCCGAAGGAAATGTTGCCGGTTGTCGACAAGCCACTGATCCAGTACGCGGTGATGGAGGCCATCAGCGCGGGAGCCGAAGAACTCATCTTCATCACAGGCCGTACGAAAAACGCGATCATGGATCATTTCGACAAGGCTTATGAGCTGGAGACAGAGCTTGAACAAAGAGGCAAGACCAAGCTCTTGGACACCATCCGTGAAATCCTGCCTCCCAATGTCACCTGTATCTTTATCCGCCAGGCCGAGGCACTGGGACTCGGTCATGCCGTTTCCTGCGCATGGCCTGCGGTAGGCGACCAAGACTTCTCAGTACTGCTCGCAGATGACCTGATCCACAGCGTCCCCATCAGTTGCCTGCAACAGATGCAGCGTATCTACCAGCAATACGGCACCAGCGTGGTTGCAGTGCAGCGTGTGCCACGCGAAGAAGTCTCCAGTTACGGGATCGTTGAAGTTGAATCCTTGGGGCCGGGTATTGGCGAGATCAAGCGGATCATAGAGAAGCCAAAACCTGAGGACGCCCCCTCCAACTTGGCAGTCGTAGGCCGTTATATCCTCACGCCGCGCGTATTCAAGCTTCTAGAATCAGTCCCCCGCGGGGCGGGTGGCGAGATTCAGCTCACGGATGCAATTGCCCAGCTCATCCAGGAGCAGACCGTCATTGCCTATGAGTTTGAAGGCACGCGCTATGATTGCGGCAGCAAGCTGGGTTACCTGAAGGCAAACGTAAATTTCGCCCTTGAACACCCAGAACTTGGTGATGAATTCAGGGATTATTTGACAGGCTTGGTCGAGACTTGGCCAAGCAAAAGCACACGACAGGCACGCAAATAAACCGGCACGAACGGCCGGCTCATCCAGTAACGAGAACCATGAGCAACCAGCCATTCCAGAAGTTTCGCCAGAACTCCCAGCTGTTTAGTGGAAATGCGCCATTCATTGAGGCGTACTACGAGCAGTATCTTGAGAACCCGGAGTCTGTAGAAATCGAATGGCGGGACTATTTCCGTAGCCTCAACGGTGGAGGCCAGGACACCGCCCACAGTGCCGTCATCGCGCGCTTCGAACAGATGGCACGCCAGCCTCGCGCGCTATCCGGTACACGCTCCGGACTTTCCCCTGAAGCGGCAGAGAAGCAGGCAGGCGTTTTACGGCTGATCAACTATTACCGCGTGCGTGGCCATCAGGCGGCCAACCTGGATCCACTCGGCCTTCAGCAAAAGCCCAACATTCCTGACCTTGATCCTGCCTTCCATGGCCTGGGTGCGGAGGACATGGCAACTGTCTTCAATACAGGTTCATTGCAAGCCAATGCGGATCGCCTGCCGCTGAGCAAGATCATCGAAATCATGAAAAAGGTGTACACGCACAATATTGGTGCGGAGTACATGTACATCACGGATACGCAGCAAAAGCGCTGGATCCAGAAGCGCCTGGAGGGTGCATGGAACGAGCCCATGCTGACACCCGAAGAAAAGCGCAGCGTCCTGAACCAGCTCACCGCCGCCGAGGGCATTGAGCGATACCTGCATACGCGCTACGTCGGACAGAAGCGCTTTTCACTGGAAGGGGCAGACAGCCTGATACCGGCAGTGGATGAAATCGTAAGACGCGCCACCTTACATGCCGTGGATGAGGTCGTCATCGGCATGGCGCATCGTGGAAGGCTTAATGTACTGGTCAATATCCTTGGCAAATCGCCCAAGGATCTTTTTGATGAATTTGAGGGCAACTACGACAGCAAGAAGCTCGAAAGCTCCGGTGACGTCAAGTATCACATGGGCTTTTCCACGGACGTTGAAGTCAATGGCCGACGTACACACCTTGTGCTCGCATTCAACCCGTCGCATCTTGAGATCGTCAACCCAGTTGTCGAAGGTTCGGTGCGAGCACGACAAGAGCGTCGTAATGATGCTGTTGGTGAATTGATCCTGCCGGTCTTGATCCATGGCGATGCGGCTTTCGCAGGCCAGGGTGTTGTCATGGAAACCCTGCAGTTGTCACAGTCAAAGGGGTATTCGACAGGTGGAACCATCCATCTGGTGGTGAATAACCAGGTCGGCTTCACCACGGATAACCCGATCGAGGTGCGTCCCAACCAGGAATCCCGCACCTCGCTGTACTGCACCGATCTGGCCAAGATGTGCGATTCGCCGGTGTTCCATGTCAATGGAGATGACCCGGAATCCGTTGTGTTTGTCACTCGATTGGCATCGGATTTCCGAGATACCTTCCACAAGGACGTGATCATTGACCTGGTCACTTATCGCCGGCACGGGCACAACGAGGCTGATGAGCCGGCAGTGACCCAGCCAATCATGTACCAAAAGATCAAAAAGCAACCCACAACAAGAGAGTTATACGCGCGCAAGCTGCTGGATGAGAAGGTCGTTGAGGCGAATGAACCTGAGCAGATGATCGAGGACTATCGAAAGGGGCTGGACCAGGGGAAAAACATAGCCCGTTCTACCCTTGGGTTGGTAGGCAACCAGCATACCGTCGATTGGAGCCGTTACCAGCAAGGCAGCTGGGATTCACCCGTCAGGACATCTGTCCCGATTGCCGACATTCAAGCACTGAACCAGAGATTGCTGGCTTTCCCGGAAAACTTTGAACTACACCCCCGCGTGGCAGCCATCATGGAAGCCCGGCGCAAGATGGGACAGGGTGAAATTCCGATGGACTGGGGTTTTGCAGAAACCATGGCCTACGCCTCGCTGCTCAATGAGGGCTACAACATCCGGTTGTCAGGTCAGGACGTCGGACGCGGCACTTTTGCTCACCGGCATGCGGTATCCCATAGCCAGAAAGACGGCAGTACCCACATCGCCCTGGAAAAAATCAGTGACAAGGCGCGTTTCTTCATCAATGACTCGCTATTGTCGGAGGAGGGCGTGCTGGGCTTTGAATATGGTTACAGCACCGCAGAACCTAATGCTTTGGTCATCTGGGAGGCGCAATTCGGCGACTTTGCCAATGGTGCACAGGTCGTGATTGACCAGTTCATCTCCTCTGGTCAGGCCAAGTGGGGGCGATTCTGTGGGCTGACATTGTTCCTGCCACATGGTTACGAAGGACAGGGCCCCGAGCATTCATCAGCGCGCCTGGAGCGCTACCTGCAGTTATGCGCCGAAGACAATATGCAGGTTTGCGTGCCGTCAACACCAGCTCAAATGTTCCACATGGTGCGTCGCCAGATGCTGAGGAGCCTGAGAATCCCGCTCGTGGTCATGACGCCAAAAAGCCTGCTTCGCCATAAGCTGGCGGTTTCGACACTGGAAGAGCTGTCGAATGGGCATTTCCTGAACGTAATCGGCGAAACAGACAGCCTCAACAGCAAGGCCGTGAAGCGCATCGTCTTCTGTAGTGGCAAGGTTTACTACGATCTCTATCAGGGTCGTGCAGAGCGCAATCTGGAAGACGTTGCAATTGTTCGTATCGAGCAGCTGTATCCCTTCCCGGCGGATGAGTACGCCGCGGTAATTGATAATTACCCTAATGCCAAGGAAATCGTCTGGTGTCAGGAGGAGCCTGAGAACCAGGGCGCCCTCTACCAGATTCGCCACCGACTTGAGGAACCGCTGACGCCACACCACAGCTTCCTGTATTCCGCACGGCGTCGTGCGGCATCCACGGCTGTGGGTTACCACAAGGTACATGTCCAGCAGCAAGAGCAGGTGGTAGAGGCAGCGCTAACGGGCGGTATTCCCGCGTAACCATAGTCTGGCTGGATACTTAATAAGAACACTTGGAGTGATACATGAGCATTGAAATCAAGGTGCCACAGTTACCGGAGTCCGTTGCGGAGGCCACGATCGGTGCCTGGCATAAGAAGGCTGGGGACAAGGTGGGTCGTGACGAGAATATCGTGGACCTGGAAACCGACAAGGTCATGCTCGAAGTTCCCGCCATCTCGGACGGCATTCTCACTGAAGTGCTCAAGAAAGAGGGCGACACGGTCAAAAGTGGTGATGTCATCGGACTGCTGGAGGAAGGTAGCGCCATTCAGGTCAAGGCCAAGCCAGCGGAAACATCTGACGATGCGGGCAAGGCCCCTGCCAAGGCAGAAACTAAGGCAGACGCCAAGCCAGAAGCCGCTGCCGATGCCAAGGCATCCTCGGCACCCGCCCCGGGTCCTGCGGCTCGCAAGCTGATGAGTGAGGCGAACCTTTCACCCGGTGATGTGACTGGAACGGGTAAGGGTGGCCGCATCACCAAGGCAGATGTACTGGAGCATGGAAGCAAGCCCGCTGAACAGGCAGCAGCACCTGCTGGTGATGGCGCAGCCGCAGCGGGCAGGGTGGAGCAACGCGTGCCAATGACACGGATTCGCGCACGCATTGCCGAAAGATTGAAGGAGGCACAAAACACAGCTGCCATGCTGACGACCTTCAATGAGGTCGACCTGCATGCAGTGGGAGAGCTGCGCAAGCAATACAAGGAGGTTTTCGAGAAACAACATGGCGCCAAGCTTGGCTATATGTCGTTCTTCGTGAAGGCAAGCCTGGAGGCCCTCAAGCGCTATCCGCTGGTCAATGCATCCATTGATGGCAACGACATTGTCTATCACTCTTATTACGACATCGGCATTGCCGTCTCCAGCCCACGTGGGCTTGTGGTTCCCATCCTGCGTGATGCTGACCAGTTGAGCATGGCCGAGGTTGAGAAGAAAATCAGCGAGCTAGGCCAGAAGGCCCGCGACAACAAGCTTGCGATTGATGAGCTGCAGGGGGGCACTTTCAGCATTACCAATGGCGGCGTGTTTGGTTCCATGCTGTCCACGCCGATTCTCAACCCGCCACAGAGCGCCATACTTGGCATGCATGGGATCACCGATCGGCCGATGGTCGTGGATGGCGAGATCAAGATAAGGCCGATGATGTATCTGGCCCTGTCCTATGACCATCGTATTATTGATGGGCGCGAGGCTGTCTTGTTCCTTCGTACGATCAAGGAAGTCCTTGAGGATCCAGCTCGACTCCTGCTGCAGGTTTGATAACTTGCATATAGGGCCTTATCTGATCAAGCCAGCCCTCGTCCTCGCGCCGATGGCGGGCGTCACTGATCGCCCATTCCGCCAATTGTGCCGGCGACTGGGTGCCGGACTTGCCGTGTCGGAAATGACGATTGCTGATCCACGTTTATGGGATACGCGTAAGTCACGGGAGCGCATGGATCATGCCGGCGAAACTGGACCCATTGCTGTGCAGATAGCAGGCTATGATCCACTGATGCTCGCCGATGCCGCACGATACAACGTGGACCTCGGTGCCGAAATCATTGACATCAACATGGGCTGTCCTGCCAAAAAGGTCTGCAAGCGTGATGCAGGGTCTGCGCTCATGCAAGACGAAAAACTGGTTGAGCGCATATGCCAGTCAGTTGTCGCTGCCGTGTCTGCGCCTGTCACGCTCAAGATCCGGACAGGCTGGGCGAGAAGCCAGCGTAATGCCGTGCAAGTAGCCAGGATTGCACAAGATGCAGGAATTCAGTCTCTGGCCATCCACGGACGTACGCGCGAAGATCTTTATCGCGGCGATGCGGAATACGACACCATCGCTGCGGTCAAACAGGCCGTGAAAATACCGGTGTTGGCCAATGGCGATATTGTCTCGCCTGACAAGGCCAGGCAGGTGCTGGAACATACTGGCGCTGATGGATTGATGGTTGGTAGGGGTGCATTGGGCCGGCCATGGATTTTCCGGGAAATCGCACATTACCTGGCATTCGGTCTACGACTCGAGCCGCCTGATGCCCGGGAGGTCAGGGATATCTTGTTGGGACACCTTGATGAACTGTATGCATTTTACGGTGATTCACGTGCGGTGCGGATAGCGCGCAAGCACATCCAGTGGTTCTGCCAGGATCAACCTGGGCGCGAGCAGTTCTGGAACAAAGTCAACCGACTTGATGATGCTCGCCAGCAACGTCAACAGGTCGAGCAATTCTTTGACAGCATTGGCGAA
>JBFKCG010000006.1:0-29530 GCA_041620675.1 Nevskiales bacterium
CGGACAGCTGGCCTTTGCCTTTGATGAGAGCCTGTCCAGCTCGCACCGCAACGACCTGTACCCGGCCTACAAGGCCAATCGGGAGCCGGCACCGGATGAACTCAAGGCCCAGTTCCGGGCTTGCCGCGAGCTGGTGGAGGCGGCCGGATTCCTCAGCCTGGCATCAGATCGTTATGAGGCGGATGACATCATCGGCACGCTGGCAGCACGTGCGCAGGCCAGCGAGCAGCCTGTGGTCATCGTCAGTCGTGACAAGGACCTGGCCCAGTTGCTGACCCCACTCGACCAGTTATGGGATTTCGCCGGTGATGTGCGACTGGATGCTCGCGCCGTGCAGAAGCGCTTTGGCGTGTGGCCGGCGCAGATGCTGGATTACCAGGCGCTGATGGGTGACGCGGTGGATAACGTGCCGGGCGTGCGTGGGGTCGGCTCCGCCAGCGCCGCATTGTTGCTGCGGCATTTTCGTGATCTCGACAATCTCTATGGCTCGCTAGACCGAGTCGACAAATTGCGCCGCGGTCCGCAGTTGCGGCGTCTGCTGGAAGAGGGACGCGAGTCCGCCTACCTGTCGCGTGAGTTATGTCGCATTGTGCGCGACATGCCGCTGCCATCCGCCGCCGCTGATCTGGTATGGCGCGGGGTTGATGCCCGGCGTATCGAGGAGTGCTGTGGCCGCATCGGCCTGGGGACGCGGCTGCGCGAGCGTTTGTTAAAGTTGGGAACATGACCGCGAGCGCTGCCAAACTCGACGCCCTGGACTGGACTGACCTTGCCTGGCAGATCACCTGTGCGAGTGGCGAATCCTTCACGCCCCGTGCCCGTGAGCCCGTCAGTGGCGGTTGCATCAACCAGGCGTTTCGACTGCGCGGTGACCGACTCTCGTATTTCCTCAAGCTCAACACTGCCGACAGCGCGGGCATGTTTGAGGCCGAGGCGCTCGGGTTGAGGGAACTGGCCCGCTGCCAGGCACTGCGTGTGCCGCAACCGGTGTGCTGGGGACGCCAGGAGGACTATGGCTACCTGGTGCTGGAATGGCTGGACCTCAAGCCCCTGGTCGGCAAGTCCGAATCCCTGCTGGGTGAGGCCTTGGCGGAACTGCATCATGTCACCAGTGCCCTGTATGGCTGGAGCCATGACAACAGCCTGGGCACCACACGACAGAAAAATTCGCCGGATGCTGACTGGATTCATTTCTGGCGCACGCACAGACTCGGATCCCAACTGAAACTCGCGCAGAAAAAAGATACGCGCTTGGCTGAGCCAGGGGCTCGCCTGATGGAAGCGCTGGATGCGCTGCTGGCCGGTCATGCTCCCGCCGCTTCCTTGTTGCACGGCGACTTGTGGTCCGGCAATGCGGCCCAGGATGACCGCGGCAAGCCAGTCATTTTTGACCCGGCGGTGTATTACGGCGATCGCGAAGCCGAGATTGCGATGATGGAGCTATTCGGTGGTTATGCGCCGGAGACCCTGGCCGCCTACCAGGCCGCCTGGCCGTTGGATGCGGGGTATGCAGAGGTGCGGCGCGACATCTACCAGATCTACCATATCCTCAATCATTTCAACCTGTTCGGTGGCCAGTACGCGGACCAGGCTCTGCTAAAAATGGATCGCCTGCTGGCACGGCAGGCCTAGTCAGGCCAGTCAAGCGGATTTTTTGGTCGCAGCGGCCATGAATATCCGCGTTGTCACTACCCCCGCGTCGTATAATTCTCGGCCATGAACGCCGTCCATCCGCTCCACAAGCCCGACCCGCGCAAGCAGCGCCTCGAGGAAAACAAGCTGGCCAAGCGCCTGCGCCGCCAGGTCGGCCAGGCGATCCAAGATTACCGCATGATCGAGGAAGGTGATCGGGTGATGGTGTGCCTGTCCGGCGGCAAGGATTCCTACACCATGCTGGACATGCTGTTGTCCCTGCAGCGGCGCGCGCCGGTGAAATTCGAGCTGGTGGCCGTGAACCTGGACCAGAAGCAACCGGATTTTCCGGAACAGGTCCTGCCGGATTACCTGACGGCCCTAGGCGTGCCGTTCGAAATCCTCGAGCGTGACACCTACAGCGTGGTCAAGCGCGTCATCCCCGAAGGCAAGACCATGTGCGGCCTGTGCTCGCGCCTGCGTCGTGGCAACCTCTATGCATTGGCCGAGGCACGTGGCTTTACCAAGATCGCGCTGGGTCATCACCGCGATGACATCGTCGCCACATTTTTCCTGAACCTGTTCCATGGCGCGCGCATGGCCGCGATGCCGCCCAAGCTGTTATCGGACGACGGCAAGAACGTCGTGATCCGGCCACTGGCGTATTGCAGCGAGGCAGATATCACGGAATATGCCGAGCTCCGGCAGTTCCCGATCATCCCCTGCAAGCTCTGCGGCTCGCAGGACAACCTGCAACGCAAGCAGATTCGCCGCATGATGGACGAATGGGAAGCTAACAGCCCGGGGCGCATCGAGCAGGTCTTCAAGAGCCTGCAGAATATCGCGCCGTCCCAGTTGGCAGACCCCTCGTTGTTTGATTTTGCTGGCCTGGGCGCACGCGGCGATGCCGGCGCCGCCAACTGGCTAGTGCCCGAAGCCGAGGTCTAGCAACTTCCCGCTATAACCAGCCGAGTCGCTGGTAATAGCCAAGTACAAGCTGCGTGGCCTGCTCGATATAGGCCTCGTCATTCAGCCAGTGTCGCCGACGCAACACGGTTTCCCCCACTAGCGCACTGCAAGTTGCCGTGATGATGAAGGCGATCTGCTCTGGGTTGTCGCGGTTCCAGGGCGGGGGCAAGGCACGGTAACGCGCTTCAAGCGCTGCACAAATTGCCTCGCGCATGCGTTGCAGCGGATCCATCCCGCCAATGCGCGACAGCTCGGCATAAAGCCCGCTGGCAACCCCGGCGTCTTCTCTCGCCAAGGCAAAGTTCAGGCGCACCATCTCCCGCACCTGCGCTTCCACCGGCGCGCTCGCCAGTGCCTCAAGCTGGTCCAGGTAGTGTTGTGCGTGACGCTCGAAATGCCGCTCCGCCAGGGCATGGCACAAGGCTTCCTTGCTGGGGAAGTACTGGTACAGGGAGCCGATGCTGACGCCGGCACGGCGAGCGACATGGTTGGTGGTGAGGCGCGCATAGCCGGCCTCTTCGAGCAGCTGCGCGGTGGCTTGCAGCAGCGCATCCACCGTTACCTGCGATCGGCTTTGCCGTGGGGCCTTGCGCTTGCGCAGGCCCGCGTGTGGCGCGCGCCTGCGCGGTGGGTCGGTTTTACGGGAAATGCGAGTAGCGGCAGCCATGCGTACAGCATACCCTAGATGTGAGTAATTACTCACATACGGGCGAAAGGTATGCAGCAGGATGCGGCTTTGTTGGCGTGGCAGGCGGCGGGCCAGCAGGCGCTGGCTTTTGAGGCAGTGGTACTCAGTGGCTTTGCACTGCTGATCACGCTGGAGGCGCTATACAGCGGCGTGACGCGCAAGCGGCTCTACCATCCCGGCGAAACCCTGCTGAACGGCGTGATGTACGCCGGCTTCTTCGTTATCAACCTGTTCTGGGCCTACGCGATTTTCCTGAGCTATCGCTTTGCCTACGAGCATCGCGTGGCGGAACTGGCGCTAATGGCTGGCCCGGTGGCGGTCTGGTTCCTGCTGTGGCTGCTGGATGATTTGGTGTTCTATGTGTTTCATCGTGCCAGTCACCGCGTCCGCTTGTTGTGGACCTCGCACTTTTCGCATCATTCATCTACACGCTTCAACCTGTCGGCGGCATTTCGCCAGTCGTGGCTGCCGTTTTATGCCCTCCCATTCTGGATGGTGCTGCCATGGCTGGGCTTTGAGCCACTGATGGTGATGACCGTGACCCTAGTGAACCTGTTCTGGCAGGCGAGCCTGCATACCCAGGTTGTACCGAAGCTCGGCCCCATTGAATGGATCTTCAATACACCCAGCCATCATCGCGTTCACCATGGGGCGAATGCGCCCTACCTGGACCGCAACTTTGGCGGCGTGCTGATTATCTGGGACCGGTTGTTTGGCAGTTTCCAGGCCGAGGATGAGGCCATCCCGCCGCAATACGGGTTGGTGAAAAACATCGAGGGCCTGAACCCGCTGGATCACGCCTTTCATGAAGTCCTGGCCTGGTTGCAGGATCTCAGGCAGTCACGCAGCTTGCGTGAGGCCTTGCGCAAGAGTTTTGCGCCGCCGGGGAGTTGAGCCCGCAGCCGCCCTTCAAATTGCCTAGGGCAGGATCTCGATCGTGGTGTCGTCCGGCACTAGGTCGTAGACCAGTTGCATGTGCCGGTTGCTGAGCGCGATGCAGCCATCGGTCCAGTCACGGAAGGGAAAGTCTTCGTCTGCTCCCCGGTACCAGTTGGGCAGGCCATGGATCATGATGTTGTCGCCCGGCTTCACGCCACGCCGGCGCGCTTCGGCAATATCCTGTGCATTCGGATAAGAAACATGCAGTGCCAGATGGAACGCGCTATTGGGCTTGCGGTAATCGAGCCGGTAGATACCCTCGGGCGTACGCGAGTCGCCGGCCTGTTGTTTGTGGCCCTTGGGGCTGCGTCCAAGGCTGATGGGGTACTCGGCCAGCGTATGGCCGTCCTTGAGCAGCAGCAATCTGCGCTCAGCCTTCTTGACCACGACGCGGTCTGCAAACACCGGCACCAGCGTGGGATCAAACGCATGGGCCGGCAGGGATAAGCCGAGCCAACCACAGGCAAGGCCGAGCAGCAGCAACACAGACCGGCTGCGCAGGTGCGCACGCTGCACGGGCAATCCATGAGCTAGCGATGTCCTACCACCAGCTGTCATTTTTTTCCTCCAGTTGCTCACTGCAGCGGGCTAGCTGCGTCTGGTAGGCCTGCGCCTGCGCTTCGACCTTGCGCGCAACCTTTACCAGCCAGGCTTTTTTCTCGTAGGTTCGGCGCGAGTACCCGCCTTGTCCCTCGTGATAGGCGAGATACTGGTTGTAGGCGTCGTTCTTGGCCAAGCCCAGCCGCTTGTGACTGACCGTGCAATACCAGCCGATGAAGTCGGTGACATCATCGAAATCATCTCGATCCGCGCCGCGGTTGCCGGTGGCACGGATATACCCTTCCCAGGTGCCATCCAGCGCCTGCCCGTAGCCGTAGGCATTGGACGGACGCGAGGTCGGGATGATGCCGAGGAACTTGCCACGGGGTGGCCGCGCATCGGCCACGAAGGCAGACTCCTGCTTGATGAAGGCCAGCTGCAACGCGATGGGTACGCCCCAGCGTTTCTCGGCAGCGCGCGCGGCAGGATACCAGTCTTCCTTTTCGTCGAAGATCGCACAGGCATCCGAGGGTCGTTGCGGCGGATCACCCGCGCCGCCAAAAATGGCGCAGCCACTCAGGTTAAGGCCCAGACAAAGGAGTGGGGCTAGGAGCCAGGTTCGGTGATCCAGCGTTGGCAATGTGTCTTCCACACCAATTGATGAAACAAGGGCAATGTTAACGCATGCGGTCGCCAGCGCTGCCCGCGTGATTTAGAGCGCGCCGTTTTGCTGCAGTTCCAGCACCAGCAGGCGCTGCACCAGCCGATCCTTGAAGTTGGTCGGATCGAGCAACTGCATGCGCGCCAGGTAGGGCCCTGCTGCGTCTGGTATGGCGCGGGCCTTGTAGGAGTCCAAAATGGCGCGCCAGGGCAGCTTCGAGTTGCCGACGCGGGCCTTGACCCCACGCAGCGCCTTACCCAGCGCCAGTTCCTGTTCAGTGAAATCACAACCCAGCGGAAATGCCGGGAAGCAACCGCGTGCGCGTCCGCCGGCCAGCTGGGCTTCTAGGCGCTCGGGGCTGTTGTGGCGATAGGCCTCGGGAATCTGGTAACCGGCTTCGATCTTGCCGGCCTGCTTGGCCTGTTCCAGCAGGCCAGCCTGGAAGCGCGAGTCGGCGACATTGATCAGGGCCTTGGCGACCTCGCTGTCGGTCTTGCTGCGCAGGTTGGCGATGCCGTATTCGGTGATGATGATGTCGCGCAGGTGGCGCGGGATCGTGAGGTGGCCATAGTTCACGACGATGTTTGACGTGGCCTCCGCGCCTTCGCCACGCGTGCTGCGAATCATCAGCACGGACCTGCCGCAGGGCAGCTGGTGTGCCATCGCCACGAAGTTGTACTGGCCGCCGACGCCGCTGATCACGCGCCCGTCAGCCAGCCCATCCGACACCACCGAGCCAGACAGGGTGCACATGATGCCGGTGTTGATGAAGCGCGCATGGTGGCGCTGCAGTCGGTACAGGCGCGGGTTGAGGTCAAGCTGGTTGATCTTGTTGACGCCGGTCATGCAGATTTGAAGACGCTCGTCCTCGCTCATGTCGCGCAGGGTCTTATAGAAGGCATTCGGCCCAAGGAAGAATCCGCCGTGCAGCACGATGCCGTTGCGCAGTTTTGCGCCCAGGCACTTGGCGGCGAGCGCGCTGCGTGCCGTCTCGATGGCGAGGTTGGCCATGATCCGTTCACCGTCCGGCGCAATGATGTGGCCGAGCTCATAACGACAGTCGTCGCGGAACAGGCCGTGGTGTTGCAGCACCTCGAAGTCCTGTGTGCGGATCACGCGTACGCCGAGTGCTTCCATGCCCTCCAGCACGGCCGGTGTCAGGTGGTCTTCGTCAACCGTGCCTTCATTGATGAGCTGCTGCAGGGCCCAGAAGTCATAGACACGGCGCTTGAGGATGCCGGACTGGTACAGGTGCAGGAAGCCATCGACAAACATCTCGGTGGCGCCGTAAAGGCCGCGCTCGAAAGGGCGGGTGCCGCCGATCTCGCGGATCAGTGCGCCATGCCGCTCGCTGATCCCGCACTCGTCCAAGGCTTTTTGGTACTGCGCGTTGTTCTGGTGCCGCAACTGCGTGGCATAAACAATGGCATCGCCCAGCGCGCCGATGCCGATCTGCAGCGTGCCGCCATCCGGGATCAGCGCCGAGGCCTGCAGGCCGATGTGATAGTCGGCGGTCTCGACCGCCATCTTGGGCGTGCCAAACAGTTGGGTGTCATAACGCGGGTGCTCGACGATCACGTCAAAAGTGTCGGGCCTCACTTCGGCATCGTTCGCCATGTAGGGCAACTGCTGGTTGACCAGCGCCACCACGACATGGGGGCGGCCACTGTCACGCAGCATCGCGGTCAGTTCCGGCGCGGTATCGGGATTGCAGGACATGCTGTAGCGCGGGCCCTGTGGCGTGTCGCGGCGGGCGACGACGGATGCCGCCACGTTGCAGCCCTGCGCGAACACGTCACGCGCGGCATGGGTGTAATTGGAGCTGATGTAGTGCTGCTGTGCGTGGGCGTTGCCCAGCATGCTGCCGGGCTTGAAGAAGAACTCGCAGATCTCGACATTGGGCGGCAGCCGCTTGAGTCGCAGGTCAGTGGCGTAGTCCAGATCCGGGCAGTCACCGAAGACGCGCTCGATAAAGGGATCCAGGAAAGCCTTTTCCAGCGCACTGCCGGCGGCAGGCTTTTCCAGTGACAGCGCCGTCAGGATGCGTAGCTGGAGGCTGGGGTCGGACTTGGCGCGCGCGTACAGTGCATTGATCAGCTGCGTGGGCTTGCCCAGCCCCAGGGCGAGGCCAATCACGATGGATTTGCCGACTCGCTCGATGATGGTGTCAACGCAGGCTTCGACGTCCTGCAGCAGTACGGGGCTGTTCACGGCTATTGGCTTCCTGTTCGCGGATAATCAACTGGTTATTAGGCCAGGCGGGCCCGGCTTCCCCGCCCAGATTAAGGGCTGGCGGGGGTTTTGGCATAGTCCTTGGCCTGATGCGCGGCAGCGGTGGCTGTGCTGATTTAGCCTAGAGTTAAGGCCTAAAATGTCGTTACAATCAATAGGTCATGTTTGCCCGGACATGGATACTGAAAGCGGGCACAATCGAGAAATCCACAACAAGGCCCGAGCAGGGCATTTTTCTGGAGGACGCTGTGGCCCTCATCAGCAACGAAACACCCAATTTCAAACCGCCGCGTGAAGGCACGCAGTGGGCAACCTTGGGGCCCTTCATTTTCATGCATCTTGTCTGCCTGACGGCAATCTGGACCGGTGTTACCACCGAGGCCCTGATTACCGCAGCGGTTCTCTATGTGGTGCGTGTGTTCGGCATTACCGGCGGCTTCCATCGCTACTTCGCACACCGCACCTACAAGACCAGCCGCGTGTTCCAGTTCATCCTCGCTTTCATCGGCATGTCCTCGATGCAAAGCGGCGTGTTGTGGTGGGCTTCCAAGCACCGTGACCACCACCGCGATTCCGACCTGCCCAGTGATGCGCATTCGCCGCGTCATTACGGCTTCTGGGGCGCGCACATGGGCTGGATCTTTGACCAGTCTCGCTCGATCGCGGATTACGAGCGCATACGCGATTTCACGGTTTATCCGGAACTGGTCTGGCTGGATCGCAACCGTTTCCTGCCGGGTGGCCTCGTCGCTCTGGTGTGCCTGGCGACCATGGGCCTGCCGGGCCTGGTGGTGGGTTTTGTCTGGAGCACCGTCGCGGTGTACCACGCCACCTTCATGATCAACTCGCTGGCGCATGTATTTGGCAAGCAGCGCTACCTGACCGGCGATGACTCGCGCAACAACTGGCTGCTGGCGATCATCGCGATGGGCGAAGGCTGGCACAACAACCACCACTACTACCCGGGTGCCGCGCGCAATGGCTTCTTCTGGTGGGAAGTGGATGTCACCTATTACATCCTCAAGGGACTGGAAAAGATCGGTGTGGTGTGGGACCTGCGCGCGCCGCCTGCCAGCATCCTGAACAACGAGAAAGTCCCGTCCTCTGCCATCATCGACAAGGTCGCCCTGCATATCGCCAGCAGCGTGAACGTCGAGGCACTGGCAGAGCGGGTGCGCGCACGCTGGGCCGAACAGGGCAAGCGCATCGAGGAACTGCACGCGGAGTGGCGCGTGCGTGCGCATCAACTCAGGGCTGATGCGGAAGCCTACCTGGCCGACATTGAGCTGCCGGAACTGCCCAGCATAGAGGAACTCAAGCAGAAAGCCCGCAAGAAGTTCGCCAATACGCCCTCGCTGGATGTTGCCGTTGAGCGTGCCCGCGAGCGCATTCGCAGGGCGCTTTCACAACAATTGCTGGTCGAGCGCCAGCCTGTTGTGGCCTAGACACAAGCGCCATGCATAAAAGCCGGCCGAGCGCCGGCTTTTTCATGAATAGATTACTTCCCACATTAACTGACCGGAGACAAAGAATGCCTTACGTCAACATCAAGATTGCCGGGAGCGCCAGCGCCGAGGACAAAGCCAAGGTGATCGAGGGGGTCACCATCGTCCTGCGGGATGTGCTTGGCAAACCACCGGCCAGCACCTATGTCGTCATCGACGAGGTCTCCACCGATAACTGGGGTGTGGGCGGAGAATCACTGACGGTGCGTCGCAGCCGCAGTTCTTGAAGCTTGATTGCACCCGTTGCAATGAGGTGCGGGTGGATTGGTTCGAAGAAAATACCCAAACGAGATACTCGTTGGCGTCACACCTTGATGCTGGCCCAGGCTCGCCGCTTCCACAGGGCCACGAAGGCCAGCGTCTGCAAGCCACGGTAGCCGATGAAGGCCAGCCAGATTGCCAGCAAACCGTGACCAAGTCCCGGCCCGACCAGCCAGGCCAATGGCAGGAAGAAAAGCCACTGCATGCCGATGCTGATCCGCATCACCACGCCACTGGCGCCGGCACCCAGCAGCGCCTGCATCAGGATCAGTCCTACGCAGTCGAATGCAACGGAAGCACCAACCAGGCGCAGGGGAATGTCGCCGAGGGCCAGCAAGGCCTCCTCGTGCAGGAACAGGCCCAGGATCGCGTGCGGGAATACCAGCATGAACAGGCCTAACACGGCCAGCATGACCATGCCGACGCGAGACACATCCCAGGCCCACTGGTAGGCATCCTCGATATCGCCTCGCCCAAGCGCCTGGCCCACCAGTGTGGCCGCAGCCAGGCCCAGTCCCATGCCCGGCAGGATTGCCACCAATGTGATGTTGATGAGCACGTTGGCAACCGCGAGTTCCTGGGTCCCGACCTGGCCCACGATCCAGAACAGCATGGTGAAGCCAGCGGCGAAGAACAGCTGCTGCAGTGATGAGGGCAGGCTCAGTTTCAGCAGGGCCTTGAGGCGCTCGGCACTGGGTAATTTGTCCAGGAAGCTGGCACCGCGTGCGAGCCGAAAGCCGTGCCAGAAGTAGATGGCACTACCGAGCCACAGGCTGATGACGGTTCCCAGCGCGGCACCGGTGGTACCCAGGGCAGGCATGCCCAGCTTGCCGAAGATCAGGATGTAGTTGAGCGCGATATTGACCGCATGCATGGTCAGCAGCGTGCGGAAATACAACCGGGTGTTGTTGACGGCGGTCCAGTAGCCGCGAAACGAGAAATTCATGCCAACCGCGATGATGCCCAGCAGGCGGATCTCGAAGTAAGGAACTCCTTCCTCAAGCACCGCAGGGTCGTTCTGCAACAACCCAAATATTTGGGGCGCCATCAGAAACAGGACCAGCGTCAACGGCAGGCCAATCAGCCAGCATAGATACAGCGCGCCATTCAGTGGCAAGGCCGATTCATTGGCCCGACCCTCGCCCACGCGGCGTGCGGCGGTGGCCTGCACTGCCGAGGCGAATCCCGCAATGGCGGCAAACGCCATGAAGTTGAGAAAGCTGCCCACGCCAACACCTGCCAGCGCGGCTGCACCCAGTGTCCCCACCATGGCCATGTCGACGAGGTTGAGGATGTTCTGCGAGGTCATGCCGCCGATGGTAGGCAGGGCGAGCGCAAGGATGGTGCGACGGCGGTCGCTGGTCATGGTGACCGCAGGCGGATTAGGAGATGCATTGGGTTATGACTATACGGAGGGCCACGATCCAAATAAACACGCCGGATAGTACATTCGGCAAAATCACGCGGTATGCTGGATGTCTTGCAAGTGGGGGAAAAATGCTGGAATCAATCAAACATCCCAATGACATTCTTGAGCTGCGCATGAACCGGCCGCCGGTGAATGCCATGGATCCCGGCTTGGTCGCGCAGTTGCGTGATGGCGTCAGCCAGGCACCCAAGCAGGGTGCGCGTGCGCTGGTCTTGTCCGGACGCGAAGGGCTGTTTTCGGCCGGGCTGGATCTGACGGCATTGCTTGCGCTGGACGCAAGGCAATTACGAACGTTCTTCAATGATTTCTTTGGCATGCTGAGAGTCGTGGCCGCCTCGGAGATTCCGGTGGCGGCGGCGATCACTGGCCACAGTCCGGCCGGTGGTGCCGTGCTGTCCTGTTTCTGCGACTGGCGCGTAATGGCGGCAGGCAGCTATCGCTTCGGTTTCAACGAGGTTGCGGTCAGCCTGATCGTGCCCACGCCGGTGCGTGTCGCCATCACACGCATGGCTGGCGCTGAAGTGTCAGAGCGCCTGAGCGTCGAGGCGCGCATGATGGACCCGGAAGAGGCGCTGCGCCTGAACCTCGTGCACGAGATCGCGCCGGTGGCGGAGGTGGTAGGCCGGGCGCGAGCCTGGTGCGAGCGTTTGCTGGCCCAGCCCACTCGTGCAACGCAGACCATGCGGCGCACGGCCCGTGCGGATCTGGTCCAGGCGTTTGATGGCCTGGATGATGAAGCGGAGATCATTACCGACCTGTGGTTCAGCGAGGAAGGACAGGCCGTGATGCGCAACATGCTTGAGCAGCTCAAGAAACGGGCTAAATGAGCAACGGCAACAAGAAAAACAGCAGCCCGGGTCGCCCGGTCGCGGCCGTTGACCTGGGCTCCAACAGCTTTCACATGATGGTGGCGCGTCCGGACGGCGATGAACTACAGATCATTGATCGGCTGCGTGAGCCGGTGCGGCTCGCGTCCGGCTTGGACACAAAAGGCCGCCTGAGTACGCAAGCAAGGGCAAGGGCGCTGGCCTGCCTTGAGCGATTCGGCCAGCGCTTGCGCACCTTGCCCAAGACGCGGGTGCGGGCGGTGGGCACCAACACCTTGCGCAAGGCCAGCAACACCGGTGAATTCCTGGATGAAGCCGAGGCCGCGCTGGGTCATCCGATTGAGATTATCTCCGGCCTTGAGGAAGCGCGCCTGATCTATGGTGGCGTTGCACAGAACCTGGGCCCGGAGCGCCCGCGGCGATTGGTCGTGGATATTGGTGGCGGCAGCACCGAAATCATCATTGGCCAACTCGGCCAGCCCAAGCTGATGGAGAGTCGCCAGCTCGGCTGCATTGTGCACACGCGCAAGCACTTTGCCGATGGTGCACTCAGTAACAAGATCTGGAAGGCGGCCGAACTCGCCGTGCGTGTGGAGCTGGAAAACCTGGAGCGGCCTTTCCTTGAGGCGGGCTGGGATGTCGTGATGGGGGCATCCGGCAGTATTCGCAGCATCCAGAGCGTATTGCAGGCGCACGGCTGGACCGACCTTCATATCACGCGCAGTGGGCTGGATAAGCTGGCGGACAAGCTCATTGACCACGGCAGTATCGAGAAACTGGGGCTGCCCGGGTTGAGCAAGGATCGTGAGCCCATTTTTGCCGGCGGTGTCGTGGTGTTGCTGGGCATCTTCAAGACGCTCGGTATCAAGCAAATGGAAGTGTCGGACCGTGCACTGCGGGATGGCCTGCTGTATGACCTGCTCGGGCGACTCTCCGATCGCGATGTGCGCTCGCGCACCGTGTCCGCCGTCAGTGCACGCTATGCCGCCGACGCCAGGCAGGCCGCGCGCGTGGAAGACACGGCGGCAAAATGCCTGCGCGAAGTGGCGAAGGATTGGGAACTGGAGGATGAGGTCTTGCCGCAGCTGCTGTGCTGGGCGGCGCAATTGCACGAGGTCGGACTGGCGGTGTCACATGCCAAGTATGAGCGCCATAGCGCCTACCTCATCGGCAATACTGACTTGGCGGGTTTTTCGCAGATCGTACAGCAGGCGCTGGCCACCTTGCTGCTGGCTCACCGCGGCAAGCTTGACGAGTCGATGTTTTCTTCCCTGCCCGGCCGCTGGTCGCGCAACATCCGGCGACTAACGGTGTTGCTGCGTCTGGCTGTGCTGCTACATCGCAGCCGTAGTCCGGATCCGCTCCCCAAGTTCGCGCTCAAGGCCGACGGCAGGGCACTGCGCCTGCAACTTCCGAAGGGTTGGCTGGACGAGCATCCCCTGACCCAAGCTGACCTGGAGCAGGAGGCCGACCTGCTCAAGGCCATCGAGCATCGATTGAAGTTTGACTGAGCGCGATTTCCCGCGTCAGTTGCTGGCCGCCTGTTCCATCAGGTATTGCTGTGCCGATATCGACGCCTCGGGGCTGGTGGCAATCACCCTGCGATAGCTGCCGTCAGCTTGCAGCTCCCAAGCCTGCAAGTTGTCATCTAGTAGCAGCTGCAGCTCCTGCCAGATACGCTTCTGCAGTGACTTGCTTTCGATCGGGAAGCAGGTTTCCACACGGCGGAAGAAATTGCGCTCCATCCAGTCTGCGCTGGCACACCAGTATTCCGGGTTGCCGCCATTCTGGAAATAGAAAACGCGTGCATGTTCCAGGAAGCGACCGATGATCGAGCGCACGCGGATTGTCTGGGATATGCCGGGCAAGCCTGGTTTCAAGGCGCACATGCCGCGCACGATGAGTTCAATCTGCACGCCGGCCATGGAGGCCGCGTAGAGCGCGCGGATCAGCTCTGGCTCAACGAGCGAATTCATCTTGGCGATGATGCGTGCGGGCCTGCCCTGCTGGGCGTGCTCGGTCTCGCGCTGCACGCGTTCCAGCAGGCTCTTGTGCAGCGTGAAAGGCGCATCCAGCAGCTTCTCCAATTTACTGGCCTTGCCAAGGCTGGTCAGCTGCATGAAGAGCTTGTGCACGTCCTGCCCAATGGCAGGGTCAATAGTGAACAAGCCATAGTCGGTATACAGGCGTGCGGTGCGTGGGTGGTAGTTGCCGGTGCCCAAGTGGACGTAGTTGCGCAGGCCTGTGTCCTCGCGGCGCACAACCAGCGTCATCTTGGCGTGGGTCTTGTACCCGACCACGCCATAGACCACGTTGGCGCCGACTTCCTGTAGCCGTGTGGCCAGGCCGATGTTTTCTGCCTCGTCAAAACGCGCACGCAGTTCAACCACCACGGTAACTTCCTTGCCAGCACGCGCGGCCGCGACCAGCGCGTCCACCACCGCCGACTTGGCACCGGTGCGGTAAAGCGTCTGCTTGATGGCCAGTACCTGCGGGTCGGCAGCGGCCTGCTTGAGGAACTCAACCACAGGCAGGAAAGAGTCGTAGGGGTGGTGCAGCAATATGTCCTGCTTGCGGATTTCCTCGAAGATATCGCCACCCGATGCCAGCGCCGGCAACAGGCGTGGTGTATGTGGCAGGTATTTCAGGTCGGGACGGTCCACCATGTCGTAGATCGCCATCAGCCGGTTGAGGTTGACCGGACCTTTTACCTTGTACAGGTCGTTGGTCTGCAGTTGGAATCGCTCGAGCAGGTAACTGCACATCTGGTCGGGACATTCGTGCGCGACCTCCAGGCGCACGGTGTCGCCGTAACGCCGCGCAGACAGTTCGCCTTCGACCGCACGCAACAGGTCCTCAGTCTCTTCCTCGTCCACGAACAGGTCACTGTTGCGTGTCACGCGGAACTGGTAGCAGCCGGTCACGCGCATGCCGGGAAACAGGTCCTTGACGTGCTGGTGAATGATCGAAGACAGGAACACGAAATCATAAGGCCCACCGCCGGTTTCCTTGGCCGGCAGTTGTACCAGGCGTGGTAGTGCGCGTGGTGCGCCCACAATCGCATAACCACTGTTGCGGCCAAAGGCGTCACGACCATGCAGGGAGACGATGAAATTCAGGCTCTTGTTGAGGATGCGGGGGAACGGATGTGCCGGGTCGAGCCCAATGGGGGACAACACGGGTAACAGCTCCGTTTCAAAATACTTGCGCAGCCAGCTCGCCTGTTCTGGCGTCCAGCGCCGACGGCGCAGGAAGCGGATGCCGGCGGTCTCCAGCGACGGGATCAGGGCTTCGTTGAGTGCCTGGTACTGCTCGTCAACCAGGTCATGGGCCTGCTCGCCGATCTGCCGCAGGACTTCCTGGGGTGACAATCGATCCGCGTCGGTTTGCGAAGAATTGAGCTCGACGCGCGCCATCAATCCTGCTACGCGAATCTCGAAAAACTCGTCGAGGTTGGTGGAAGTGATGCAGAGGAACTTCAGCCGTTCCAGCAGCGGCAGCGACTCATCCTGTGCCTGTGCCAGCACACGACGATTGAACTGCAGCAGTGACAATTCGCGGTTGAGGTAGAGCTCGGGCTGGGTCAGGTCGGCTGCGGGTGCGCCCACCCCCGCCGGCGGAGGCGTGGGTGGCGTTACTGGTGCCGGATTCGCAGTCATGCCGAACGTTAACCGAATTACGTGACAAGCCCGTGATATGGCTACGGGACAAAATCACTTTAACAGATCGCTCGAACCCGGCGTTTTTTGTTGTGCTGCGATGCGGTAGCTGCTTGTTTAAGAATAGGTTTTTGTAGCCCCTACTCGTAACTTGGGTTCGGGCGTACGCTTTGTGAAACAGTGCGGGGGCTATGTGCGTCAATCACGGTCCCGGTGGTCGATTCGGCTTGTGCTTGGCCTCACGCTGGGCCTGACGAATGGTGTCTGTTTTGCCCTGCAAGTCTTGCAATCCGAACCCGTCATCCTTGTTCCAGGGCTTGAGTCCATCCCGCTGGCCGGCCATATCTCAGTGTTGCGCGATGAGACGGGCCAATTAACGTTTGACCAAGTGCGGTCAGCCGATTTCATGCCGCGCTTCACAAGTAGCGACAGGTCCCAATTCAACTATGGCTACACATCCGCCGCGTTCTGGTTCCGCGTGGCGTTGCGTAACCCGGTTGGCATGAACCCCCCGACATCGTTATGGGTTATGGAGATGTCACATGTACTCGCCGATTTCATTGATGTGTACACCATTCGGTCTGATGGCCGGGTCGAGTCGGTGTTTACCGGCGACAAGCGCACAGCACCTCCAGAACTGCTGGTGTCGCGCCTGTTTGCGCTGCCACTACAAATCGAACCCGGTGAAGAAATAACGCTGTTTGTCCGAGTGCAAAATGCCGGCCCTGTCTTCTTTAACATTCATCTGAGGTCTGGCCGTGGATTCCAGGCAAACCAGGTGAAGGATAACCTGGCCTACGGGCTGTTCTTCGGCATATTGCTGGTCATGGTTTTCTACAATCTGATCGTATGGCTATGGATCAGAGACCGGGCATACCTGTACTACGTAATCTCGTTGGCTGCGGGGGTTGCGATCGGACTCTTTCAGACCGGCTACGCCCGACAATACGGCGATATCCTGGGTGAGGGTGCATCAATCTGGCTGTGTGACCACTGGCTCAATATTGTTAGCGTCAATGGGCTTTTCTCAGCGCTTTTTGCGCGCACATTCCTGCAAGTCCGAACGTCGTATCCACGAGTAGACCAAATACTGTTCGTACTAGTGGGTGTGTGGGTTCTTGACGCGGCGGTCGTCCCATTTATTTCGTATGCCCAAGGTACCCAGCTGATGGGAGCTATTTTTATTATCGGAACCATGATTAACCTCGCGATTGTTTTGTATTTGTCGTTCAAGGGTGTGCGGGCGGCGCGCTTCTTGTTGCTGGCGTGGGGGGTTTTTTATGTAACAGTGATCTCGCTAGGTTTGGCGGGGTTTGGCCTTCTCCCTTACAACTACTTCACCGTTTTTGGATGGCAAATCGGGATTTGTCTTGGTGTGACCATCCTGTCCTTGGCACTAGCAGACCGCATCGCTATTGAGCGTCGTGATAGGGCGCGTTTTGCCCGCCTTAAACAGTACCTGCCGCAGTCTGTAGCTGATCTCGTGGTGGAGGGGGGTGATCAGGGCTTGCTCGAACCCAAGCGGCGTCGAGTTACCGTTTGCGTGATCGACCTGAGGGACTTCACGCCATTCTCGGAGACTTCGGAACCTGAGGATGTGATGAGCGTCCTGCGCGAGTTCTTCACCAGCATGGGCGAGATCGTTGAGCGTCACGGCGGTACGGTTGAACACTTCGCCGGTGACAGCATGCTGATTTTCTTCAACGCACCGCTGGAGATCCCAGAGCCTGAAAAGCAGGCCGTGGAGGCCGCGCTGGATATGCGAGCCGCATTCGAAAGCCTCTGGCCACGTTGGAAGGCGCTGGGCCACAAGCTGGGGCTAGGAATTGGCCTGGCGAATGGATACGCCACGATAGGTGCAATAGGCTTCCTTGGCCGCTCTCAGTATGCCGCCATTGGTGCCGTGACCAACCTGGCTTCCCGGCTGTGCAGTGACTCAGGGCATGGCGAAATACTAACTACCCGACGGGTACTGGCCGAAGTCGAATCGCTGGTTGAATTCGAGTCTGTGGGTGAACGATCCATCAAGGGGTTCAGCCAGCCAATCGAGGTCTTTCGGCTGCTCGGGGCCAAGCGAAAGTCCAGCCTGGAAAGATTCGAGAGCAGTGAGCCCAGGCCGATTACGCTTTAGCGCTGTACGATCGACTGTGCTGCCTTGACGATGTCTTCAGGCTTGGCCGTGTCGTTTGGCACCGCCACGCCACGCTGCACAGCCGGCCTTTCCCCGACACGTGCCAACCAGGCCTGCACATTGGGGAGATCATCCACGTCAACGCCTGACCATTTATGGATCTTCATCCACGGCCAGCAGGCGATGTCGGCAATTGAGTATTCATCGCAGATGTACTCGCGGCCTTCCAGTCGTTGCTCAATCACCCGGAACAGCCGCTTGGATTCGTGCTGGTAGCGATCAATCGCAATCTGGATTTTCTCGGGCAGGTAGCGGAAGAACACATTGGCCTGCCCCATCATCGGGCCGATGCCACCCATCTGGAACATGACCCACTGGATGACAGTTGAGCGCCCTTTCACGTCCTTAGGCAGGAGCTTGCCGTATTTCTCGGCGAGGTAGATCAGGATTGCGCCGGACTCAAACACGGCGAAATCATCATTCTCGTGATCGACGATGGTCGGGATGCGGCCGTTGGGATTGAGCTTCACGTACTCGGGCTTTTTCTGGTCGCCGCGCATCAACTGGATGGGCACGACCTTATAAGGTACGCACAGTTCTTCCAGCAGGATGGAGACCTTGTGTCCGTTTGGCGTGGCGGAAGTAAACAATGTAATGGGCTGGCTCATCGGCATTCCCCCTCGGGCTGATTGCCCCATTCGACGGGAACGGCACGAAAAGTGCAATGCCAGCCCTGTATAGTTGGTACATAGCCGGGAGACAGCGTGCCTATTCCACCCCCCAATCTATTCTCCAGCGGACCGCTTAACCGCAAGAGCGAGCTGCGTCGTGACAAGGACTGGATTGAACAGCACTTGCACGACCCGCGGTCGCGCTTCGTGCCCGTGTGGCGCACGCGCTCCCTGCTGCAGGGCCGCAAGGCGATCATCCTCGACGGCTTACAGGCAGCGGACTTGCTGGCGCAGGCCGACCCGATCGTATTCCTCGGTGAGTGGGACGACCGGGCCTGGTTTGCGCTGGAGCTTTCGTCACAGGCGCCGGAGGTGTTCCCCGAGTCATTGCGCGCCGGTGAGTTCAAGGATTTGCGTTTCTCGTCGATGGGCCTGCCTCGCGCCGAGGCCGCGATACTGGCTTATGCACGGGCCTTGCTCTACTGGCACCGGCGACATCGATTCTGTGGTCGCTGCGGCGCGGCCACAAAAGCCAGCGAGGCAGGACATGCGCGCGACTGCAGTAATGCGGACTGCGCCAAGCGCCATTTCCCGCGCACCGATCCTTCCATCATCGTGCTAGTGACGGCACAGCACCAAGGCAAGCCGCACTGCCTGCTGGGACGCCAGGCCAATTGGCCGCCCAATGTGTATTCGACCCTCGCGGGTTTTGTTGAGCCGGGCGAGAGCCTGGAAGATGCGGTCGCACGCGAAGTACAAGAAGAGTCGGGTGTTCGCGTTGACGAAGTGCGCTATCACTCTTCGCAGCCCTGGCCATTCCCTGCCGCGCTCATGCTGGGCTTCCATGCGGATGCCCACTACCAACCCACGCATGCGGATGGGGTCGAGCTGGAAGACGCACGCTGGTTTGCCTATGAGGAGATGCTGGACTTGCTGCCGGCGGGCAAGTTGTTCGTGCCGCCGCCGGTTTCGATCGCCTATCGTTTGGTGGAGGCCTGGTTCGATGCGCAGGGTGAGCAACCCCTGTCGCAGCTGGCAAACTGGTCTTTCACGCGACCGGCACGCTAGGACGACATGACCGGCGCGATCGACATGGCATACCTCGTCATTGGCCTGATGACGGCGGGTACGGGCGTGATCTATTTCTGGGTGGATCGAGCCAACACCATTGGCCGTCCGCTGGCCTTGTGCCTGGTGTTGATCGGCTTGCGCATGTTCCTCGTCGCCTTCGGGCGGCAGTGGGAACAGGAGCCGCTGTACCTGCTCGTCGCGACCAGCCTGGAAAGCATGTCCATTCTTGCAGGCATCGAATGGGGCCTGCGCATTGGGCAGACGGCACGTGCGTCGCGTGCGCGTGTCGCCACCGGCCTGTTCCGCGCCTCGCAGGTGCTGGTGTTCGTGTACTGGCTGCTGTCACTGATCTTCGTGAAGTTCCTGCCGGAGATCGCGGCCACCGATTCGCCGGGGATGGTCAGGGTTCGCAGCATTGAGTGGGCGGTGTTTGCGCCGATCCTGGGTTCGAGCATGTTGTGCGGCGCCATCGCCATCATCCTGTTGCTGCTATCCCGCATCGACAAGGCGGAAGCCATGCGACTGCGGTCGCTCTTTATCGCCGCCCCGTTTTTGATGGCGGCGCTGGTGATCAGCGAGAAATACATCCCGATCACCGTCGCCATCGGGTTACTGATTTACCTGTCAGGTACGTTGAGCTACCTGGTCGTGCAGGGCCAGCGCGGTCATTTCATGAGCCAGTTCCTGTCGCCAGAAGTGGCGCGCGTAGTTCGCACCGAAGGATTGGCCAAGGTGCTGCAACGGGAACGGCGGCCACTGAGCGTCGTGGTGTGTGACTTGCGCGGCTTCACGGCGTATGCGCGCCAGCACGACTCACGCAAGGTCGTGGACCTGCTGGAGCGTTACTACAACATCGTGGGTGAGGTGGCGAGCGAATACGGTGGCACCATCAAGGATCACGCCGGTGATGGCATGCTGATTCTGGTAGGGGCACCGCTGGCACTCAAGGAACATGCTCGTCGCGCTGCACTGATGACACTGGAGATCATGCGGCGGGTGCCGCCCATGCTCGAAGAGTCTGCAGGCACGGAGTTGGGGCTGGGCATAGGCGTCGCCACCGGCAAGGTAACCGTTGGCGCAATCCGGGGGGCGGGCCGCTTCGAGTACGTGGCGGTAGGTACGCCGGTGAACCTGGCGGCGCGCCTATGCAATCGCGCGGCCAATGGTGAAATCCTGTGTGATGATCGTACCCAGGCCGCACTATTGAAAGAAGACGCCGTTACGGCGACTGCGCGTGAACCCGAGCAACTAAAGGGCTTTCCCAATCCGGTGCCGGTGTTTTCACTGACTGTGCCGGATCTTGATAATGGCGAGGAAGTCGAGACCGAAACACCGTTCTGGATGTGGTGGCGCCGAGATGCCGTTAAACCCAGGCGTCGCCGACGCGGCAAGCGCCGAAGCAGGAGTCGAACACGCACATGATCCCGCTCTGGCTCAAGCTGGCCTACAGCGCAATGACCATCGTTGTGCTGGTGGTGTATTGGCGCAAGTATGGACCCGCCAACTACCTGTGGTTTTCTGATATCGCCCTGATTGGCGGCATGCTCGCGCTGTGGCTCGAGAGCAGCCTGATCGCCAGCACCGTCACGGTCGGCGTGCTGTTGCCAGAGACGCTGTGGAACGTCAGTTTCTTTGGCCGCCTGCTCAGTGGCAAGCGCATCACTGGCCTGACGGATTACATGTTCGAGCCGGAGCGACCGTTATGGTTGCGTGCGCTCTCTCTGTTCCATGTGCCACTGACGCCGGTGCTGGTGTACATCGTGTGGCGCCTGGGTTATGACCCGCGCGGGTTGCCGATAATGCTGGTGCTGGGCTGGGGCGTGATGATCGTGTGTTACCTGTTTACCAAGCCCCAGCTCAACATCAACTGGGCGTTTGGGCCGGGTGGCGAGGGCGTGCGCACGACGATGCACCCCCTGGCTTATCTGTCTATGCTGATGTTTGTTGCTGCGCCAGTCATGTATGGGATTTCGCATCTGTTGCTGGTCAAGCTGTTCACCTGAGCAAACGGCCACCGGCGCTGTCTAAACTTTTAAAGCGCACCTGCGAGAGGAGTCCGCCATGGCCAAGACCCTGAACAACCCCAAGTCGTCGAACGTCCGCGAGCAGGTGTCGCAGGAAGAATGGGATACCCGCGTCAACCTCGCTGCGGCCTACCGGCTGGTGGCGCGCTATGGCTGGGATGACCTGGTGTTCACGCACATATCGGCACGGGTGCCGGGCAGCGACCATCATTTCCTGATCAATCCCTACGGCTGGCTGTTCGAGGAAATTACTGCCAGCAGCCTGGTCAAGGTGGACCTCGAGGGCCGCAAGGTCATGGACTCACCCAATGACATCAACCCGGCAGGGTTCACCATCCACAGCGCCGTGCATGCCGCACGCGAGGATGCGCAGTGCGTTCTGCATATCCATTCACTGCATGGCGTGGCGATCTCCGCACAGAAGGAGGGCGTGCTGCCGATCTCGCAGCAGTCGCTGTTCGTGATGTCTTCACTGGCCTATCACGACTACGAGGGCGTTGCGCTGAACGAGGAGGAGAAACCGCGATTGGTATCAGACTTGGGTAGCAAGAACTTCCTGATGCTGCGCAACCACGGCTTGCTCACGGTTGGTCCAACCATCGCCGATGCCTTCCTGTTCATGTACCTGTTCGAGGCGAGCTGCCGAATCCAGGTCATGGCACAGTCGGGCGGCAAGGAACTGATCCCGGTGCCTGCCCCGATCCTGGCGGGCATCCAGGCCCAGGCGACCCAAGTCACCAAGGGGCTTGGCGGGGCCTTGGCCTGGCCAGGCCTGCTGCGTCGATTGGACCGCGCCGACCCAAGTTTTCGCGACTAAGCCCCCCTGATACGGGGGGCTAGCCGCGACCCTTCCTTATAGGCCCAAGGCCTTGTGCAGGTTATAGGTACTCACCACCGTGATGAGCAGGCCGACCAGTATCAGCAGGCTGCGGGTATTCAGCTTGCGGGTCAGCAGCGCAGCAAAGGGCGCAGCGAACAGTCCACCAATCACCAGGCCCGCGACGATCAGCCAGATGCCGGATTCCGACAGTAGGGTGAATGCGGCGGCACCGGCCAGCGTCAGGAAGAATTCAGCAAAGTTCACGGAGCCGATGGTTGTGCGGGGATCCTGGCCCGAGCCGACCAGGGTCGTGGTGACCACCGGTCCCCAGCCGCCGCCGCCGGCAGCATCCACAAAGCCACCAAACAGGGCGAGCTTGCCAGCATGCCGAGGTTCCTGACGAACTTTTGGCCGAAGCTTGCGAAAGGCCTTGCTCAGGATATAAATGCCCATGATCAGCAGGTAGGCGGAGATGTACGGCTTGAGGATCTTGCCGTCGATCTGGGTGACCACGACCGCGCCAAGAACGGCGCCCAGGATGCCGGGAATCAGCAGGCGCAGGAACAGTGCCCGGTTGACGTTGCCGAGCTTGGCATGTGACACACCGGAGACGCCGGTCGTGAAAATCTCGGCGATGTGCACGCTGGCACTGGCCGCCGCAGGGCTGGCACCCGTCCCCAGCAAAAAGGTGGTGGCAGTCACGCCGTAGGCCATGCCCAGGGCACCATCAATAGCTTGTGCAATCAGGCCGACCGTGAGCGCTGACCAGAACAAGTGACTATCCAGCGCCTGCGTGATGGCACTCCAGCCGCCGGCCGAGTTGCCGGGCCAGAACAGGCTGCCTACCAGATAGGCAGAAAGAGAAAGCAGGACGAGGGAGGTAAACCAAATCGCAAGGTTGAGTCCGGATGAATCGGTCCGGCTGGCAATGCCCTGTTCGACGGGCGGCAGGCCGAGGCTTTCGTGCTCGCTATTGACGGGATTCTGGCTCAGGTCAAGATGGCGTATCTTCATGTTTGCACCGCAGGTGTGTGTTTGATGGCGGCACGATAAGACCAGTCACAAATAACTCAAAGTAATATTTATTTACTTTGATATAATACAATCGTATATAGGGCGTGGCATGAAACAGCGTGAAATCACAACCAACGGTATTCGCTTCGCCTATCTTGAGGAGGGCGAAGGCCCGCTGGTACTGCTGTTGCACGGTTACCCGGACAATGCTTACTCGTGGGAATACCAGATCCCGGCTTTGGCCAAGGCGGGGTATCGAGTGGTGGCACCCTTCCTGCGTGGTTACCCGCCGACCGAAGTACCAGAGAAAGGTTTTTATGACCGCGCCACGCTCGCGGCTGACGTGCGTGCGCTGATCGGTGCGCTCAACGAGGGCAAGCCCTGTTACCTCGTCGGGCAGGATTGGGGTGCGGCGATCAGTTATGGCGTGCTGGGGGCCTACCCGAAGCTGATCAAGCGCGCGGTGATCCTGGCGGTGCCGCATCCAGTGGCCATTCGGCGCACGCTCAAGCGCTCCCCCAAGCATGCCTTTCGTTCCTTCCACTGGTTCCTGTACCAGTTGCCCGTACTGCCGGAATGGCTGTGCCGAGCCAATAACTTCGCCTTCATTGAACTGCTGTGGAAGCTGTGGTCGCCGCGCTATAACGACGAAGCGCACGTCGCACGCATCAAGCAAATGCTGGCGCAGCCCGGCGCGCTCAAGGCCAGCCTTGCCTACTATCGCGCGATGTTCAATCCAAAGAAGGCAGACCCTGCCCTGCGTTCGGTCACGGTCCGGCTTGACCGCCGCACCCCAGTGCCCACGCGCGTGATGTGCGGCACCGAGGACATGCGTGGGCAATTGCTGGAAGGCCAGCGCGACCTGTTCCAGGGCCCCTATGACTGGAAGCTGGTCGAGGATGCCGGCCATTTCCTGCACCGGGAACAACCCGAGCAGGTCAATGCCCTGATCCTGGACTGGCTGGGCAGGACAGAGTGAGCCTGATGGCACCAGAGTTTGCGCAGCAATTTGCCCGGGCCTGGGCGGCTGCCTGGAATGCGCATGACCTGGAGCAGATCCTTGCGCATTACGAGGAGGATTTTGAGATGCGCTCGCCAATGATTGCGCAGTTCACCGGGGAGCCGGCAGGCTACCTACGCGGCAAATCCGCGATCGGTGAGTACTGGCGCAAGGCCTTGGCGGCCTTGCCGGGGTTGCAGTTTGAAGTTCTGGACGTGCTGGTTGGCATCGACAGTGTGGTGGTTTATTACCAGGGCCACCGTGGCCGCGTGGCTGAAGTGTTCCAGTTTGGCACGTCTGGAAAAGTAGTCAGGGCTCACGCGCACTACACTTAAGCAGGACAGGAACCGAGTCTCGGCAGGCGGATTGGCTGGCACAATGACATGAGCACAGGAAACGGAATTCACCTGGATGTCGAAACCGCGGAATTCATCCGCGGCGGGGTGTCGATCGTGGTGGCGTCGCGCGATGCACACAATCGCCCGAGCCTGGTTCGCGCGTTCGGCTGCCGCCTGAGCGATGACCGGCGCGAGGTTTCCATCCTGCTGTCAAAGTCACAGGGTGAGGCGCTGTTGCGGAACTGGCAAACACAGCCAGAGATTGCCGTGGTCTTCACGCAGCCCAGCACCCATCACTCAATCCAGTTGAAAGGACGGGATGCCAGGGTAAGTCCCGCCTGTGCCGATGATGGTGAGCTGATGCGTCGCTATCGCGAGTCATTCGCGGATGACCTGGTTGCGGTGGGCTTTGCGCGGGAGTTCTCCAACGCACTCTTGCATTGTCCTGAGCCTGAGCCCTGTGTGGTGAGCTTCACGCCGTTGTCGGCATACCGCCAGACGCCAGGCCCAGAGGCGGGTGCGCCCATGGAGATGTCGAAATGACATTGAGGCTGGATGCATTGCGGGATTGCCTGGAAGGGCCATCGCCGGCTGTGATCAGCACCTGCTCGGCCGAGGGCGTGCCCAACGTGGCCTACCTGTCACAGGTTGAATATCTCGATGGCCAGCACCTGGCCCTGTCATTCCAGTTCTTTAACAAGACACGGGAGAACGTGCTGGCCAACCCCAATGCCAGTCTGCTGCTGATGCATCCGCAGACCGCGGCGATGTACCGGCTCACGATCGAATACCTGCACACTGAGACGCAAGGCCCCTTGTTCGAGCGCATGAAGGCCAAGCTGGCGGGCATTGCCTCGCATACGGGCATGAGCGGCGTGTTCTGCTTGCGCGGTGCTGACGTGTATCGCATTCATGCAATCGAACGCGTGCCCGGTGCACCGCTGCCCGCGCAGCCGACCTACACTGCATCCCTGTCCGCGCTGAGGGTTTCGCTGCAACGCCTGTCGGGCTGTACGAATCTGGATGAGCTGGTTGATAGCGCACTGGATTGCCTGGCGGTGCAGTTCGGGATTCACAACGCCATGCTGCTGGTGGCGGATGCAAGCGGACAGCGCCTGTACACAGTGGCCAGTCATGGTTACGAGACTTCCGGTGTCGGATCCGAGATCGCCTTTGGGGATGGCGTCATCGGCGTGGCCGCGCGTGAGCGTACGCCAATCCGCATCAGCCACATGACGGCCGAATACAGCTACGTGCGCGCGGTGCGAGCCTCGGTTGAGGCAGAAGGGCGGGCGGAGCTGCTGGAGACGGAGATACCGTTGCCGGGCCTGCCCGAATCCCGTAGCCAGTTGGCTGTACCCATCCTGGCGCACCGGGAGTTGCTGGGCGTTTTGTATGTCGAGAGCCCGCAGGATCTGCGCTTCACCTATGACGATGAAGATGCACTACAGACGCTGGCCACGCACCTGGGCCTGTGCATGCGTGATTTGCAGGCGGTGGCCGATACTGCCGAGTACGTGCCAGTTGCGGAAAGTGTGCCGCAGCCAGCCAGCGGCAGCCCGGCGCTCATCCGTTTTTACCCGGAGAATGCCAGCGTCTTCGTGGACGGTAATTACCTGATCAAGGGTGTTGCAGGCGCAATCCTGTGGGCGCTGCTTCAGGATTACGTCAACAACGGACGGGCGGCATTCAGCAATCGGGAGCTCCGGCTTGACCCCCGCATTCGCCTGCCGGACATCAGCGACAACCTCGAGGCACGACTGATCCTGCTGGAGCGGCGATTGCGGGAGCGCGAGGCCTGTGTACGCATCGAGCGCACGGGCCGTGGCCGCTTCCAGTTGCTGGTGTCACGGCCACTTGAGTTGGAGCAGGTCAGCGCCGGACGCGTGGCTTAAGAGATTTTTAAGAAGTCCTGAGCAAAGATTTACGAACCCCCGCAATTCACGTTGCCCATACTACGCGCCGCCTATCCTCCCATGGAGAGTGAGGGTGGTGAACATGAATGGAGTAACGATGAAAAAGCACACACTGTTAACTTTTGTCATGGCCGTTGTGCTGCTGATGCTTGGAATGCCGGGCTTCGCGGCGCCACTGCAACACGCCTCCGCACCGGTGGTTGGCGTGCAGGGCACGGCTGCGAAGGATCCGCTGGTCGCGCGCGGTCGCTACCTTGTGCTGACCAGTGGCTGCAATGATTGCCACACACCGGGTTACGCCGAGCGCGACGGGCAAGTGCCGGAAGACCTGTGGCTCACGGGTGACCAGCTGGGCTGGCGTGGTCCCTGGGGCACGACCTATGCCACCAACCTGCGGTTGCGCCTGCAGGACTTCGATGAGGCGCAGTGGCTGGTCTATGCGCGCAACTTCCGCGCGCGTCCTCCCATGCCCTGGTTCAATGTCGCGGCCATGAATGACGACGACCTGCGCGCGCTGTATCGGTACACCCGTGCGATGGGCCCGGCGGGATCACCGGTGCCGGCGTATGTGCCGCCGAATCGGGTACCGACCACGCCATTCGTGGCGTTCCCGGAAGCCCCGCCCGCGGCCAAGCCGAAAACCCATTGAGGTCTCAACTATGAAAGTGCAAGCAAATGGCGCCTGCCTGTGCGGCGCGGTTCGATTTACGGTGACCCTGCCGACTCTGTTCTGCGGACATTGCCACTGCTCCATCTGCCGTCGCAGTAATGGCGCGGCTTCGGTTGCGTGGTTTGGCGTAGCAAAGGATCAATTCGAGATCACGGAGGGACAGGACTGGATCGCCGCCTACGCATCCTCCGAGCATGCCGTGCGCGAATTCTGCAGCAGCTGCGGCAGCTCCCTGTTCAGCCGGTCCAGTCGCCATCCGGATCAGGTCGAAGTGGTGCTGGCCAGCATGCTCGATCCGATTGACCGCGTGCCTGAGGCGCACGTGTTCTTTGATGACCGCGCAGCCTGGGATGTCACCGAAGACTCCTTGCCGAAACTGGGGGGCATCACCGGTTTCGAACCCATCCAGGCCGAGGTGGCCTAGGCCGCAAGATACCCACCCACTCGCTGCCTTTTCGATCGTAGACGGGTATGGCGACATTCTTGCCAGCCCTGTGTGGGCTGGCGCACGGAATCAGTGCCTGCGGCTGACATATACCTAGCGCTGTCAGGGTCGTGTGGACCACCGACCCAGTGAGCCGGACACGCAAAGAAATCATGCGGCCAGCGCGGTGGGAGTATCTGAAGCAGGGGAAGAAGTCGAAACTGGGCTTCAACCAGTTGTAGCGTGGTTTGAGTGTTGAACAAAGGACTTGATTGTTGCCCCGGACTCTTGGTGGGCAAGCGACTTCCGTCTTTTCCAGGGTTCCTGGCACTGGCGCTGGCGCTGGCACTGGCGAGCACTGTGCTGCACGCCGAAGCTGAGAGCTCGGCTGAACCAGCACAGCTGACGGAAGCGCAGCGGCTGAGCCAGCTGGCGAACGACTTGGTCGTGCCGGTTGAGGGCGTTGGCCACGAAGACCTCTATGACGGGTTTGATGACAGGCGTGGCAAGCGCAGGCACCACGCCATTGATATCCTGGCGCCACGCGGCACGCCGGTGGTGTCGGCCATCGCGGGTCATGTCATGAAGATCATCGAGAATGCCAATGGCGGCCTGATGGTGTTTGCCATGGATAATCGCAGGCAATTCCTGCTGATGTATGCGCATCTCGACCAGTATGCGGCGGGACTCAGGAAAGGCATGCCGCTGGAACGTGGCCAGCTCCTGGGTTATGTCGGCACCACCGGGAATGCGCCGGCCTCAGTACCGCACCTGCATTTTGCGATCCGGCGCATACGTGACGGCTTACGCTGGACCACCGCAACCCCGGTCAATCCCTGGAAACTGTTGATGCTGGGCCAATCCCGGCCACTGATGGTCAGCCGGGTATCAGACTAGTCCCTTGAGCAGCCCCACCGCAGCGCAGGCCGCGATGACCGGAATCACGCCAACGGCGTAGCGCCACAAGGCAATGAAGGCGGCAGCGGCAAGCACCAGCGCAAGGGCATCAATCTCTAGAATACGTGCCTCTGGCCAGAACACATGCCAGGCGAAGAACAGTGCAAGGTTCAGGATCACGCCAACCACGGCCGCGGTTATTGCGGTCAGCGGCGCGGTGAACCGGAGTTGGCCGTGGGTTGCTTCCACCAGCGGTCCACCCAAGAGGATAAATAAAAATGACGGCAGGAAGGTGAAATACGTCACGACCACGGCGCCAGCGATGCCTGCCAGGGGCAGGAGACCTGCGCCAAAAACCTGCATCGTCCAGCTGCCGACAAAACCAACAAAGGCCACGACCATGATCAATGGCCCTGGCGTGGTTTCACCCAGCGCCAACCCGTCGATCATCTGGATCGCGGTCAGCCAGCCGTACTGCTCAACTGCGCCCTGGTAGACATAGGGCAGAACAGCATAGGCGCCACCAAAGGTCAGCAAGGCAGCCTTGGTGAAGAACCAGCCCATTTGGGTAAGCGTCGCCTGCCAGCCGCCGAGCGCTAGCAGCGCCCCCATCCCCGCAATCCACAGCAACAAGCCGATGAGCAGGGTCAGCGCAAAGCGTGCCGGCCTGAACTGCGCGTGCTCCGGGGTGGGCGAATGGTCATCAATCAGCGCTGGCAAGGGCGTGGTGGCAGCGCTGGCTACGTGTCCGCCACCGACCTGAAAATAGTGCGGCAGGAAGCGCCCACCCAGCAGCCCCAGTACGCCAGCGCCGATGACGATGGCCGGAAACGGGGCGCGAAAGACAAAGATGGCAATGAAGGCAGCAACAGCCATCAGCCATAGCACCTGATTCTTGAGTGCACGCTGGCCAATGCGCCAGGCTGCAAACAGCACGATCGCAACCACGGCGGGTTTGATGCCATAAAAAATGCCGGCAACCCAGGCGATGTCACCCCAGACCAGGTATATCCAGGACAGCATGATCAGGAGGAACAGCGAAGGCAGCACAAACAGTGCGCCGGCGACCAGGCCACCACGCACGCCATGGAGCAGCCAACCGATGTACGTAGCGAGCTGCTGTGCCTCGGGACCCGGCAGCAGCATGCAATAGTTCAGGGCATGCAGGAAGCGACGCTCAGATATCCAGCGGCGGCGCTCGACCAGCTCTTC
>JBFKCG010000007.1:0-29523 GCA_041620675.1 Nevskiales bacterium
CGGCAATGGTCGCCGTGCTGGAAACAAAGCCGCCGGCAAACCCGGCAACCGAGAGGCCGTACCGGGGACCGGATAAACGCAAGGCCAGGTATCCGAGGCCGTTGATCGCCATCAGCAAGACCGTGAGCGTCCATAAGGTTCGTGGGTTGAGGACGCCATAGGGATCAACCGCACGATCCGGTGTCAGGGGCAGGATGACCAGCGCCGCGGCGGCGAGCAGCATGGCGTCATGCATCTCCTGTTCGCTGATGACCTGTTTCACGAAATGGTGCAGGCGGCTGCGCGCGGCCAGAATGATCGCCACGATAACGCCGATGCTGGCGGTCACTGCTTCATTGCGCATCGCCAGTGCGCCCAGCAGCAAAGTCACCATCAATGCGACATGGGTGGTCAAGCCGGGCTTGCTGCTATCGCTGCGCAGGTAGGAGAAACCCGCGAGCAGGGCAATGAACACGCCTGCCATGACCAGCACCGAGGTTCCCAGCGACAGGCTGAGCGCACCAAGCAAGGCGGTCAGGGTGAACGTACGAATGCCAGCGGTGATGTGCTGCGAGTCCGTGTTCATGCGGCGCTCACGCTCAAGCCCGATCAACAGGCCAACGCCCAGGGCCACCGCGAGCCCGATCAGGTTGAATGCATGGACCTCATCAATGTTGAACTTCATTGTGGCACTAGCCCAGGGCCTCCATGCGGTCGGTGATCTCCCGCACGTAGTTCTGGGTTTCAATCGGTGCGTGCTGGTTGAGCAGGGCCTCCACTTCGTCCAGCGTATCGGGCACGCCGGCCTTCTGCATGAGCTTTCGCATCCGCGTCGGTCCCCAGTTATAGGCGGCCAGAGTAACGGCCACCCGCACATCCTCGTCGTGGATGTCGTCAAAATGCTTATCCAGCAACAAGCGCAGATAGGCAGTGCCCAGCCGAATATTAGTCTTGGGGTCCTGTAGCTCCTGCAAGGAGGGCGTGCCGGATTTACGCTCACTAAAGTGATAGGCCGCACGGCCGCCTTCCTGCGGGACCAGCTGCATCAGGCCAACGCCATTCTTTGGGCTAATTGCCAGTGGATTGAATGACGATTCCTGCTCAATGACAGCCAAGATCAGTTCCGGTGGCAGCGAATACTGCTTGGCATACTGGTTGACGTAAGGCCGCAGCTTGTTGATCTTCTGCCGTGTGGTCCCGGCCAGGCCCCGCGGTTTGCGGTAGGGCCCCGGTCTTGCTCGCAGGCGTTGCAGGTGGGGCTTGATGTCGCCCAATGAAGCAAAACGCAGGTCAATAACAGAGGATGACGGGTACAACCCGTGCGTGGTCGACCTTACCTGGCTCGTCACGGATCCGGGTGCCATGGAATAGAAATGCGCATGTGTCATCGCCCAGGTGCCGACGGAAACCACGGCCAGCATGGCTGCGGTAGACAGTGGCGCAGCCAGTGAGCGTTGGCGCACCGCATGCCTGTTATTGGGCCAGCCATGTTGGATAAGCAGGTCCCCCAGGCAGAGCCCGGATCGTTCTTGCTGGGCGACCAGCCGCCGCAATTCCCGTCGCGTGAATTCACCAGTGCCGACCAGCAATTCAGCCAGGCGAACGCTGCCACCGTGGCGTGCCAGCAAGGTTTCCAGGCGTCGTAATGCGGGCAGGTAGCGTGAGGGTATCCGGTGCTGGCGGATTAGCCAGAGTGAAAGTGGTTGCTGTGCACGCCGTGCTTCACGCAGCGCCAACTCGACTTCCCGGCGCGTGAGCAGGCCGGCTTCAATCAGGAGTTCGGCATAACGCCGGTACATGTCCGGCTGGTAGGACTCGGGACCTGCGCTGGTTCTGAGGGCCTGTCGTTGCGTCATCAGCATCTGTCAGGAGGTCGGTCTGACAGGTTAGGAATGACAGCCAACTTCGTCAAATAGTGTTGCTGCGGCGCAACATGGGGCTCCTCGAAGTGGCAAAGAACTTACTTCTGGAACTTGGTCTTCCACTCCGCATAGGGCATGCCATAAATTCGCTCGCGTGACTGTTCGTCGCTCAGGGTAATGCCGCGGGCCTCGGCCTCGGCGCGGTACCACTTGGACAGGCAGTTTCGACAAAAGCCCGCGAGGTTCATTAGGTCAATATTTTGCACGTCACGACGTGAGTCCAGATGTGCGAGCAGACGGCGAAACGCGGCGGCCTCGATTTCGGTTTCGGTATTCATTGAAGGTCTCGTGAAATGGGGCTTGAAAGCTTAGCTTGAGCAGGGCCTCACCAACAGGCCATGTGACAATCTGGCACGATGTCAGGGCAGTCTGGACAGGCGTTGGGGCGAGAGATGACGAAAGAGTCGATGCATGACGAGGAACTGACCCTGATCATTGGCGCAGGGGCGGTCGGCACGGTACTGGCTGCCTACCTGCTGAAGTCCGGGCGGCGGGTGGCGTTCTACCTGAGAGACAAGGACCTGCCGGCTTTCGGAGCCAGCGATGAGCTGCGTCTGGATCATGCCAGCGGCGCAGCCCCGATCGTCACCTCGGTGCCGGCCCGGGTCACTGACCTGTCGCTGCGGGGTGTGAAGAATGTGCTGTTATGCGTCAAGCATCCTGCGCTGGCCGGGGTACTCAAATCCTTGCCGCATCCATTGCCATCGGGCGTGCGGCTGGTGTCCTGCCTGAATGGCGTTGGCATCGCGCAGCGCCTGCGCGAAGAGTTCCCGGACGCAACTGTGGCCAACCTCACCATCATGTTCAATGCCCAGCTGCCGCGCCCCCTGCACGCGCTGATCACGACCCGCGCCGAGGTCTATCTCGCCAGCGAAGATCCCATGTTGTTTGGGTTGTTCAGGGGCACTGGCCTGACCGTCAGGAAGGCCAAGGGCGAAGCCGCTGCCTGGGGCAAGCTGCTGATCAATCTCAATAACGCCATCTGCGCCATTACCCACAATACCTTCAAGGACATGTTGCAAAAGAAGGCCATGATCGCGTCGTTTGTCATGGTGCTGGATGAGTCCGTCGCAGTACTGGAAAGGGCCGGCATTCCGTATACGCTGCCACTGCCTATTTCCTATCGCAGTTATCGCCGTTTGTTACGCTATGGCGGGCCACTGCCCTGGTGGTTTGCCAAGATTCGCAATGGCCTGACAGCTGCCTCCTTCCCCTCGATGGTGTCGGACCTCGAGCGTGGGCGGCCCACTGAAATTGACCAGCTCAATGGGGAAATCCTGCGGCTGGGGCAGCAGATCAATATGCCGACGCCGGTGAATGCCAGGGTGATCGAGTTGGTTCGGGCCTTGGAAGGCCAGCAATCCCCTCAATATCTGAGCGCGGACCAGTTGTGCACTGAGCTCGAATCGGTAAGGGCGCAATGAATGCGTATGGGATGTTTGTCGGCCACGTGACAAATCGGTAAGGTCGTATTTCCGGCCGTTGTTGCGACGCCGTCCAGGTGAATCCTGCCAGCCTATAACAATAGAAGGGGTGCGAGCATGAATTTCTCCGAGGTCTTCACCAAGGAATTTCTTCTGACTTACGAGGGACGTTTCAACCGCTCCCGATACTGGGCGTTTACCCTCGTTTATCTCGGTGCGTACATTGTCGTTTCCATGGTGGATTCGATGGTTGGCATGGAAGGCGTCCTGGCCCTGATTTTTGCACTTGCCGCCATCTATCCCGGGATTTGTGTCGCGATCAAGCGTTGGCACGATCGGGACAAAAGCGGCTGGTGGGTGCTCATCGCGCTGATTCCGATCATTGGTGCGATCTGGACTTTGATCGAATGCGGAATCCTGAAGGGGACCGACGGGCCCAACCGCTTCGGCGCAGACCCGCTTGCCCAGCCGCCCCAGACTGGTGCCTGATGGCCTGAACTTGCCCGGCCGTTACGAGCTCAACTGCTGCATGGCCATTGTTTCTGCAGTCATGGGCTGATTTCGCACTGCGCGTGTTTGATCAGTCCTGTGTCCACTTGAAGACGCTGGCGCCGAGTCCGAGGAACAGCAGCGTCATGCCGCCCAGCACCGCGAGGTGATCGGCGACTTCTGTCAGTCCTGCACCGTCCAGCATGATGGCGCGTGCAGCATCAAGCAGGTGCGTGAGTGGGAATAATTGTGCAAAGCCCTGCAGCGAGGCGTGGGTCCCTTCCAGCGAGAACCAGACCCCGGACAGGAACATCATGGGCCAGGTCAGCATATTCAGTAGTCCGCCTGCCAGTTCCTCCCCGGTGACGCGTGCCGAGACGGTGAGGCCCATGGATACCATGCTGGCTGCCCCCAACAGGGCGACCAGGAACAGGTCAACGTAAGACCCTTCCATGCGAAAGTGAATGAAGAAATCCGTGCCGACAAAGATGATCACGGTGATCAGCATGATGAGCAGCAACCGTGACAGCACCTGCGCCCCGATAAATTCAATCGCGCGCAGGGGGGTTGCATACAGGCGCTTGAGGTAACCGCTCTTGCGATAGCGCACGATCACGTAACCGACGCCGAACAGGCAGGAGAACATCATGTTCATGCCGAGGATGCCAGGCAGCAACCAATCCACGTAACGGATTTCCTTGCCCTGCACGGTCTCACGCCTGACCGGGTTGTCCGGGTTGGCAGTCATCAACTGTTCCAGGAAGTAGCCCTTGGGCGAGTTGGCATTGACCCAGAAGCGGTTCTCGCCCTTGCGCAGGTCAAGCAGCATATCGATCTGGTGTCGCTCAACCTTGGGGATGTTGATGTCGCGTTCTGTCACGCGGTAGAACTCGATGTACTTGGTGCCCAGGAAAGGGTGCTGCTCTGCCCCGGACAGCGCTACGTCACTCATGACAGCGACCTTGAACAGTGGTCGTTCCGGCCCCGAGAACATGAAGGCCAGGCCCAGTACCAGGAACATTGGTAGCAACAGGTTCCAGCCCATGGCGGACCAGTCGCGCAGAAACTCGAGGTTGCGCGCGTGAATGACGGCGACCAGGCGACGCAGGCTGGCGGGCATCATGGGCGCAGGCCCTCGCCCGTCAGTTGCAGGAACAGGTCTTCGAGCGTGCGTGGCCTGATCTTCAAACGTGCCAAGGGCACGTCATGTTCTCGCAGGGCAACGATCGCGGCTTCCACTTCATGGGTGGCAATCTCCACCAGCCCGCGCGCTCGGATCAATGGATACGGAAAACTGCTGGCATCGGCAATGAAATCACTTTCTGGCAACTCAAGCACGACGTCGGCGAAATGGTCGCTCAGTAATCGCTGTGGCGATCCCTGCGCGATGATGTGGCCATGATCCATGATCGCGATCTCGTCACACAGGCGATAGGCTTCTTCCATGTAATGCGTGGTCATCACGACGGTCTTGTTCAGTGACTTGATGCGGTTAATCAGGTCCCAGAAGTTGCGACGTGCCTGCGGGTCCAGCCCGGTGGTGGGCTCATCAAGGAAGACCACAGACGGGTCATTGACGAGCGCGATGGCCAGCAGCAGGCGCTGGCGCTGGCCACCCGACAACTTGCGCGCGTCACGGTCATGGAATTCCTCCAGCGCACACAGCCGGATCAGTTCGTCAATCTGCATGCCATGCGTGTACAGGCTTCGAAACAGGGTCAGGTGCTCGCGCACGGTCAAAAAATCCTGCAGCGCGGTGGACTGGAACTGGATGCCGGCATCCTGGCGAAAGCGCGCCCCCAATGGTTCCCCCCGGTACAACACTTCACCCGATGTCGGCGGCAGGATGCCCTCAAGGATTTCCACGGTGGTGGTCTTGCCGGCACCGTTGGGGCCCAGCAGGCCAAAGCAACTGCCTTCGGTGACGGCAAAGCTCACGCCGTCCACCGCGGTAATGGCGGGGTATCGCTTTATGAGGTGACGGACTTCTAGGACGTTCATTGCGGGCCGTGCCGTGAAAACAGCGGCGGGTGGCTGATGCCACCCGCCGTAACGCCCTAGTCTACGCGTTGCGCTTGCCCGCTGTGAACCAGGCCAATAGCACACGATCCCCGCAGTGACAGGCCGAGCGTGCTACCAAGATCAAGGTGCATCCCAGTCATGCAAGCGCGGGGAGTTGTTCGTCCGCCAAAGGTGGCCCAAGGAGCAGGGCAAGCACCGGCGAGACCAGCGTGGTCAGTGCTTCGGCTATTGCTGTGGGAATAACAGCACCCTGCGGCCAGGCTCCAGTGTCAGTACCTTGAGTCGCGGGCGTGCCTGCGCTGCTTCGGCAAAAAAACCATCAAGGTCAACGCCAAAGGGCAATGGCAACAGCGGTGCATCCAGGGGGCGGGTGAAGTCATCCCAGTGCGTCGGGACGACACGGCTAGCGCCCACGGGGTCGACCACGTTGGCAAGGTAATCCTCAACTGCGGGCATGGCCGCCATTCCCAGAAAAACCAAGTCGGCGCGGCGACCTTCAAGCATGCCGGACTGCCAGCCGGCGCTGCCATGATGCAGGACACTGCCCAGTGCATGCTCAATCAGCACGGAGTAAGTGCCGCCCTGCTTATAGTCGGTATAGCGTGCGGGCGGTGTCAGCACTTGCGTGATGTCACCGATCGGTCGACCCCCCGTCGCGCCGGTATGCCGGCTCTCCAGGAAAGTCACCGTGAAGCTGCCGACCGGGATGGCCTTGCCGGGCGTGATGACGTTGATCTGGGACGGCGCCAGCCCCGCACCGCGGCCGACATTGGCAGTGCTCTCGGAGCCCAACAGGATGGCGCCTGCCAGTCGTGCCACCACGCCAGCATCCATGCTGTGATCGTAATGTGAGTGGCTGACCACGACCGCATCAAGGGCGTTGATGTCGGCGCGCTTCAGCCAGTCCCGGATAAGAGCTTCGTTGGGCTCAATCGGCCTGTTCAACATGAGTTCGCGCCAGCCGCCTGGCCGGCTAAAGAACGGGTCGATGAAAAGGCTGTGCTTGCCGTCACTGAGCAGAACCGCAGCCGTGCCAAACCATGTGGCGGACAGACCGGGGCCAGGCGCGGTGTCGGGGTGGCGGTGCGCCTGGTAACTGTCCAGCCCGGGGCGGACATTCAGTAGCCAGGCCAGGCCGAGCATGCCGGCCAGCGCCAGCAGCAGGACCGTGATGAAAGTGAGGCGAATCAACTTGCGCATAAACAAAAAGGCCAAGGTTTCCCCTGGCCTTTCTGGTGAATCACATGCTTACTTGCGTGGTTTGTCGGAGCCACTATCTTCTTTCTTGTAGTCACCGATGATGCCCTTGGCAGGGCAGAACGAAAACATCGGGCATTTCTTGCAGCCTGCGGCAAGCGCGATGGGGCACAGTGTCATGACAGTCTCCCTCTTCTTGATTTGCCCCCTGATGCTACGCTGCTGGCGAATGGGCGGCAACGCCCACCGTTGAATCCGGGAAGCGCGGCGTGCCGGCCTCCTGATCCAGACGCAAGCCATTGGTTAGGTAGGACACCGCGTGGTACAGGCCCGCCAACATCATCAGCTCGATCAACTGTGCAGGCTGCCAATGCTTGCTGAGCCGGGCCCATAAGTCATCGCTGACCTGCGAACTGTCGTGCAGTTGGTCCGCCAGCTGAATCAATAGCTGTTCCTGCGGAGTCCAGGATGGGTCGTCATGAGTCCCCATCCGGGTGGCGTGAACCTGGTTCTGGGTGAAGCCAGCTTTTGGACCGAAGAAGGCAACATGCACGCCCCATTCATACTCGGAACCGCAGCGGGCACAGGTGCGCAGGATCATGATCTCGCGTTCGCGTGTCGTGATGCTGCCCTTGTCCAGCAGGCCGCCGCGCCGCATGCGACCCAGAACCCGAGTGTTGTGGGCCACCGTGCGGAACAGCTTCAGGGGCTCCATGCCGGGTGGCATGAGCCTGGAAAAATGCGCGGAAACATCCTCGGCATAGGGCGCACTCAGGGCAGGGATGCGGGCGTTCATATGACCTCCTTCGTTTGTGTGCTACTGTATTAGTAGCACACTGCTACGGAAATAGAAGCATGTCAAGACCCCTAAAGCCAGGCAAACCTGCGCGTGGTACGCAAACTGGCCGACCGATCATGGTGTTGCTGGATTTGCTGGGTCGGCGCTGGACACTGCGTATCCTCTGGGAATTGCGCAGTGACGCGCACAATTTCCGGGCATTGCGCAGTGCCTGTGCCGATATGTCGCCGAGTGTGCTCAACCAGCGTCTCCAGGATTTGCGCGAGGCCGGCATCGTTACCTTGCAGGAAAGTGGTGGTTACGGACTGACGGAATCCGGGCAGAAGCTCATGGCTGCGCTGCTGCCGCTGCAGCTGTGGGCAGATCGCTGGCACAAGCAGGCAAGCGGGCACGAGGATGACTAGCCATCCTCGTGACATGGTGGGACGATGAAGACAATCCTGCTCATGGCTAGCATCACAATCCCCATGGCAACATTGACGGTGATGGCCTGTTCGACCACCGGCAGTTTTTCGCAGGCACCAGCTCACAAAACCCCAGACCCGGTAGAAACCGCTCCAATGACGAGACAACATCACACCAAGAAAGGCTTCCGCAACAATTATCCCCATGAGCGTCATGGTGCGGGCGATTTCCTGAAATTCCTGGGTGAATTCAGGGAAGCGCCGGCGCCACGGCAATTTCCCTTGGCCAGCAATGACCCGTCATTCCTGCGGGGCAACCGCAGTGAACGCACCATCACCTGGATTGGGCATGACACCTTCCTGATTCAGGTTAATGGACTCAACTTGCTGACCGACCCACATTTCACCGAGCGTGCCTCGCCGCTGGGCTGGGTCGGACCGGCGCGGATGATGCCGCCAGGGCTGGCGCTGCAGCAATTGCCACCCATCGATGTCGTGCTGATTTCGCACAATCACTATGACCACCTGGATGAGGGCAGCGTCCTGGCCTTGCAGCGAAGGCAGTCTCAGCAGCCGCCGCGTTTTTATGTCCCGTTGGGCGTCAAGGCATGGTTCACCGCGCGCGAAATCCACAACGTGGTGGAGCTGGACTGGTGGCAGAGCCAGGAATTTGCTGGCGCAAGTTTCCATGCATTACCCGTGCAGCATTTCAGTGGGCGCGGGCCGTTTGATCGCAACGCAACGCTCTGGTGTGGCTGGGCTGTCCAGTGGCCCGATTACAAGCTGTTCTTCGCCGGCGATAGCGGTTATTCAAAAGACTTCCAGGATATCGGCAAGCGATTTGGCGGTTTTGATCTCTCGTTAATCCCGATCGGTGCCTATGACCCGCGCTGGTTCATGCGTGCCATGCACGTCAATCCCGAGGAAGCCGTGCAAATTCACCGTGACGTGAAGTCGCGGCAATCCATTGGCATGCACTGGGGCAGTTTTGTGTTGACCCTGGAAGACCCGGCGGAGCCGCCGCGCCGCTTGGAGCAGGCCGTGAAATCGGCAGGCCTGTTACCCAAGGATTTCAGTGTCATGCAGCATGGCGAGACGCGATTGCTCGAAAGTCAGGCCGGACTCAAGTTCGCAGGTCAGCTCGGGCAATAAACAAGTTTTGTTGTTTGGCCTAGCTCTTGAGCGTGGGCCTGGTCGCATACAGGGATGCCAGCCAGCGCCAGATGAGTCCATCGGGCCGCTCAATGCCGGACTCGACGTATTCCAGCTCCTTTGCACTCAGCAGCACCCAATCCATGCGACGCTCGCAACCCTCGGCGCCGGTGAACAATAGCTTGTCGCCGACCTTAAGTGGGGTCTCGGGGTCAGGCAGCAACTCCTGCTGTCCGTCGCGATCCAGCAGCAGGGGAATACAGCGCAAGAGCCGGTCGCGGTCGCGCGCGTCGCGCATGAGAGTCTGGATCGTGATCTGCTTGCCGGCCAGCAGGCCGTCGTTGATGGCGTGTGCGTCTTCCTCGTCGATTCTGACTGCCCAGGTTTCCGGTGTACGGTCGTGGCAGATTTTGCGGATATTGCTGATCAACTTGCCTGCCCAGTCCTCATCCAGCGTACGGGCAGTACGCAAGAAATTGCTGAGCAGCGGGGTAGTGATGAGGGGCAACATGCGCCATACCGTGACGCGACTGGCCTCCATGACAAGATCAAGCTTTGCTGCCTTGAAGACCTCGGTGTCGCCACGCCAGTCTTGCCGGGCCACTTGGTAAAGGTCGGGGTTCAGCGCGCGTGCAGTCATGACGATGGAAAGATTATCCGCGTCACAGTCGGTCCCCGCGACAATGCCCACTGACCCGCGAATGCCGGCAGCTTCAAGCGGGCCGGGGTCGGTGGCACTACCAATGACGGAATCGGGTGGTGCATGTTCCGGGTCGGATTCAATGACGGTCATCGGCAAGCCTTCGCGCTCGAATGCAGCATGCACGGCGCGCCCGAAGCGGCCATAGCCACAGATCACCCACTTGCCTTCTGGCGGGTGCACGGGGGGGACCAACGGTCGACCCGCAAGGCTGATCAGGATGGCATGCAGCTGGTGCACGCTGGGACGCCGCAGGGCCATCGCCATGTGTTCCGCGAAGACCTCGTATGGATTGATGATGTAGTCCGTGTTGAATGAAGCCATGTTGCTGGCGGCTTCGCGCGTCGTTGCGCGACAGATCACACGCAGCGGCGGCCGCAGCAACTTGCTGACGACGGCAATCTTGACGTTGGCGGCATTGTCATCGGTGTTGGCAACCACCCCGCGACATAAGGATCGTCTGAGGCCTGCCTCCACCAAATGCTTGGGGATCGAGGCATCCGCGCAAAGGCTCGGGATGTCCATGGGCAAACCGGCCATCACCAGCTCATTTAAACGGTCCGGGTTTTTTTCGATCACGACGGTCTGGACGCCGCGGCGAGCCAGCGCGGGAACCAGAAGGCTGCCGGCTTCGCCATAACCGCAGACGATGTAGAACGGCGACTGGATGGCCCGGACCTTGTAGATGAAGCGCGCCTCGCTGACCGCGCGCGAGAAGGTCTGGTCTTGCATCAGCGAGATGATCTTGCCGATGGCATACAGCCAGGCAATGACGGTCAGGAAAATACAGAACGTGACCCAGAGTCGCTGGGCCGGCGTGAACGGGTAAGGAATCTCGCCAAAGCCAATCGTCGAGCCCATGAAGCTGACGAAGTAGAACGCATGCAGGAAATCCATCTTCCAGGGATTGCCATCAAAGTCCTGCCCCGGGATCAGGACCAGCCCGCCAATGGAAATCGCGAATGCAAGCAGCAGTACCAGCAGCGGCGCACGCATGCGCCGCAGGAAGAGAAAAAGTACCTGTTCCATTACCGTCGACCGCGACTAGCGACGCAGGTTGACTGTTTCGATGATGAGCAGCGTGGTAGAGGCCAGGTTTGCCAGCAATGCGCCTCCCGCCAGTGAGACCACGATGGCGACAGTGCCGGGCTCGTGGCCGGTACCGGTGACGTGGGTGGCGTATCCCCAGACCACGGCAGCGGCGATCAGGTGCAAGTCGGCGACCAGGCTGGTGGCCAGCAGTACGGCGCCCATGTGGCTGCGGTCACCGAACTTGAGCACGGTTGCCACCAGGCTGACAACCAGCGTCGCGAATAATTCATAGGGATGGTGATGGGCCGGGTTCTCGATGTCACCGAGCACAAAACCGAAATTCAATGTCATCGCCAACAGGATGAAAAAACCAAAAATAACCTTTTCCAGGTTCATGGGGCTCCTCTGTGCAACCGGGCCGTCCGTTACGGCATGTGTCACTAGTAACGGGTGTTGGCGTCCACGTCAATGCAGGGCATGCGGCACCACCTGACTGCTCGCCTGCCTTTCAGGCTAGCGTCGGCGAAACATGCTGAGATAGTCAATCGGCAGATTGTTGTCGCCAATCACGCCCTTGTCGGTGACGAGGATGTCAGTAGGACTGAACATGGGAGGTTGACCCAGGCGCACTGACGAGACCGCGGTGAAGGTGCCGCGTGCCGTTTCCTGCAGTAGCTTGCCTTCCCGCGAGAGCAGCAGGATGCGGCCAGCGAAGAAATCGGATACCAGCAGGCCATCGATGCCGCCCAGTCCCAGGTCATCATGTGCGGTTGCTTCGAAGAACAGTGGTGTAACCGGACCTGCGCTGCCGTCAGGCAGAAGCTCGACCGAAAATACGGTGCCTCCGTCCGTGGAATAGAAGGTGTTGCCATCCCGTATGAGTCCATTGGGGAAACGCAATACCGTGCCCTGGCCGAGGAACATCGTGCCGGCCGGGCTGCCTTGCACCCACACCTCCTCGCTCAGGATCTTCATGGGGTCAGTGGGATCAATGACCAGGCGCACGATCTTGGGATCCGGCGGCATGCACTGTGGCAGCAGTGGCTCGTCCACGGAATACAGTTTGTCGTCTGGCCCCAGCACCATGCCATTGGGGATGCAGGGTGTGTCGTAGGTATGGATCGGCGTTAGCGTGGGCTTGGCGGTCAATGCGCCGGCAAACAGGCGCGTGCCACAGCCATTGGCATAAAGATAACCGTTGCGGATCGCCATGCCGGTAAAGCCACAGGATGCAAGATCGGACAATGGCGTGGCTTTGAAACTCTGGTCAGGGTTTTGCGTGATCTCGTAGATATTCTGGCCGCCGGTCACAAACAGGCGCCCGTCGGGTGCGAACAAGAGGTTCTCGGCATCAGGGATGGCAATCAGTTTGTGCGCTTCACCACAGGCATTTGAGACACAAAGATCCGCGGCGCGCAGCCTGCTGTCCGCGTTGCCACTGGGGGTTTCGGCAAGTCTGTCGAGCTCATCACTGTCCGAGCCGCCGCAGCCGGCAAGCAGGAGGGCGGCGAGGCCCAGGCTCCAGAGTAAACGCATGAAAATCCCCTGTACTTATTCTGACGGCGAAGCCTGCGAGTTGAACGAGATCAGGCGGCCTCGACGGATACGGGCACGCCATTGAGGGCGGCGTTGCCGGACACGACATCATTGCAGAGATCATCGGTGAGGTCATTGACACTCACGCCCGCGTGTTTCTGCGCGACCTGCATGCGCACGCCGTTGCGGGTATGGCCCCAGCCATGCGGCAAGCTGACCACGCCCGGCATCATGCTGTCACTGGCCTGTACCTCAACCTCGACCTGGCCTACGCGTGATTTCACCCGCACCATCTGGCCATCGCGCAGCTGGCGTGACTCGAGGTCCAGTGGGTGCATCAGTAACTGGTGCCTCGCCTTGCCCTTCACCAGTCGCTCGTAATTGTGCATCCAGGAGTTGTTGCTGCGTACATGACGCCGACCAATCAGTCGCAGCTCGCCATTGGGCTTTGACTCGAACAACTCGCGTTCCAGCCGCGGTATGTCATTGATCAGTTCCGGGATCAAGCAGTGGATGCGTTTGTCCTGGGTTTGCAGTCGCGCAGGTAGGGAAGCTTGCAGCGGGCCCAAGTCCACGCCATGCGGCTGTGACTTGAGGTACTCGATGCTGAGGCCGGAGCTTGGCATCAGGCCCAGCTTGGCCAGCACGGCCTCGGCCTTCATCTTGACGAATGCCATGGCTGGCGAATGGCCCTGGTCTTTGCCGTAAGGGCCGATACGCAGGCCCAGATCCACGATCTGGTCAGGCCGCATGTTCGGACCGGTCTTTGCATTGAGCCTGACAGCCAGACGCTTGCCCAGTTCGGTGTATATCTCCCAGTCATGCAGCGTGCCCTCAGGCTTGGGAACTATCGGCTCGTTGTAGCGGGCGATGTTGCGTACGGCGAAGATATTGAAGATCAAATCGTAATGGTCGTGCTCAACACCGCAGGTGGGCGGCAGGATGACGTGTGCGTGACGGGTCGTTTCATTGATGTAGAAATCCACCGCCACCATGAAATCCAGCTGGCCAAGGGCACGATCCAGCTGGCCCCCGTTGGGCGTGGACAGGACCGGGTTGCCGGCAATGGTGATCATCGCGCGGATATTGGTCTTGCTGTCAGCGTCTGCGGGCGTCAGGATCTCCTCGGCCAGTGCCGACACCGGCAGTTCGCCGCCGAACTCGGGCCGTTGGCTCACGCGGCTTTTCCAGACAGCATAATGTCCGGGCTTTGAATTCGGGCCACCAATCAGGTCCACCGCTGGGGTGGTGAACAGGACTCCACCGGCGCGATCAAGGTTGCCGGTGGCGATGTTGAGCAGTTGGATCGCCCATTGGCACAGCGTGCCAAAAGGCTGGATGGACAGGCCGATGCGGCCATAGGCGGCCGCTCCGTCCGCAGCGGCAAATTCCCGCGCAATACGGCGGATGGTGCTGGCATCGATGCCGGTAATGTCTGCGACGCGTTCGGGAGTAAAGGACGAAATTGCAGACAGTGCCTCATCCAGCCCGTCCGTGAAGCCTGCCAGCGGACCTGGCTTTACCAGATTTTCTTCGACCAGCGTATTCAGCAGCGCGAACAGGAAAGCGGCGTCTGTACCGGGCCGGATGAAATGATGCTCGTCGGCAACCTCGGCGGTTTCTGTGCGGCGCGGGTCAATCACGACCATGCGCCCGCCACGTGCCTGTAATTCCTTCAGGCGACCCCGGAAGTCCGGCACTGTCATCAGGCTGCCATTGGAGGCCATCGGGTTGGCGCCCATCACGAGGAAATAACGGGTGCGATCAATGTCGCTGATCGGCACTAGCAACTGGTGGCCGAACATCCAGTAGGCAACCAGTTGATGCGGCAATTGGTCGACCGAGGTCGCGGAGTAGCGATTGCGTGTCTTCAATGGCCCCAGGAAGTGCTGGGCATGGGTGAGGCTGCCGTAGTTGTGGACATTGGGATTGCCCTGGTACACACCAATGGCATTGGCACCGTGCTGCCTGTGGATGTCGGCCAGCCGGTCTGCGACCAGTTCAAAGGCCTCGTCCCAGCTGATTTCCTGCCAGCCATCGCCCACGCGCTTGACCGGTTTGCGCAGGCGATCCGGGTCCTCGTGGATGTCCTTGAGCGCAACGGCCTTGGGACAGATATGGCCGCGCGAGAACGGGTCAGCGTCATCGCCTCGGATCGACAGGATGTGGTCGCCCTGTACCTTGAACTCAAGTCCACAGATCGCCTCGCACAGGTTGCAGGCACCGTACAGGGTCTTCTCTTCATACTTGGCGACAGGGTTCATGGGCAGCTCACAATTACAAGAGTGTCAGTGATAACACCCTGTCGTGTGATCGGCAATGGCTTACCCGGAAGAGAGCCCGCCAGACGATCAGGCTGGCAGGGTAAAGTGAAAAATTGATCCCGGATTGGCAGGCTCGAACCAGATGTGTCCGCCCTGTTGTTCGATGATTTTCTTGCAGATGGCAAGACCCAGGCCATTACCGGGAATGCGCTCCCGGGTATGCAGGCGCTGGAACAGGATAAAGATGTTCTCGGCATGCTTGGGGTCTATACCGATGCCATTATCGCTGACAGATATGCGCCACGCCTTGTCTTCACGGGTGGTGCTGACGTGTATGCGGGGCGGTTGGGGACCCCTAAACTTGAGGGCGTTTCCTATCAGGTTTTGCAGTACATGCGCGATGAGGGTGCGGTTGGCATTCACCATTGGCAGCTCGTCATAGGTGACTTTGGCTTTCTCGGCCTTGATCGCGACCTCCAGGTTGGCAATGACCTGCTCGAGGACCACGTTGAGATTAATGCTCTGTGCTGCCTCGCTATTGCGGGCGACTCGCGAATAGGCCAACAGGCCGTCGATGAGGTCCCGCATGCGGTGCGCCGCCTCGGTGATGAATCTGGCAAAATCCCGGGCCTCCTCATCCTCAACCTGCTTGAACTTGCGTATCAGCAGCTGGGTGTAGCTGGTCATCGTGCGCAGGGGTTCCTGCAGGTCGTGGGAAGCGACATAGGCAAAGCGCTCCAGCTCGGCATTGGAGCGCGCCAGTTCCTCGGTGTGGATCGCCAGTTCCTGTTCCGCCTTTCTGCGCGCAATGAACTGCCCGAACAGCGTGCCGAGCGTGCTCATCATGCGCATGAGGCTTTCGTCGGTCTGCTGGATTGATCCTGAGAAGAATTCCATGATGCCACTCACCTCGGTCCCTTCGAAGATGGGGATGGCGAAGGCTCCATGCAGGCCTTCTTGTTTTGCGTAGGGTGCACGCGGGAAGTTCTTGTCCTGAGTGACATCGGTGATCCAGGCAGGGCTGGCCTTGTCCCAGACGCGGCCAGGCAAACCAGCACCGCGCGTGAAAGTCATGCTACGCGACGCTTTTTCGAAGGTCGGGGCTTTGTGCCCAGGTCGATGCTGCACATACATGCAGCGCAATACATTTGACTTGGCGTCCCGCAGCCAGAGGGCACCTACGTCCCACTCCAGTGCATTGCAGATTGCATCGAGGACGGCTGGCGCGGCTTGCTCCAGAGTTGGAGAGCCGACCATTGCAGTGGCAGCTGCCTTTTGTGCATTGAGGCGGCGAATCATTCGCTGACGTTCGCTGATGTCGTGCAGGAATGCATTGAAGCGCTTGGAGCCACCCGTTTGCACAGGCCAAATTGTGAGTTCAATCGGGAATTCGTGGCCATCACGATGCAAGGCAGTGATTTCCAGTCGCTTGGTCAGGCGGGTTTCATCGCCGGTGCGAAGATAATGATCCAGTCTCTTTTGATGGTTTTTGCGGTGGTTCGGCGGAAAAATGAGCTCGGCTAGCGTCTTACCGATGGCACTTTGTTGCGGCCAGCCGAAAGTGTTTTCCGCCTGCCGGTTCCAGTCACGGATGTGCCCGCTAGCGTCCATGCTGACGAATGCATCGCTGGCAGTTTCGATCACAGCCCGCGCTTCCTGCATGCTGGTATTGAGGTCTGTCTCTGCCTGTTGTCGGTGCGCAGCCATTTCATTGAATGCCTCTGCCAGTTGGCCCAGCTCATCTCGCCCGGCGGAAGGGATCCGGTGGGACAGGTTTCCCGCCGCGACATGGGCGGCCCCCTGTCGCAGGCGCAGGATGCCCATGCGCAGTTCGCTTGCAATACGAAATGACAGCCACGTGCCAATCAGTATCAGCAGCGCGCTGGCTGCCAGCACCACTTGCATGAGGATGGCCTGTATCCAGCGTGCACCCTCACTCAGCGTGTCGGAAAACTCGCGCTCAAGGAGTGTCACTTCAGCATTGATCTCTTGCAGTTTGCTCGTCAGCTCAAGCTGGCGATCAGATGTGAGGGATCCGGCCTGGATATCCGCATGCAGTTTGTCTGCCAATGCGGTCAACAGGGCAATGCTTTCGTCAGCCTGCGTCCAGATGCGAATGGCATCCGCCATGTAGCTGAAATTCCCGAAGCGGCGAAACAGCATGACCAGGTTGGGAACGTCCTCGGCCGCATTGCCGCCCTGGACGAAGCCGGCTTCGGCTACCGCATAGTCATAGTCCGGTTTCGACAGTTCTAGCCGGGCTTTCTTGTCTCCAAGAGTGATAGAGACGGCAGCCAGGTAGGCCTGATAGTCACCGGGCTCTTGCGTGCGGGCATATTGCGAGAGGTAAAACACGGCGTCTTTCTGGCCCTTGGACCAGATGCCTTCGCCACCAACATATGCGCGCACACCGCCTGAAATGTCCAGCGCGACTTTTACGACCACTAGGAGCAGCAGGATCGCGGCGATGTTGATCGCGACGAGGGTGGCCAATTTGGCCGTGATTGAGCTGTCACGGAGCCAGCGGCGTCGATCCGCAGGTATCTTGCCGGTCTGGCGGGTCGATTCTTTCATCATGAGGCCGGAACGCATAGTCGCGCCTTGGCCCCAAGTGTTGCACTTGGGGTGCCTTAAACGAATGGCCGTTTCATACTATGTTCTATCTGTCGGCAATTTAGGTGGAATATAACTTGCCACGCTGGTCCGGATGATCTCGGCGACGCGACGTGCGCCAGGCCCGGCCAGGCGAGGTTCGGCCATCACCAGATAAAGTGTGCGTCGGCGGCTGCGTCCCTCGCCCAGGGGGAGGGGCTTTAGATTGCCTTGCTCGAGATCAGCCTGAATCGTATGCAAGGGCGCCCAGCCAAAGCCAAGTCCTGAGCGCATCAAGGCCAGTCGGGTGGGCCCACTACTTACGGTCCAGCGACGTGCTGCACCCAGCCAGCCATCGTCGCGCGGGTTCTGTGTTCCGGAGTCCCGCACGACGATCTGCAGCTCGCGTGCAAGATCATCCGTGGTCAATTCGCGTCCCAGTTGGTGCAAGGGGTGCTGAGGGTGGGCGACCGCGAGGAAGGTGATGTCGATCAAGGGGTCGCCGAGAAAGCCCTGTGGCACGTTGTTGCAGATGGCTACATCCGCTTCCTGTCGTAACAGTGCCTCCTCAGCACCGGAGAGGACGGTCTCGACCAGTTGCAACTGGCTTTCCTGGCAATTGCGGTTGACTTCATTGAGCACTTGCGTCAGTAAGGGCTGTGGGAACAGGCCGTCCACCACCAGGCGGATCTCGGCTTCCCAGCCGGCTTTCAGATTGCGTGCGTGCTGTTCCAGTGCCTGTGCATCCACCAGCAGGCTTTTGGCTTGGTTAAGCAAGGTTAACCCTGCGGGGGTCAGTTGTGCCTTGCGTCCCTCTATCTCCAGCAAGGAGATGTCGAGTTGCTCCTGCAGCTTGCCGACCATGTAGCTCACAGATGACTGGCTGCGGTGCAGGGCTTCGGCTGCCTTGGCAAAACTGCCATGTTCAACAATGGCTTGCAGTACGTGCCACTGCTCCAGAGTAGTGCGGGGGAGGCTCATGATATATCCGATATATCGATGGTTATGAGCCGATATTAGCGCTTTTTTATTCAACGAGTGAGGCATAGATTGGCTTCACCATCCTGACAGCCAAGGAGTAAGCCCATGAAGACCCTACTCAAGATCAACAGCAGCATCCTGCCCTCGGGCAATGCCAACCGCCTGGTCGATGCATTTGCCGAGCGCTGGTTGGCTGCGCATCCGGAAGGGCGCATCATCGAGCGTGACCTCACGCGTGAGCCAATCCCGCACCTGGATGAAATCACCTTGACTGGCTTTGCTACGCCAGCGGCTGAAAGGTCGGCCGAACAGGCGGCCGCCGTTGCGCATTCTGATGCCCTGATTGCTGAACTACAGGCAGCCGACATCGTGGCCATCGGCGTGCCGATGTACAACTTCGGCATCCCGTCCCCGCTGAAAGCCTGGATTGATCGGGTGGCTCGCGCGGGCATCACCTTCAAATACACCGACACAGGTCCGGTCGGTCTGGTGCAGGGCAAGCAGGTCTATGTGCTGGCAGCCCGCGGTGGTGTCTATGCCGGCGGTGAGTTGGATGTCCAGTCCCGTTACCTGAAAACGGTGCTTGGCTTCATCGGCATGACCGACATTGAGTTCGTTTATGCCGAAGGCTTGGCGATGGGTGATGAAAGAAAACTGGCCGCCGAACAAGATGCCCTGGGCCGCATCGAGCAACTGGCGGCCTGAATCCAAGACGTGGATATGTCATGAAAGCCAAATCGATCAGCCAGTTGGTCCGGCATCCTTCAGCCCACTGGGTGGGTGATGGCTTCCCGGTCCGAAACGTCATGTCGGTGCAGCGAGACGGCGCCCGTATCAGCCCGTTCCTGTTGCTGGACTATGCCGGGCCTTATCGGTTTGCACCGTCTGACCGTCGTCGTGGCGTTGGTCAGCACCCGCACCGGGGGTTCGAGACCGTGACCATTGTCTACCAGGGTGAACTGGAACATCGGGACTCAGCCGGCAACAGCGGCAGCATCGGGCCGGGTGATGTGCAGTGGATGAGCGCTGCGGGCGGGGTTCTGCACGAGGAATTCCATTCGCGCAACTTCACCCGCAGCGGTGGCCTGTTTGAGGCGGTACAGCTTTGGGTCAACCTGCCGGCCAAGGACAAGATGAGCTTGCCGCGTTACCAGACGCTGCGTCGCGCCGAGATCCCAGTCGTCAATCTGCCAAAGCAGGCTGGCCATCTGCGAGTGATTGCCGGCGAGTACGCAGGGCACCACGGGCCAGCGCAGAGTTTTACGCCGGTGAATGTCTGGGATGTGGAGCTGGTCGACGGCAAGCAGCTGAGCCTGACATTCGACAATGGCAGCATGACCGCGATACTGGTCCTGCGTGGTCAGGCTCGATTCAATGACACGGAAACCTTGGCCGAGGCTCAACTCGTGCAATTCAGTCGCGAGGGCCAGCACATCGAGATCAATGCAGTTGAAGCCGCGCATTTATTGGTGCTCAATGGTGAGCCCATCAACGAGCCCATCGCAAGCTATGGACCGTTTGTCATGAACTCGTCGGATGAAATCTCGCAGGCCATTCAGGACTACCAGGCTGGTCGCCTGGGTGTGCTCAGCGAAGCGGACACGAGGCTTTATCACGACAAGCACAACCATTAGGATGGCTGCCAATAATTCAAAGGGGGATTTTCCATGGCGACTGTAACGGCATCATTTGCACTGCTGGTGATCTTGCTGCTGACCGGACTAGCGATGAACACCACGCGCCTGCGTTTCACCAAGGGGCGGTCAACAGACACGGCAGACAAGGAAGCCATACGCCGTGCCAGCCGGGCCCACGGCAACACCCTTGAGCATGGCTTGCCAGTCCTGTTACTGATGTTCTTTAGCGAGATCAATGGCGCAAGCCTTTCAGTTCTTTGTGTCATTGGCACGGTCTTCGTGGCCGCGCGCCTCCTGTATGCCTACGGCATGCTCAAGAAGCCGGCGAGCCAGCCCATGCTGGTGGGTGCGAGCGCCACCTATCTGGTTGAACTCTCGCTGCTGATCCTCCTGTTCTCCCGCCTGATCTGACGGGGGGCGCGAGCCCGGCGGGGGATTGACAATCGGTGTCGTTTCCATATTATTAGAAATATGGAAACGCATACCGCAATCCTCGCCCTGGCGGCGCTGGCTCAGGAAACCCGGCTGGCCATCTTTCGGCGCCTGGTTCGCGCGGGACCCGAGGGCCTACCGGCTGGGCGTATCAGTGAGGAGATGGCACTGGCACCGGCGACGCTTTCCTTCCACCTCAAGGAACTAAGTCATGCCGGCTTGCTCAGTGCCCGGCAGGAAGGGCGTTTCATCTATTACGCCACCCAGTTCCAGACCATGAAAGCCCTGGTCGACTACCTGACTGAAAACTGCTGCGTTGATGCGGCCTGCGCAAGCTCGCAGGCCTGTCGCTGATTTATCCCTTGCTTGGAGAACTTTATGAAACGCTTGCATGTACACATCGCCGTAGACGATCTGCAAAAAAGCATCGGTTTTTATTCCGCGCTTTTTGCACAACAGCCGACGATTGAAAAACCCGACTACGCCAAGTGGGCACTGGACGACCCGCGCGTGAATTTTGCGATTTCCATGCGTGGCCGCAAGGCCGGACTGGACCACCTTGGTATCCAGGTCGAAAGTGATGCGGAGTTGTCCGAGATGCAGTCTCGGCTGACACGTGCGGAGTTGCCGCTCGCCAGCCAGCAAGCCACGGCTTGCTGTTATGCCAGGTCAGACAAGCACTGGACCATGGATCCGCAGGGGATCGCCTGGGAGAGTTTCCATTCGCTCAGCGATGTGCCGGTGTTTGGACAGGATCATTCACAGCAGTCAGCCGAAGCCTCGACCTGCTGCGTCGAAGAGTCCTGCGCGACCACGGCCAAGGCCGAGATCCAGCAAAAGAGCAGCTGTTGCGCTCCTGGTGCTGCCTGACATGAGCTACCACGTTCTGTTCCTGTGCACCGGGAACTCGGCGCGCAGCATCATGGCCGAGGGCCTGCTCAACACGCTGGGTCGTGGTCGTTTTCACGCGTATAGCGCGGGCAGCCAGCCCACCGGTCGCGTCAACCCGTTTGCCATCGAGCAGCTCAAGGCGATGGGTTATCCAAGTGACGGTTTGCGTAGCAAGAGCTGGGATGAATTCGCCGGCGATGACGCACCCCAGATGGATTTCATCGTCACCGTCTGTGGCAACGCAGCCGGCGAAGCCTGCCCGGTCTGGCCGGGGCATCCCGCGACCGCGCATTGGGGCTTTGAGGACCCGGCAGCAGTGCAGGGTAGTGATGCGGACAAGCGCGCGGCATTCGCCGAAATCTGTGGTCAGATCCGCTCGCGCGTTGAGCAGCTGCTGGCGCTGCCCCTGGAAAAAATGGACCAGGACGAAAGGGTTCTGCGCCTGCGTGCGATCGGCAAGAGTGAAGTATGAAATTATTCGAAAGACTGTGTGCCGAGACACTTGGCACCGCCTTCCTGCTGGCGACGGTGGTAGGTTCGGGCGTCATGGGCGAGCGGCTGGCGGAAGGTAACGTCGCCCTCGCGCTGCTTGCCAATTCCCTCGCCACGGGCTGTGTGCTGGCGGCCCTGATCCTGGCATTCGTGTCGGTATCCGGTGCACATTTCAATCCAATCGTGACCCTGAGCAGTGCCGCCACCGGCAACCTGAGCTGGCGCGAGGCTCCGGCCTACATTGCCTGCCAGTGTATGGGCGCACTGATCGGCGTGATGGCGGCCAACCTGATGTTTGATCTTGCGCCGCTGGCATTGTCCGCCACGAGCCGGGGCGGTGCGGGCCAGCTGTTCAGCGAGTTCATCGCCAGCCTCGGGCTGATCCTGGTGATCCACGGGAGTGTGCGCCATGGGGCAGGGGCGATCGCGGCAGCGGTGGGTTGTTACATCACCGCCGCCTACTGGTTTACCGCGTCAACTGCGTTTGCCAATCCCGCGGTCAGCCTGGCGCGAGTCTTCACGGATAGTTTTAGTGGTATTCGTGCCCAGGACATGCCGGCCTTTGTCTTGATGCAACTGATGGCCTGCGCGACCTATGTGCTGGTCCGTCACGGCTGGTCACGGATGACGCAGGCAACGAAAGAGCCGCAACTCCTGGCCGAATAGTTGCCAAATCCGGCTGGTGCACGGCAAGGTAGTTTGCGTGTCGTGGGCGACAGGGGCTTGGTTGGCGATGCAACACATCCTGGTATACGCGGATTCTTTGTCCTGGGGCATCATCCCCACCACGCGCAAGCGCCTGGCATTCGGGCAACGCTGGCCCGGCGTGATGGAAAGCGGCTTGAATGCCAAGGGCCAGAACTACCGCGTGATAGAGGACTGCCTGAACGGTCGTCGGACGGTCTGGGATGATCCGTTCAAGCCCGGCCGCAATGGCCTGGTCGGCCTGGCCCAGCGTATTGAAATCCATTCCCCGTTGGCACTGGTGATCCTGTTGCTGGGCAGCAATGATTTCCAGTGCATGCACAACAATACAGTGGCACTGTCGGCACAGGGTATCGCCACGCTGGTGACGGCAATCCGACAGGCACCAATTGAGCCGGGCATGCCAGTGCCGCCGGTGATGATCGTCGCACCACCGCCCATTGGCGTGCCCAAGGGTCCTCTTGCAGCCAAGTTCGAGGGTGCGGCGCAACGGTCCAGTGGCCTGGCGGCGGCTTATGCCGACATGGCGATGCAGATGCAGTGTCATTTTTTTGATGCCGGCAGTGTGACGCCGAGTAGCCGCATTGACGGCATTCACCTGGATGCGGACCAGCACCTGAAGTTGGGCCAGGCCATGGCCCGGGAAGTCACGGCTTGCCTCGCTGCGGCTCCGGAGTGATGCTGTCATTAAATTAAAGCGCCTGTAACCTGAAGGGGGAGCGCTGTAATGGGTCTGCTGCATTGGCTGCCATCAAGATTTTATTTTTTCACGGCCTGCGTGATAGCTGCGCTGGGCAGCGTCGTGGCCATGCGCTGGTATCCCTGGTTGTCTGTGGCAGCCGTGGTGCTGGGCGTGCTGGTACTGGTGGGTATCTGGGACCTGTCGCAAAGCAAGCAGTCCATCCGCCGTAACTATCCGATCTTGGCTCACCTGCGGTTCCTGCTGGAAACCATCCGTCCCGAGATTCGCCAGTACTTCCTCGAGAGCGATACCGAGAAGACGCCTTTCTCGCGAGCCCAGCGCTCACTGGTTTACCAGCGCGCCAAGAACGTGATCGACAAGCGGCCAATGGGCACGCAACTGGATGTCTATGGCGATGACTACGAGTGGGTCAACCACTCGATGGTCCCCAGCGTCAGGCAGGATCCGGATTTCCGCACTGTGGTGGGAATGACGACATGCAGCCAGCCCTACTCGGCATCGGTCTTCAATATCTCTGGTATGAGTTTTGGTGCCCTGTCGGCAGCCGCGATACGCGCCCTGAACCAAGGCGCCAAGCAAGGGGGTTTTGCGCACGATACCGGCGAAGGCGGCATCAGTAGCTATCACCAGGAGCATGGCGGGGACATAGTCTGGCAGATCGGCAGTGGTTACTTCGGCTGCCGTACGCCGGAGGGCCGTTTTGATCCCGAGCGTTTTTCGACGGCAGCACGGCAGCCGCAGGTCAAGATGATCGAGCTCAAGATCAGCCAGGGTGCCAAGCCAGGGCACGGTGGCGTGTTGCCGGGCCAGAAGGTGACCGAGGAGATCGCGCATGCCCGGGGGGTACCCATCGGGGTGGACTGCGTGTCGCCGTCCTCGCACTCAGCCTTCTTAACGCCCATTGAGATGCTGCAGTTCATTGGAGAGTTGCGTGACTTGTCAGGTGGCAAGCCGGTCGGATTCAAGTATTGCCTGGGGCATCCTTGGGAATTCTTTGCAGTATGCAAGGCCATGCTGGAGACCGGGATTACACCGGACTTCATCGTGGTGGATGGTGCGGAGGGAGGAACCGGTGCCGCGCCGGTGGAATTTACCGATCATGTCGGCACCCCTTTGCAGGAGGGCCTGCTGCTGACCCACAACACGCTGGTTGGCCTGAACCTGCGTAGCAAGGTCAAGATCGGTGCCAGCGGCAAGATCATCACAGCCTTTGATATCGCACGCACCTTGGCGCTTGGCGCGGACTGGTGCAACTCTGCGCGCGGCTTCATGTTTGCGCTGGGCTGCATCCAGTCACAGACCTGCCATACCGGGGCCTGTCCCACCGGTGTGGCCACACAAGATCCCCTGCGTCAGCGCGCGCTGGTGGTGCCGGACAAGGCCACGCGCGTGGCGAATTTCCATCGCAACACCTTGATGGCACTGGCCGAACTGATATCAGCGGCTGGCCTGACGCATCCTTCTCAGCTGCGGCCCTTTCATATCGTGCGGCGCGTGTCCGTGAACGAAGTGAGACTGGTTTCCAACCTGATTCGCTTCGTGGAGCCGGGTGAATTACTGAAAGGCAGCACCGAGCACGATGTCTACAAGTACTTCTGGCCAATGGCGCGTGCGGACAGTTTTGCGCCCGGCCATGCCAGCCAGGTGGTGCAATCCGTCGCGAGCTAAGCTTGTGGCCACGCAGCTCGTCAAGAAGCGGCCCGGTCGCCTGCTGTGGCGTAGGTGATGCGAATTAGCGCAAGGCCATGGAGCCAATCAGGAAGCGCCCGGCCACTGTCATCAGTTGGCGGTGACGACAGGTTCGCCCAATATCCCGCAGCGGGACGGTGATTCGCTTCCGGCAAAGGCCTCAGTCAGGACGCGCCCATCAAAGCCGGTGTTCTTCATCCCGAACAACCAGGCCACGGTGGGGGCGACATCGACGTTCTCGGATTGTGACGGCCGGCGTTCGTAATGATCCACAGGCTCATCCGGCTCAGAGACTTTCTGCTTGCGAACGAATGACGCCCCGCCACCGATCATGAAGGTGTTGTGCAGGGTGATCTTGCCGCCATGGTTGCCAGGAATCGGGTTGGTTTGCGGGGAAGGCTCGGAGAACCGATAGCCTGGCTTCGCCTCCGCGATCAGGTCGCCTATGTTTTTATGTCGTGCCTGAAAATGCGCGGGGAGCAGGGTGCTGACATCGGAATCCAGGCTATTGAGTTCCCGATACCAGACATTGCTGACCCCAGGCAGGGCAAGCAGCCGGTCACGGGCCAGCTTCAGCTTGCTCTCGCGCATTGGGTCCAGCGGGTTTGTCAGAAAGTAACCGGCGGTGCTGCCACGCCCCGAGCCCGAGAACAGGCCAAAGGTCTGGAGCGCGGCCGATTCGTTGATGTAATTATTGGGATGGGACCAGTCCATGCCGTGGTCACTGACGATGAAGATGACGCTATTGTCCCAGCGGCCCGCGGATTTGAGGGCCTGAATGAAGCGCTGGATTTGCACGTCAGTGTCAGCGATGGCGACGTTGCGAAATAGTGGGTTACCCGTGACCCCGCTTTCGTCCGCGTGACCTGCGCGGTCCACCTGGCCGAGATTGATGAACATGAAGTCGGCATTGGGCAACTGGGCCAAGGCAGCCTGCATGGTGGTGATATCGGGTGTCAGCCCGGCGGGGCTGGGCAGGAAACTGCGATCAGTGGTCGGGTTAAAGTGCTGGTCAGGAGCGACGTTCATCCCACAGTCCGTGCCCGAGAATCCACAGTCACTGAATATCTCGTAGAGGTAATCCTTGGACATGGTCGCGGCAGTGCGAAGGTTGGGACATTCGGCCTTGATGCGCGTGAAGAGTGTCTGCACCTCAAGTTCAGAGGGCAAGGAAAGGTCGCTACGTGCCGGCGTGCCCTGGCGGTTCCAGTATTCATTCGCTGGGATGCCGCTTTTCTCCGGGTAGACACCGGTCATCATCGCGACATGGTTGGGGATGGTCTCGCCCACGAACACGGCGCGGCTCTCAGTAAAGCTCGTGCCGTTCGTGCGGATATCCGCCAGGGTCGGGGTCGGGGTCAGTGCGGCACCGATTTCCTGCGGCATCAGGCTATCAACCACGATCACGAACACCCCCAGCTTGGCGTCAGCGCCTGGGTTGGCGGGCGTGCCCGGGGTGGACTGATCATCATCGCTGTTGCTGCTGCTGTTGCAGGCGCATAACAGGGACAGGGCAGCGGCTGCGCAAAGGCGAAGGATCGGCATCGGTAACGTTTTCATGGCCAGCACTCTAAGCTTGGATGAGTCTTGATTTGGTCGCAGTCTAGACCAGACGCTCAGTCTAGACTAGCCGCGCAGCCTAGGCTTTTTTGGCAAGTTTGGAGCTATCCACCGGGGCTTCCATGGGCACTGGCAAGGAAATGCCGTGGCCTTGCATGTAGTCTACGCCCAGTTCGCGAAGCTTCTTGATCACGAGGTCATTCTCGGCATACTCAGCGATGGTTTTCTTGCCCAGCATCTGCCCGATCTCATTCATGGACCGCAGCAATGCCAAGTCAATCGGGTCGTCGGCAATCTTGCGAACGAAACTGCCATCAATCTTGAGGAAATCGACCGGCAGCTTGCGCAGGTAGGCATAGGAGGACAGTCCAGTGCCGAAGTCATCCATCGAGAAGCTGCACCCCATCTCCTTGAGCGTGCTCATGAATTCAGTGGCACGGTCGAGGTTGGTCATGGCCGCGGTTTCGGTGATTTCGAAGCAGATCTTCTCGGGCGGCACGCGGCCCTCGCGCAGCCTCTTTTGCAGGAAGCCCAAGAAATCCTCCTGACCCAACGATAGCCCGGACAGGTTGATGCAACTCAGGTAGAGCTGCTGCAGGTGGTCGGGATTATGTTCCAGCCAGTCGAGCGCGGTACTGACCACCCACTGGTCTATTAGAGGCGCAAAGCCAAAATGTTCGGCTGCGCTGAAGAAGTTGGCGTCACCAGTCATCTTGCCTTGTTCGTCGATCAGCCGGATCAATAATTCGTAATGCAGGCCCTGCGAAGGGCCATTGGCAGGGACGATGCTGTGGCGCACCAGTCGCAGGCGGTTGTCTTCCAGTGCGCTGCGGATGCGTGCCGCCCATTGCATCTCGTTGCGCCGCCGCGTGAGTCCGGTGTCATCCGTCTGGTAGATCTGCACCCGGTTGCGACCGTGTTCCTTAGCCAGATAGCAGGCTGCATCGGCCGCACGCAGCAAGGTTTCGGTGCTGCCACTTTCGGAGGAGATTGGCACAATGCCGAAACTGGCTGACACCCGGAACAATTTACCCTCCCAGTTGAAGCGCAGGTCATTGAGGGCTTTTCGTAGTTGCTCGGCCACCTCGACGGCACGGTCTGCCGTGTAGCCCTTCAACAGGATGGCAAACTCGTCCCCGCCAAACCGTGCGATCGGCCCGCGGTCGGCCAACTGTGTCTTGAGCAGGTCGCAGACCTGGCGCAGGAGCTGGTCCCCGGCGACATGGCCGCAGTTCTCGTTGATCACCTTGAACTGGTCAAGGTCAATCAATATCAGGACGTGCTGCTCGCTTGAGGTTTGCGCCTGGGTCAGCGCGGCTTTCATCTGGCGCTCGAATTCCCAGCGGTTCAACAATCCTGTGAGGACGTCGTGGCTGGCTTCATAGGCCAGCCTCTCGGCTGCATGCCGACGTTGCTGCGCGGTAATGCATTGCGCGATCTGGTCGGCAATGGCTGCGGCGAACGTCACCTCGTCGGAGGTCCACCGGCGTGTCTTGCCAATATGCTCGTTGCACAGCACGCCCACGACTTCATTGCCAAGCCGGATGGTGGCGTCCAGAGTGGCTGCAATGCCACGCGGGCGGAAATAGGCGTCGCTGAACTCGCTGGTGCGCGGGTCAATACAGGCGTCAAGGGCATCAATCGTGCGAGAGGCTTTCAATGCTTGCTGGTAACGCGGGTACTTGGCGGATTCCAGTGTGAGGTCTTTGATGTGTGCCTTGTTGTTGCGCTCATAGCGATCCAGGCACCGCAGCTGGCTGCGGTCCTCGTTGTAGAGCCAGATGCCGGAAGCTGCTACGTCCAGGGTTTCCGCACACAGTTCGGAGATCAGCTTGGCCGCTTCTTCTAGCAGGCCCTCATTGATCAGCGCATGGCTGCTCAGGCGCAAGACGGCAGCCTGTTGTTGCTGGACCCGACCAAGCGTCAGCAATCGATCCTGCCCAGCCTCCCGTTGCTCGGTAATGTCATGCATCACGATGACGGCGCCGGTCTTGTTGCCACTGGTGTCCAGCACCGGGTCACCATTGCACAGCACGAAACGCGCGGGACGGCCACGCGGGGCGATCACGATCTCGGCGTTGCGGATGGACTCTCCATCCAGCGCCCGGCGCAGGGGAATGTTGCCTTTGGTCAGTGGCGTCACGCCATCCACGCCATAAAGGTCGTATTTCTCGGTCCATTGCTCCGCAGGCAGTGCCTCATCCGGCGCAATGCCATGCCAACTTCGCGCGGTTCGGTTAAGAAGAACCAAGCGGCCACGCGCATCGCAGGCCACCACTGCATCCGAGAGGTTGTCGAGCAAGGCCTGGCTGAAATTGGGGTCGCCCTGCAGCAGGGTGCCGACGCGACGGGAAATCTGCCGTAAGGAACGGCTACGCGCCTGGCCCAGCCAGTAGGCTGCAACGAGCGCGAGCGCCAGCGCGGCGAAGACAAGCAGGGTGAGCTGGAATGTCATGCCGTGCTAAGGGCCCAGTCGCTCAATGCGCCACTGGTCTCCATCGCGAACATAACGCAAGCGATCATGCAGGCGATCACGGCGGCCTTGCCAGAATTCGAATGACTCGGGGATTACCCGATAGCCACCCCAGGACTCCGGCAGCGGAACCTCCCCGTCGGCATGTTGCTGCTCCAGTTGTGCCACCTTGCCTTCCAGAGACGCGCGATCCGCAACCACCCGGCTCTGCGGCGAGGCGAGGGCGGATAATTGGGCGCCGCGCGGCCGGCTGTGGAAGTAGGCCTCGGATTCATTCCTGGCCAGTTGCTCCACGCTGCCTTCGACACGGATCTGGCGTTGCAGCTTGTCCCACCACCACAACAGAGCGGCATGCGGGTTGGCCGCGAGATCCTCGCCCTTGTGGCTCGCGTAGTTGCTGTAGAACACGAAGCCGCGCGTGTCATGGCCCTTGAGCAGGACCATGCGC
>JBFKCG010000008.1:0-28135 GCA_041620675.1 Nevskiales bacterium
ATAGGCCAGCTCCAGCACGCGATGGGAGAGCGTGGCCGAGAACAGCAGGTTCAGCCGTTTCTCCGGGTGAGGCATGCGCCGCAACAGGAAGCGGATATCGTTGATGAAGCCCAGGTCGAACATCCGATCCGCCTCGTCCATGATTGCCACTTCAATGGAACGCAGGTCGAAGACATGTTGCTTGAAGTAATCAATCAGGCGACCCGGCGTGCCGATCAGGATATCCACGCCCTGTTGCAGCGTTTCGCGCTGGGCGTCATACCCGGCACCGCCATAGACCACGGCCAGCTTCAGGCCGGCGTACTTGCCCAGGGTCTCGGCATCCTTGTGGATCTGCACCGCCAATTCGCGGGTTGGTGCGATGCAGATGGCGCGAGGTGAATTCGGTTTTCGAGCCGGATGTGGCGGATGTGTCAGCAGCCGCTGGAAGGTGGCCAGCAGGAAGGCGGCCGTTTTGCCGGTGCCGGTCTGCGCCTGGCCGGCCACATCCTGGCCTTTCAATGCCAGAGGCAGTGCCTGCGCCTGGATCGGTGTGCAGCGCTCGAAACCGAGTTCGTGCAAGGCTTGCACCAGCGTGGGCTGCAAGCCCAGGCTGTCCATTCGGGTGTCAGAAAGATGCGTTTGTGACTGGGTCATATTGGGTACACATGTGGTCGGCCCACGGGCCATTAGGCCTTAGGCTTGAAAAATGGACGAAGATAGGCTCAAATACTTTTGCGCGTCCGGTACTTGTGGTTTAAATACAAGCCGGGGGCAGCGATAGCAGCCTGAGGCCTACGCCCGCTGGCTGCCTCTTCATTCCCCGCGACACCATCATAGCAGCCTGTAGTTGGTCTGTTGATTTCGGCGGGAATGTCTCCATGTAAAGCTGAGGGCCTGGATAGACCACCAGGCGCATGGGACCGGTGATAAAGCCCGGAAGCCAGAACATTTCCAGACCGATTTATGTAGCCCAGTACGCCGCAAGGCGGAGGAACCCCAATGAGTGACCTGATTGCCAAATTGACCGATAGCAGCTTTGACCAGGAGATCAGCAGCAGCAGCTTGCCGGTGCTGGTGGATTACTGGGCGGAGTGGTGCGGGCCCTGCAAGATGATCGCTCCCATCCTTGAGGAGGTTGCCAAGGACTACCAGGGCAAGCTCAAGGTCGCCAAACTGAATATTGATGAAAATCCGCAGACGCCGCCCAAGTTCGGTATCCGTGGTATTCCGACCCTGATGCTGTTCAAGGGCGGCGAAGTCGCGGCGACCAAGGTGGGCGCCCTGTCCAAGTCGCAGTTGGCCAGTTTCCTGGACAGCCACCTCTGATGTCTTCGCGGGCCGGTTATAGGGGCCGGCCCGCATTGATTTGTTGTTATAAATAATAAGCATCGTGCGAGAACCCAAGCCTCTTTTCGACTACCCATCCGCCTAGCGCCACACCGCCCGTCCGGGCTGGCAACGCCGGCACACCTCGAGACAGATAAAAACCCATGAATCTCACCGAACTGAAACGCAAGAGTGCCGCCGAGCTGCTGGAAATCGCTCAGGGCATGAACCTGGAGAACACGGCGCGTGGCCGCAAGCAGGATGTGATTTTTTCCATCCTCAAGGCACATGCCAAGAACGGGGAGGAGATCCTCGGGGATGGCGTGCTGGAGATACTGCAAGACGGTTTTGGCTTCCTGCGCGGCGGCGACAATTCCTTCCTCGCCGGTCCGGATGACATCTACGTTTCGCCCTCGCAGATTCGTCGCTTCAACCTGCGCACCGGCGACACCATCAGCGGGCGCATTCGCCCGCCAAAAGAGGGCGAGCGCTATTTCGCATTGCTCAAGGTTGATGAAATCAATTTCGAGTCGCCAGAGGCCTGCAAGAATAAGGTTCCGTTCGAAAACCTGACGCCGCTGTTCCCGAACGAGCGGCTGAACATGCAGATTGGCAATGGCAGCACCGAAGACATCACGGCACGCATCATTGACCTGGTGGCGCCCTTTGGCATGGGGCAGCGCGGCCTGATCGTGTCACCGCCGAAGGCGGGCAAGACCATGATGCTGCAGAACATGGCGCACAGCATTGCTGCCAACCACCCGGATTGTTACCTGATCGTCCTGCTGATTGATGAGCGTCCCGAAGAAGTGACGGACATGCAGCGCTCGGTCAAGGGTGAGGTGATTTCTTCGACCTTCGATGAGCCCGCCACCCGCCACGTACAGGTCGCGGAGATGGTGATCGAGAAGGCCAAGCGCCTAGTCGAGCACAAGAAGGATGTCGTGATCCTGCTGGACTCCATTACCCGCCTGGCGCGCGCCTATAACACGGTGGTGCCGAGCTCCGGCAAGGTGCTGACAGGTGGTGTGGATGCCAATGCCCTGCAACGGCCGAAGCGCTTCTTTGGTGCCGCACGTAACATCGAGGAGGGCGGCTCGCTCACCATCATCGCTACCGCGCTGGTCGAGACCGGCTCGAAGATGGACGAGGTCATCTACGAGGAATTCAAGGGCACCGGCAACATGGAAATCCATCTGGAGCGACGCATCGCGGAGAAGCGAGTGTTCCCGGCCATCAATATCAACCGCTCTGGCACGCGTCGCGAAGAGTTGATTGTGCCGCCCGAGGAGCTACAGAAGGCCTGGGTGCTGCGCAAGCTGCTGCACTCGATGGATGACCTGGCTGCGGTGGAGTTGCTGGTGGATCGCCTCAAGGCGACCAAGACAAACAGTGACTTCTTCGAGTCAATGAAAAGGAACTAGCGGTTGAATCAGCCGCTTGGCCTTACGGGCTGGGCGGCAGTGATACCAGATCAAGCCAGTAATCGCCGAGTGCCCGCATGGCCTGGATGAACTCATCGAAGTCCACTGGCTTGGTGATGAAAGAATTCACCCCCAGCGTGTAGGACTTGACGATGTCCCACTCGGCTTTCGAGGTCGTGAGCATCACGATGGGTATCTGGCGCAGGTCGACGTCCGACTTGACCGCTTCAAGCACCTCGATGCCGCTCTTGCGCGGCATGTTGATGTCGAGCAGGATCAGGCCGGGTTCTGGCACGGCCGGCCGTTCTGAGTACTTGCCACGTCGCAGCAGGTAGTCAATCAGCTCGTCACCATCCTTGAGTTCGACCACAGGGTTGCGAACACCTGCCCTCGCAAGTGCGGTGATTGCCAGCTTACGGTCGGCAACGCTGTCGTCTGTGATGACGATGGGGCGAAGCTGATTAGGTATAGCCATGAACCCCCTTATACGTGAGCTTGCTCTACCTTAACCGACTTTACCCCTGCCGTGCGATAGCACGAAATCCAATGTCGGTTCGATAGTGAGCGCCGTCCCAGCTGATTTTGTTGACTAGGGCATAGGCGCGGCCCTGGGCCTGCTGCACGGTGTCACCCAAGGCACACACACATAAGACTCGCCCACCGTCGGTAATGACCTGGCTGTCCTTGAGCCGGGTGCCGGCATGAAAGACCTTGCCAGTTTCACTATCAAGCCCGTCCAGCCCATGAATTACGTCACCCTTGCGCGGCTCTGCCGGGTAGTGGGCGGCTGCCATGACAACGCCAAGTGAGCAGCGTGAATCCCACTCCGCGGTGATCTGGTCGAGGCGTCCGTCAATCGCAGCCTCGAGGATGTCGACGAAATCCGTCTTCAGGCGCAGCATGATGGGCTGGGTTTCCGGATCACCCATACGCACGTTGAACTCCAGTACCTTGATATCGCCCGAAGGCGTGATCATGAGGCCGGCGTAGAGGAAGCCGGTAAAGGTCCGGCCCTCCGCCGCCATGCCGGCTACCGTGGCCTGCATGACTTCACGCAGGGCGCGTTCGTGGATGTCTGGGGTAATGACCGGGGCCGGCGAGTAGGCGCCCATGCCACCGGTATTGGGGCCGGTGTCGCCATCGCCCACGCGCTTATGGTCCTGTGAAGTGGCCAGGATGAGCACGTTCTTGCCATCCACCATGCCGATGAAGCTGGCCTCCTCACCGCTGAGGAATTCCTCGACGACGACCCGCGAGCCGGCACCGCCCAGGGTATTTCCCGACAGCATGTCACGTGCGGCCTCAACAGCCTCTTCCACGGTTTGCGCAACGACGACGCCTTTGCCGGCGGCAAGGCCGTCCGCCTTCACCACGATGGGTGCGCCTTCTGCGCGAATGTATGCAATTGCTGCCTCGGTCTCGGTAAACACCTGGTACTTGGCCGTGGGGATCTTGTGCCGGGCCAGGAAGTCCTTGGTGAATGCCTTCGATGACTCCAGCTGCGCAGCATCCTTACGGGGGCCGAACACACGCAGGCCGAGTGACTGGAAATGATCCACCAGGCCTGCGGCCAGCGGGGCTTCGGGCCCAACGACGGTGAGGTCGACCTTTTCTTGCTGGGCCAGGGTAGCCAATGCCTCTACATCCGTGGCAGCGATAGGCACATTGCGAATGTGGCGCTCTGCCGGCTCGCGGGCAGTGCCGGCGTTGCCTGGTGCCACCAGGACCTCGGCTACCTGTGGCGACAGCGATATTCTCCAGGCCAGGGCATGCTCACGCCCACCGCCGCCCACTACCAATACTTTCTTGCCCTGCATGCCAGACCTTCCCGGAAACCAGTGGAAAGCGGGAATTTTAACAGATGCCCATCCGGTGGCAGACACAGTTATGCTATTGCGCACTATCAACTAGAGGTTTCGAATGTCTCGTCAGAACATTTCCAGTGGCTCCAAATGGGAGCCCATCCTGGGTTATTCACGTGCGGTCAAGGTCGGCAACCTGATCTTCGTCTCGGGTACCACCGGCACCGGTCCGGATGGCAGCGTGGTGGGGCCTGGTGATGCAGGCGCACAGACGACACAGGCGCTCAAGACGATTGCGGCGGCTCTTGAGAAGGCCGGTGCCAGGCTTGAGCATGTCGTGCGCACGCGAGTCTTTGTGACCGACATCTCGCAGTGGGAGGCGGTGGGGCGTGCGCATGGGGCGTTCTTCGCGGATATCCGCCCGGCCATGGCCATGGTCGAGGTCAGCAAGCTGATCGACCCGGCCATGCTGGTCGAGATTGAGGCCGATGCGGTGATCCCAGAATGAGTGCTGGTGCCGCCCGCGACTAAAATGCGATTGCTGTGGTTCCCGGTACTGGCAGCGTGCCTGGCTGCCTGCACGACCGGGAGTTTTCGCCCTCAAAATCTGGCCAAGTCCGAGGTTGACCAGATTACGGACCAGGTCATCCTCGCCCAGGAAGCGCACCTGCGGGAGCTGGCCATCAAGCTGTATCGGCGCAACCCGCGTGAGTTGCGCAAGCGAGCCGGTCAGACCCTGGAGCAGCGCTTGCAGCAGTTATTCAGCAATCGGGGCCAGCTGCAGTTTGCGGAACTGGGCGGACGGCAGTCGACAGAGGCCATGCTGTTGGCCTTCGATGACCACTATGAAGGCGACCGGGTGTTCGCGGTCATGGCGGGGTTGGTTGACATGCTGCGCCGTGCCTATGATTACAAGACCGAATATTTCGTCCTTGACGAGCTGGACCAGCAAAAGCTCTACAACAGCGCGCGTAACATCGAGGTGCTGGTGTGGCGGCTGTCACGTAAACGCGATGCCCGGGGCCAGCCCTACCTGCTGACCAATGAAATGGGCACCGACGCCCAGCCAGATAACCTCAGCTTTGAGCGCCTGTTCGGGAAAATGATCGCATTGCAGGACATGATGGCTGAGATTACCGCCGACAGCAGCAACCGGACCATCAATCGCATAGTTCAGGGCGCCGCCACCATGATCTTCCTGCCGATCTAATGCTCATCGCCCAGGCGGAAGGTTCGCATCCGCGAGCCCGCGTTCATCCAGCAGAAGTCCTGGGTTGCCTGTTGCCTAGGCAATTAAAGGCGCGAGGGTGCTCATGACGTCGCGCATGATTTCCTCGCAGCTTTCGCAATGCTTGTCCGGGCGTCCGGATTCGATCAACCAGATGGTCTCGATCGGCGATGGCTTATGGGGATGGGTGCGGGAGATCAGGATGCTATGTTGTGATTTGCCGCCATTGCTCTGGAGGCGGATCATGATGTCGGAATGATTGCGCGAGATGTCAAAGAATTTCACTTGGGGGTGGGATCCCACGCGCTTCTTCAGGACCTGTGCGCCTTCGACGAGCTTTTTCCACTCGGCTTCTACCTTGTCCTTGCGGCGTAATTGCAAGGTACGTTCCTGCTCACGATGTGACCGAATGGCGTCCAGCATGCTGTCGACCATGTCTTTCGGCGGCGCATCGTCATTGGTTTTTTCAGCCCATGGCTTGTAATCCGATTCACCCGCTGTCGTTTGCTTCAAGGTGGCGGCGGGATCAAATCCAGCCGATCCATTGACGGCAGGGGCGGGGCTGGCAGGGGCTTCAGCCGCGGCCGGCACGGAAGTAGCCAGGGAAGTCTCGGGTTCGCTCATCATGAAGCTTAGGTGATTACGACCGATCAGGATCACGTCGCCGTGCTTGAGGGTGTGTTTCTGTATCGGTGTGCCGTTGACGAGCGTGCCGTTCGTGCTCTTCAGGTCCTGTAAATAGCAGTTACGCCCAATGGTAATGATGGCCGCATGATGGCTGCTGGTGGCCTTGTCATCCAGGCAAATATCGTTATTGCTGCTGCGGCCGATTGTCACCCGCTGCTTGTCGAGAGGGATTTCGCGTTGCGCGCCTTCATTCCCGTGGAGTACCAACTTGGCCATCTAGAGTCCTGCTACCTTCATCCCAATAATTATAATTACGTGGGTCGGGTTCGTGCCCGACCATCACAAACGATTTTAGACTATCCAAAAACCATTCCCGGCCAGAAAACCGCATATTCCTGTATTAATTCGGGATTCTCGGTTCTGGCGCAGCCTTGGCGGCTGACTGATTGCGTCAGTATTGGACTCCAGACGTCACATGGCAAGTCTGGCCGCACCCGCGACAAAAGCACTAACCCGGGTTGCGCAGCTGGTCAATGATCGCCGGATTTTCCAGGGTCGAGACATCCTGGGTGATTTCCTCGCCCTTGGCGATGGTCCTGAGCAGGCGCCGCATGATCTTGCCTGACCGGGTTTTTGGCAGGTTGTCCGCGAAGCGGATTTCCTCCGGCTTGGCGATCGCGCCAATCTGCTCGCCGACCCAGTCACGAAGTTCCTTGACCAGGGTCGAGTTGTCACCCTCGGGACGTTTGCCGCGCAGCACCACGAAGGCGAAGATGGCTTCGCCCTTGGTCTCGTGCGGGCGGCCCACCACGGCGGCTTCGGCCACGCGTGGATGGGCTACCAGCGCGGATTCAACTTCCATCGTGCCCAGGCGGTGACCCGCGACGTTGAGGACGTCATCCACCCGGCCCATGATCCAGTAGTAGCCATCTTTGTCACGATGGGTGGAATCACCGGCCACGTAGTACCGGTTCTGGAACTGCGACCAGTAGGTCTTGATATAACGTTCGTTGTCGCCCCAGATCGTTCGCAGCATCGAAGGCCAGGGCTTCTTGATGACCAGGTAGCCACCCTTGCCAGGGTCAGGCACCGGGTTGCCATCCTCGTCCACCACATCGGCCACGATGCCGGGCAGGGGGCGGGTGCAGGAGCCGGGTTTGGTCGCAATCACGGCTGGCACGGGCGACATCATGATGGCGCCCGTCTCGGTTTGCCACCAGGTATCGACGATGGGGCAACGCTCCTTGCCTATGACACGGTGATACCACATCCAGGCCTCGGGATTGATTGGCTCGCCCACGGTACCAAGCAGCCGGATTTTCGACAGGTCGTACTGGGAAGGAATTTCATCACCCAGCTTCATCAGGGCACGAATTGCAGTCGGCGCGGTATAGAAGATGGTTACGCCATGATCCTGACAAATCTTCCAGAAGCGACCAGCGTCTGGGATGGTGGGGGCACCCTCGTACATCAGGATGGTGGCGCCGTTAGACAGTGGGCCATAGGCCACATAACTGTGTCCGGTGACCCAGCCCACGTCGGCCGTACACCAGAAGATGTCGGAATCCTGGATGTCAAAGACCCACTGCACGGTCATGTGCGCATTGAGCAGGTAGCCTGCGGTGGAGTGCTGGATGCCTTTGGGCTTGCCAGTGGAGCCGGAGGTATACAGCAGGAAGAGCGGATGCTCGGCCTCGACCCACTCGGGATCACAGGTTTCAGTCTGGGTGGCCTCAGTGTCATGCCACCACAGGTCGCGTCCGGCCTTCATCGGAACCTTGTGACCGGTGCGCTTGAGCACGATGACTTTATCGATACTGGGGCAACCCCCCTCCAGCGCCTTGTCGACGGCGGCCTTGAGCTCGACGATGCCGCCACCGCGAGTGCCACCGTCGGCGGTGATGACCAGCTTGGCGCCAGCATCCTCGATGCGGTCCTTAAGTGATTGCGCCGAGAATCCGCCGAAAACGACGGAGTGAATGGCGCCGATGCGTGCACAGGCCTGCATCGCGACGACGGCTTCCGGCACCATCGGCATATAGATGACCACACGATCACCCTTGCCAATGCCCTGTGCCTTCAATGCATTGGCGAAGCGGCAGACATCCGCATGCAGCTGCCGGTAGGTTAACTTGCGAACATCGCCCTTCTCACCTTCGGCGATGATGGCGAGCTTGTCACCCCGGGTCTTGAGGTGGCGGTCAATGCAGTTGTAGCTGACATTGGTCGTGCCATCGCGGAACCAGGCGTAATTGGGCGCCTTGGATTCATCCAGTGTCTGGCTGAAGGGTTTGTGCCAGTGCAGCTCGTTTTTCGCCAGCCCGGCCCAGAAACCCACATGATCCTGCTGCGCTTTCTGGTGCAGTGCTTCCAGGTCGGACGCCTTGAATTTCGCATTGCGCGTGAACTCGGCAGGAGGCGGAAACTGCCGGACTTCGTTCAGTACGGATTCAAGATCGCGCTTGCTCATGGCCACTCCAGGCTTGGTATCGTTGTCAGCGTGCGATGCGGGTGCCGGTGTGGGCACATCATTCGCGCACATAGGGTATTTTTACTTGAAGCTGCAGTTAACCGCAGCCCTTGCATGCCGGTCAAATTTGACCGCGCTGTAGACACTTACTCTTTTATCGGAGTGACCCATGACGACGGAAGTCCTGTATGCCGGCAAGTTCCTGCGCCTGATGCGAACGGGCCGCTGGGAGTACGTCCAGCGGGTGACCCGCGACCATGCCGTGATCATCCTGGCGCTGACCCCGCAGCAGGAAATTGTCCTGATTGAGCAGATGCGCGTACCTGCTGGCGGCAAAGTGATTGAACTGCCCGCCGGCCTGGTAGGTGACGTCGCCGGGTCCGAGGATGAGGCGCTGGAAACCACGGCGCGACGGGAACTGGCCGAGGAAACCGGCTATGAGGCGGAGCGATACCAGCAGATTTTTGTTGGCCCGCCGTCGCCCGGGCTGGCCTCTGAACTGATCACCTGGTTTCGTGCGCATGGATTGAAGCGAGTGGGCCCGGGTGGTGGCGAGAGCAGCGAGGACATCATCGTCCATGTGGTGCCCCTCAGCGAGGTCGATGACTGGCTGAACCGCTGGCAGGCCAAGGGCGGGATGGTTGACCCGAAGGTCTATGCCGGCCTGTATTTCCTGCTGCGCGAAGTACCAGCTGACTAGGCTCCCCTCTGGTTGGATGCCGCTGAAAGTTGATGCGACTGTCTTTGCGCTGGTGTCTGCGTGTCTTGGACATACGCGCTAGACTGCCTTGAGGTGCCAGCGAGGGATTGCGGATGCGAGCCGGTTTGGTCCTCTGTCTTTGTCTTTATTCCTTATTGTTGCTGGGAGGATGCGCCTCACAGCGGCCGGTGCTCTATCCGAGCAACGCCCAAGCTGAGCGCTCGGCGACAGCCGAGCAGGCCGTGGACCACTGCATGCGCATGGCGGAAGCCGCCGATCTGAAGAATGACCCCAGCCTGCGAGTGGCAGAAAAAACCGTGGAGGATGGCGCGGTCGGTGCCGTGACGGGTGCGGCGGTTGGCGCAGTGACCGGCAATGCGGGGAGAGGCGCGGCCGCTGGCGCCGCGGGCGGCTCGGCACACGGCTTTATGCGAGGCATGTTCCGTGCACGGGAGCCTGACCCCCTGTTCAAGGCCTATGTTGACCGCTGCCTGCATGAGCGTGGCTTTGACGTGATTGGTTGGCGATAACCCCACACAATATCGGCCCTGGCCTGGGTATCGGACTACAATAGGCAGGCACAACCGTAAAACCTCCTGATTTTCGCCTTTGAGGCACTTCATGAACGCTGTACCCAAGGACATTCTGGCCCGGACCGCCCAGCTCGCCACCGAGGTCATCACGCCTTTCCCGAATAGCCGCAAGGTTTACGTTGAGGGCAGTCGCCCGGATATCCGCGTGCCCATGCGCGAGATCAGCCAGACCGCCACCCCCGCCAGCTTTGGTGCCCAGGAAAACCCGCCGCTCACGGTTTATGACACCAGTGGCCCATACACCGACCCGGATGTACAGATTGACCTGGTGGCGGGACTGCCGGCTTTGCGGGAGCCGTGGATCAGGGATCGCGCGGATACCGAGCAACTTGAGGGGCCAAGTTCAGAGTTTGGCAATACGCGCGCCAGCGATCCCGCGCTCAAGGAGTTGCGCTTTGCACACATCCGCGCGCCTCGCAGGGCCAAGGCGGGCGCCAATGTCAGCCAGATGCATTACGCACGACGCGGCTTGATTACGCCCGAGATGGAATTCGTCGCGATTCGCGAGAATTGCCGGCTGCAGGAATTGAAAGACAGCTATGCCAAGGCCGGACTGCTCAAGCAGCATGCCGGCCAATCCTTCGGCGCAGCCATCCCGACGGAAATCACACCCGAGTTCGTGCGCAATGAGGTGGCGCGTGGTCGCGCCATTATCCCGGCCAACATCAACCATCCCGAGCTGGAACCGGTCATCATCGGCCGCAACTTCCTGGTCAAGATCAACGCCAACATCGGCAACTCGGCTGTCAGCAGCAGCATCGCCGAGGAAGTGGAAAAGATGGTCTGGGCCACGCGCTGGGGCGGTGACACCGTCATGGACCTGTCCACCGGCAAGAACATCCATGAGACCCGTGAGTGGATCATTCGTAACTCGCCCGTACCGATCGGCACGGTGCCGATTTACCAGGCGCTGGAAAAGGTCAATGGCAAGGCCGAGGAGCTGACCTGGGAGATCTTCCGCGACACCTTGATCGAGCAGGCCGAGCAGGGCGTGGACTACTTTACGATCCATGCCGGCGTGTTGCTGCGCTATGTGCCCCTGACCGCCAAGCGCGTCACCGGCATCGTCAGCCGTGGTGGCAGCATCATGGCCAAGTGGTGCTTGGCGCACCACAAGGAAAACTTCCTGTATACGCATTTCGAGGACATCTGCGAGATCATGAAGGCCTATGACGTCAGCTTCTCGCTGGGCGATGGCCTGCGGCCAGGCTGTATTGCCGATGCCAATGACGAAGCTCAGTTTGGCGAGCTGCAGACCCTCGGTGAGTTGACGCAGGTCGCCTGGAAGCATGACGTGCAGGTCATGATTGAGGGGCCTGGTCATGTGCCCATGCACCTGATCAAGGAGAACATGGACAAGCAGTTGAAGGACTGCGACGAGGCTCCCTTCTACACGCTCGGGCCGCTGACCACGGATATCGCGCCGGGCTATGACCACATCACCAGCGGCATTGGTGCCGCGATGATTGGCTGGTTCGGTACCGCCATGCTCTGTTACGTCACGCCAAAGGAACACCTGGGTCTTCCGGACAAGAATGACGTACGCGAGGGCATCATTACCTACAAGATTGCCGCCCACGCCGCCGATCTGGCCAAAGGACATCCGGCCGCGCAGGTGCGTGACAATGCGCTATCCAAGGCGCGCTTCGAGTTCCGCTGGGCCGACCAGTTCAACCTGGGCCTGGATCCGGAGAAAGCGAAGGAATTCCATGACGAGACGCTGCCGCAGGAAGGCGCCAAGCTGGCGCATTTCTGTTCCATGTGTGGACCGCATTTCTGCTCGATGAAGATCACGCAGGATGTACGCGAGTACGCAGCGAAGCAGGGACTGGAGGATCAGGCCGCGATCGCACAAGGCATGCAGGAAAAATCCGCAGAATTCGTGAAAGCCGGTGCTGACGTTTACAAGAAGCTCTGAATCCCGATTGATCTTCTCGCAAATAAAAAGGGCGCCCGTTTGCACGGGCGCCCTGAATTCTTATTCTAGTTATATCCGAAAGCTTATTGTTATTTGACTGCGTCCAGCTGCAGGCGACGCGCGGCGTCAATCAGCAGTGGGTCGTTGAATGGCTTACTGGTGAAGCTCGCCAGTTCATAGGCCTTGGTGGTGAAGCTGTTGAGCAACACCGGTCCCATCGCGTTTGGCATCTGCGTCACGGTAGCCAGTGACGCCGTTGCCAGCTTGAAGGGGCCGCTGGCAGCCCGGTCGTGGAAGGCCAGCCCGTAATAGGACAGGTCCATCCAGTGCGTGCCGGGAGACAGTACCTGTGCCTGTTGCGCACTGACGATCGGTACACCCGCCAAATCACCCAGGGTTCCCGTCAGGTGGAAGCGGCCCTCGGCCAGCACCTCGACCTCGGCGGACAACACCAGGCTGCCGTCCTTCAGGGCTTCGCGGTAGTTGCCGGTCAGGCGTGCCGCAGGCGTGCTGTACTGGTAGCCGCCCAGTGCCACGCGCTTCTCACCATTGGCCAGTGCCGCAGTCACCTTGACGGTGATCAGGTCGGCAGTACCCAGTGCAGGCTGCTGGCTAGCGGGCAGTGTGACGCTTGCGGAGTAAACGCCATCGCCGGCCTTGCGGTCGGCACCCTGGCCGTCATCGCGATAGACAACCTGTCCGACGGAACCCAGCGTTTCACTCAGCAACTCCGCGCTGATACCGGTGGCCGCAGTCTTGGACTTTTGCAGGCCCAGTGCCACCAGCGGGTCGGTCGAGTCCGGCGTGCCTTCGCTCAGTTCTGCGAATAGCTCAACCGTATCACCGGCCTGCGCTGCGATTGTCGAGCCCCAGACGGTCAACATCGGGCCTGCGCCCTTGGGTCCGGCTGCACGCTGGCGGGTTGGCGTCCGCAGGTCAGCCAACGGATCGGCATCGCCGGGCCGCACGGGTTGGGACCAATGGGGATGACGAGCCTGCTGGAGGTAGTCCTGCGCGGCGGATTCAGCCAGTGAACCGGCTTTGGGTTGGGCCTGGGCACTCAGCGGCAGCAGGACTGCAGCCATTGCACAGCCCATGAAGGTATTTTTTCGAGTCAACATGACTTTATTCTCCAATGTGGTTGCGCGATCAGTACAAGGTACTGATGAAGGCAGCGGTGGTCTGCGAGCTATGCACGACCGTGTTCGGCGCACAGGGCACGCCACTGCAGGTCCAGATGCCGTTCGGGACCTGGCGACGGGTGTCGGAATCGCTCGCATCACGCTCGTTGCTGTGATTCTCGTGCGCGCCGTCAAGGTTCAGGAAGCCCGTGGCCTTCATCTTGGCGCTGTTACCGCAGACGTTGGAGTTGTTGTAACTCGCCGTGGCGCTGCCATTGCAGGCAAAGATGGATGCGTACTGGACGACGCCGTCATCTTCACCGGACAAGCAGGCACTGGCACCAAAGATCGCCTCGTAACCGCCGGTCAGGTAGATGTTCTTGGCCGGGGCGTTGGAGTAGGTCTTGACCTGGTAGGTATCGGCGCTGCGCAGCCAGGTGGTTGCGGTGTCGCAATCCTGGATGAACGAGGCCATGAAGTTACAGCCGCCACTGGAGGCGCCACAGACTGCGTCCGCACCTTCGGAGCCACGATGGGCGCCGCCGGTCGTCATGACCAGGCTGACGCGTGCTGCCACGGTGCTGAACGGACCAACCGAGTTGTAGTTCGGGTCGGTCGTGCGGCTATTGCCCATGATGTAGTCCATCACGGTGCTGCCCATGCTGTGAGCTACCACCCAGAAGGTGCCGCCCTGGGCGTAGGTCTTCGTGCACTTCTTGCCGCCGCCATCGGCAATGCCGTTGGTCGCTGCAACGATCTCATTGGCTACTTCGCCCGCGGACTGTGCATCAAAGTAAGGCTTGGTACCGTTATAACCCACCACGTAATACGGCGTTAGGAAGTTCTTGGTCACGGTCTTGACGAAGTCATTGGAACCGTTGACCCAGTAGTTACGGGCCGAGGTGTAGCTGGTGTAGGTGTTGGTGTTGGTCTGTTTGCCATGAACGATGATCAGGCAGGGTGTTGCCCAGGCCTGGCTCGCGAGCATGGTTAAGCACAGGCCCATTAGGGCCCTGCATACGGTAAGGCGCATTGAAAGTCTCCTCGCATTGTTGGTAGATCCACCCTCTGCTCGAACGGCAGGGTGTGGTGGCGGTTACTTTTATTTTGAGTCTTTGGCTTCATGCCAAGGAACCGCTCGGATGCGATTTGTACGCGGAGTCCTGTAATTGCGCAAGAGGGGGCCAAACAAAGTTCTTGACGCCGATGGGGGTTACATGTCCTCGTCGGACTCAGGGCATAATCGCCAAATGCCTGACGCACCCGAAATCAAGCCAGAAAGACCAGATCCTCACCGCATGGCGGAACTTGTCGAGCGTGAAGCACAAGCCCATGCCATGGGTGGTGCCGACAAGATCGAGCGACAGCACGCCAAGGGCCGCCTGACGGCGCGCGAACGCATCGAGAGGTTACTGGACCCGGATTCGTTTGATGAGCAAGGCCTGCATGCGCATAGTGATCTGCCGGAGGCGGCTGACAGGACGCCGGCGGACGGCAAGGTCGCGGGCTTTGGCCGGATAGATACGCGCACGGTATTCATTGGTGCCGATGATGTGACGGTGATGGCCGGTGCAGGTGGCCGCGTTGGCGTCGGCAAGCTGTTCAAGGGCATGAAGTACGCCACCGAAAAAGGCTATCCCTGCATTCAATTGGGCGATGCCGGCGGCGCACGTGTGCCGGACATCATGGGGAGTGCCGGCATGATGAGCATGGTCTACCCCATCCAGAATGCACCACCCCGTGATCGGCGCGTGCCGCTCATCACCGCGATCATGGGCGAATGTTTTGGCGGCTCGGCCTGGACCGCCTCGATTTCCGACATCGTCATCCAGGTCAAGGGCACGGCGATGTGCGTCGGCGGTCCATCAATCCTGGAAGTTGCCACCGGCGAGAACGCCAGCACGGAAGAACTGGGTGGCTGGAAGCTGCATGCAAATGTCACCGGCCAGGTAGACCTGTTTGCCGAGGATGAGATGGACTGCCTGGCACTGGTTCGCAAGGCCCTGAGTTACCTGCCCAATAACGCAAATGAGTTGCCACCGGTTATCGGCAGCGACGCTGAGCGAGGAGCAGGCTCAAATCGCCTCGAGGCCATCCTGGATCTTGTGCCGTCCGATCCAAGATCGGTTTATGACATGCACAAGCTCATGGAGGCCGTCTTCGACGCCGGTTCCTTGCTGGAGCTGAAGCCCAATTTCGACGGCTCGCTCATCACGGCCCTGGCGCGTCTGGATGGCAAGGTGGTGGGTGTACTCGCCAATAACCCCAAGGTCACAGCCGGGGCGATGGGGCCAGGCGCCTGCCAGAAGGCAGTGTCATTCATCTGCCTGTGCGATTCCTTTCATATCCCGCTGGTATTCCTGCACGACACCCCGGGCTTTTTCGTCGGCAAGCGCGCGGAAGAAGGCGCCATGCCCTTGCGCATCATGAACTGGATCGAGGCCTTGCATCAGAGTACGGTGCCACGGATCAGCCTCATCGTGCGCAAATCTTACGGTATGGCCCACTGCAACATGGCCGGCGGAAACATGGGCTGCGATTCCGTGCTGGCCTGGCCGGGTGCCGATATCTCCTTCATGGCACCTGCCGTCGCGGTCAACGTGGTGTATGGGCGCAAGCTGGCGGAAATGGAGAATTCGCACGAGGCGCGTCAGGCCTTAATGGAGGAAATCTCCCGCGCCAACGCGCCGTGGGAAGCCGCGGGCGTGAACTACATCGACAGGGTCATTGACCCGCGCGATACCCGTCTGGAACTCATCCGCGCGCTGGAACGGGCGCGCGGGGTGGACGGGCAGGGAGGGCGGAGCCAGCGCCGATTGGCCAACTGGCCGAGGATGGCGTGATAGCAGTGCAGGACCGGGGATCGCAAATCAATGCTCGAGTACAAATTGATGACTTATTGCGTGGGCCAGGGTTCACCATTCATGGTTTGGTCTACGAGGGTATAAGTGATGGGCCCATCGAGTTGCTCTTCATCACCTGAGATCAGGTAGCGGGCTTCCTGCAGGCCGTGTAGCTTGAATTTGTGCGTTTCACCAAATTCGTCCTGTATATCTGCGGCAAGGTCAACCGACCAACTGGCGTTTACGTAGTCTTCCGACCGTTCGAAACTCACCACGCTAAGAGTTAAGTCCCGGTTGTGCAGTTGGGTCCATTCCTGGGTCCAGTTCCGCAGCACACCTGCTCTGTCCAGATGCTCGCCATTGGGGCGAACCACGGCATGGTTCTTCCAGATGGCGAGTTCGATGGCCTTGATGTTGCCTTCGTCATAAGCCTGCGCAATCGCATCAAGGCGTGACTGAAGCTTCTGGCGTGCGGGGTCGGCGTCTGACGTCTTCGTGTCAGGCATTGGCTGCATGGCTTCGGGTTGGCTTGCGTTACCTGGGGCTGGAGTCGCCACGGGTGTCTGTGATGCATTCAGGACGGCTGGGTCCTTTTGATCTGGCTTGCCAACCAGGATGATGTAAGCCGCAGCAATCATTCCAACAATAATGGCAACAACCAGTACATATCTGGACTGCATGATTACCTCCAAGTATGACGAGGGTGAGGTCTGCTGCTCTGCAAGATTCTGCGCCTGGGCCAGGATTTCCTGCAACATCAGTTAGACTGCCTTGGGCATGGCATCAAGCATCAATAAACAGGCAGTGTTGGTAAGTCTTGTTGGCTTCATGCTGTTGGCCGAGGGTCTCGCATCCTTGTATCTGGATCGGCCTGATGCCGCAGGCATGACCGCTTACCGCGTCGTGCACTTGGCCGAAATGCTGGTGCTCATCGTCATCGTGGCCTGGCAGTTCCGCCTGCAATCACCCGAAAGCCGCTTGGTTCTGGCCGGCCTGCTGTTCAGTTTTGGCGGCGACCTCATCAACAGCTATCTTTTTAACCTCGGTTTTCTCCTGGAGCCGCAGACGCTGCTGTCGATCCCATTCTTTGTGGTGGCGCATCTGTGCTACGTCACCTGTTTCATTCGCCTGCTGAGCAACCCATCCGCAGGCCAGCCGGCAGCACGCCTGTGGCATTGGCTGATTGCGCTGGGGCTTTGGCCATGGCTCGCGCTGGGCCTGTGGCAAGTCGTGATTGATCCCGCGTCACCACCGCTGTTGATCAAATTGTCCGTCGGCTATGCCTTTGTCGTGATGCTGATGGGGGTCATTGCCGTGCTGCTTGGCGCAGTCCGGGGACGTCAGGCCCATTGGCCGGCATTGGGTGGCTTGCTGTTTGTGGTTTCCGACAGCCTGATTGGCCTGTATCTGCTCGACGGGCCGTCGCGACCAGTGCTGGCCTCGCAGGCGATCTGGATCACGTATTTCCTGGCTCAGGTATTAATCAGTCGTGCCCCGCTGTTGCGTACGGCTCAATAAAACAGTCCGGCTGTAGTAGGTTGTCGCTGCCAGTTGGGGGCACAATCAAGTCATAGCCAAAGCGAGAGGGAGATTACGATGTCGTTCAAGGACTCCTATTGGCCTGCTGACATGGCAGGCTCCATCCTGGATACCACGGTGGGCGGTGTGTTGCGCGAGGCGGCAGCCGACAAGCCAGATGCCATCGCGATCATTGCCGCTGGCGAGAAGCGGCGGGACTGGACTTATGCCGAGTTGCTGCGCGATTCCGAGCAGGCCGCACGTGCCTTGTTAACCCGCTTCAAGCCCGGTGAGCGCATCGCGGTCTGGGCCCACAACATCCCCGAATGGCTGCAGCTAGAGTTTGGCGCGGCCTTGGCCGGACTGGTGCTGGTCACCGTCAATCCCGGCTACCGGCCGCGCGAGCTGGCCTATGTGCTCAAGCAGTCGAGGTCAGTTGGTCTGTTTTATGTGCGCGAAGTGCGTGGTAACCCAATGGCTGCGGCCGTGGCCGAAGTGCGCAACCAGCTGCCGGAGTTGCGTGAAACCATTGAGTTTGCTGACTGGGCTGCTTTCCTGGCCAGCGCGCCGGCAAAGGCCCAACTGCCCAAGGTCAAGCCGGATGATCCGGCACAAATCCAGTACACCTCCGGTACCACGGGTTTTCCCAAGGGCGCGTTGCTGCATCACCGCGGAATTACGAACAACTCCCGCCTCATCATGGAACGCCTCGGTCACCGCAATGGCGATGTATTTGCCCACGCCATGCCGTTCTTTCATACCGCCGGTTGTGTGGCGAGTGCGCTCGGGCCGGTACAGACGCGTGCCACCCACGCGTTCCTGCCGGGATTCGAGCCAGGCATGCTGCTGGATCTGGTCGAACAAGAGAAGGCGACACACTTGCTGGGCGTACCGACCATGCTGCTGGCCTGCATGCAACATCCCAGCTTCGCGAAGCGCAACCTTGCGTCCCTGCGTGCCGTGATGTCCGGTGGCGCCAGCGTGCCTGCCGAACTGGTGCGCGAGATTGAAGCCAAGCTCGGCGTGAAATTCAGCATCATCTATGGCCAGACTGAGTCCTCGCCCGTGATTACCATGGCGCGCCTGGATGATTCACCTGAGGATAAGGCCGAGACCATCGGCCAGGCATTGCCGCATACCGATGTGAAGATCGTCGACCCGGCTTCAGGCAAGATCGTGCCCGTGGGCGTTACCGGTGAGCTGTGCACGCGCGGCTACCTGGTCATGACCGGCTACTTCGAGAATCCGGAGGCCACCGCCAAGGCCATCGACGAGGATGGCTGGCTGCATACCGGTGACTTGGCCACGATGGATTCACGTGGCTATTTCCGCATCAAGGGCCGCCTCAAGGAGATGGTGATTCGCGGCGGCGAGAACCTGTTCCCGGTCGAGATTGAAAATGTCCTGCACGAGCATGCCGCGGTGGCGGATGTGGCCGTCGTGGGCGTGCCGGATCCGAAGATGGGTGAGGAGCTGGCGGCTTTCATCCGTTGTGCCGGTCCCAATCCCCCGACGGAAGATGACCTGCGCGCGCATGTGCGTGCCAACCTCGCCGCGCAGAAGACGCCGCGTTACTGGATCTTTGTCAATGAATTCCCATTGACGGGCTCGGGCAAGGTGCAGAAATTCGTGCTGCGCGAAAAGTGGGAGAAAGGCGAGTTCCAATCCAAGTCCTAGGGGCTATTGCATGAGTACGGAAGCGAATGATGCTGTGGTTGTGGTCACGGAAGCGGGCAATGGCCCCTATGCCAATACAGTCACGGTCGGTCGGCATACGCTGCTTGTAGACGAGCCCTCCAGCCTGGGTGGCGGTGACAAGGGGCCGGCTCCCTATGATTACCTGCTTGCCGCACTGGGAGCCTGCACCTCCATCACCTTGCGCATGTATGCCAACCGCAAGCAGATCCCGCTGGTGGGAGTGTCGGTACGTCTGACACAGAAAAAAGTGCATGCTGCAGATTGTGCTGACTGCGAAAGCAAGGACGGCCAGATCACCGAGATCGAGCGTGAGATTACCTTACAGGGTGAGATGAGCGCCGAGCAGCGGCGGATGCTGATGGATATCGCTGACAAGTGCCCGGTCCATCGCACGCTGAGCCAGGAGATCAAGGTGCGCACCCATTTGGCTGGAGATGCTTGAGTCTGGTGCCGGTGCGTGAGGGCGTAGTAATAACTACGTAATACCGCTTTAAGTCACAACCTATGGCATGGAGCTTGCAACTTGTCTTGCATCGTTCCATCCAGGGTGTGTGTCATGATTGTGCGTCATCGTCGATTAATGTTTTTGTTGTTTTCAGGCCTGCTTTCGGCTTGTGGTGGTAGCAACGGTGGTAGTGGGACCAAGGCTTCCACGACCACAAGTCAGGCCTCTACCTATGCCTTGAACGAGGCAACCATTGCTTCCACGCACGCGGCATTAACTTCGGGCAAGTTCACTTGCGCCGATTTGGTGCAGTCCTATCTGGATCGTATCGCCAAGTACGATGCCAGCGTTTCCAGTGGGCTCCCGTTAAATAGCATCGTGTCACTGAATCCACATGCACTCGAAGACGCGGCTGCGCTGGATGTGGCTTATCAGCAGCATGGCAAGGTCGGTCCATTGCACTGCGTGCCGATGCTGCTCAAGGATAATTTTGACTCCTATGATTTTCCGACCACGGCGGCTTCACGAGCGCTCGCAGGATCGATGCCGGCGGACGATGCGTTTACCGTGGCACGTCTGCGAAAGGCCGGTGTGGTGATTCTGGGCAAGACCACCATGGCCGAGTACGCGTACTTCACCCAGAGCCACAACAGCTGGACGGTTCGCGTAGGTACGCCGTATGACACCAGCAAGGATGTTGGTGGCTCAAGCTCAGGTTCGGCCGCAGCCATTGCCGCCAACCTGGGACTGATCGGGACTGGATCAGATACTTGCGCCTCGATTCGCCTGCCCCCGTCTAATGCATCGTTGGTGGGTGTGCGTTCATCCATCGGCCTGGTTTCGCAGGATGGCATCGTGCCGCTATCCCACTTCCATGACGTTGGCGGGCCAATCACACGCACTGTGGAAGATGCTGCGCGTGTGCTTGATGTGATGGCCGGTATTGACCCGGCAGATCCCTTCACGCTGGAAAGCGGGAGGCACCAGCCCACCACGTACACGGCTTATCTCAAAAAGGATGGCCTTCGTGGGAAGCGCATTGGCGTGCTTCGCAGCTACGGAAGCACCGACGCCTTTGGCGATGATCCGCACGTGACCCGTGTGATGGCGCAGGCCATCAAGGATATCGAGGCGGCTGGTGCGATTATCATCGATCCGGTAGACCTGAAGGATTTCAGGTCTCTGTCGGTATTGATCCAGGAGTTCGAGTCCAATATCAACGAGTATCTCGCGACTGTTCCGCAGCCGGTGCGACATAACCTTGACGAGATTATCTCCAGCGGGCAGGTGCACCCGGTGATTCAGGCATTGCTTGTCCTGTCCAAGGCGGCATCGGATACCACGTCCGACAGTTATTTCGCTACCAAGGCAAGGCGTGAGCCATTGCGCCAGTACGTGGAATCCGAAATGGATCGGCTAGGCCTGGATGCGCTCGTTTACCCGCCGGTGCTGGAGCCACCGATGGGTACGCTGGTGGAAGTGGACGCAGTCGGATTGGCACAAGATTTCGCCAGTCACCCAGAGGGCATGTTCAATGGGAATGTGGCGGGTGCCACTCAGGGCAGCAACTGCGGCTTCAGTTCGAGCACGGGCATGCCTTCGATTGTGGTGCCCGGCGGGTTCACGACCGACGCCAAGCCCTTGCCGATTGGCGTCGAGTTCTTCGGTCGCAAGTGGGACGAAGGCAGGCTGTTTGAGATTGCCTATGCCTATGAGCAGGCAACCCATCACCGCGTGCCACCGCCAGGCTATGACTGATCAATAACTAAGACTCGCTCAACGCAGCCAGGGCCATGGATTACTTGGGGCAGGCTGGTGCACTAGTAGTGCATCTGCCTGCCCCGGTTGATGTCACAAACAGCGAGGCTGTCTCGTCTTAAGGGAACAGGAGGACCTTTAAGATGAAAACTCGCACCCTGACCTTATGGATACTGACCCTGACCCTGGGGGGGAATGGCCTGTTCATGCTGTTCCTGCCCGAGACCTGGTACCACACGTTGCCGACCGTGGCCTCGACCGGGCCCTTCAACCCCCACTTCGTGCGTGACATTGGCTGTGCCTACATCGTGTGCGCTGGTGCCATCGCCTGGTTGGCGCTCAATCGTGCCGGCGGGCGGGCGGCAGCCTTCACCGCAGGCATATTCCTGCTCATGCATGCCCTGGTGCATCTGTGGGATGCTGCGGTGGGCCGTGCCTCGCTGGAGCATCTGGCGCAGGACTTCATTGGTGTATTGCTCGTACCGGCATTGGTCCTGTGGATCGCACGGCCGCGTCGCCCGCGCGAAGGAGTCGCCCATGTTTAATCGCTTCCTGCACCAGCAGATCAGCAAGTTCGAGCGTGCCTACGATTACGACATGAGTTATGGGCACGAGATGCTGGACATCAGTCGCAAGGCCTTCTTGAGCTTTTCGCGGATCATGGGCATGTCACAGTATTGCGAGGATGCCCCCCCAGCGCTGTACCACGCTGCCAAGATTGCGGCAGTGCTCAGCGAGGATTGCGGGCCCTGCACGCAGCTGCTCACCGGCATGGCGGAACGCGCCGGGGTTGAGCCTGCCATCCTGCGCGCAGTGGTGGCGGGGGATGAAGCCAGCATGGGCGAGCAGGCCCGGCTTGGCTGGCGGTATGCTGTTGCCGTGCTGGCACATGATCCGGAGGCCGACAGCTTGCGCAGCCAGATCGAACAACAATGGGGCCCGCGTGCGGTGGTATCACTGGCACTGGCGATTGCCAGCGCACGAGTCTATCCGACGCTCAAGTACGCGCTGGGTCATGGCCAGTCCTGCACGCGGGTTCGTGCGGGTGGCATCGATGTCATACCGCATAAACCCGTTACCCGGCTGGAGCCTGCCTCGGCATGAGTGACGCACAGTCCCTCGCCAAAGAGTTTGAGCCGCATCGGCGTTACCTGCTGGGGCTGGCCTATCGCATGCTCGGGTCGCATGCCGAGGCCGAGGACACCGTCCAAGAAGCCTGGCTACGCTGGAGCGAGGCCAATCGCGTGAGCGTGGATCATCCCCGCGCCTACCTGTCGCAGACGGTGACCCGGCTATGCCTGGATCGGCTGAAGTCCGCCCAGGCCCGTCGGGAGGTTTACATCGGCCCCTGGCTACCTGAGCCGGTACTTGAGGACGAGGCTTTATTGCAGCCGGGACCTGAGCAGGCCAGTGAGCTTGCCGCAGACCTGTCCTTTGCCTTCCTGCTCGCACTGGAACGGCTTTCGCCGCTGGAGCGAGCGGCGTTCCTGTTGCATGACGTGTTTGACGCCGACTATGCCGAACTGGCTGAGGCGCTTGGCCGTTCCGAGGCCACCTGTCGGCAACTGGCGGCGCGCGCCCGTTCGCGCGTACGCGAATCCCATACACGCTACCCGGTTTCAACAGACGAAAGTCGTCGCTTGGCAGCCGCCTTCCTGCACGCAGTGCAAAGCGGCGACGCCAGCACGCTCAAGACCCTGCTCGCTGAAGACGCCAGTTTCGTTTCCGATGGCGGTGGCCGCGTGGCGGCCGCGGGCATTCCGGTACACGGTCGCGAGCGGGTGACCAAGGTGCTGGTCGGGCTGGCCCTGAAACACCCCCTGCCTGCGGATGCCAAGGTTTATCCCACCACGGTCAATGGCCTGCCGGGCTGCTTGATCCGGGCTGCCGATGGCAGCCCCATCCAGACCGTGGCCATCGAGAGCCATGGCGGCCTGGTGACGGCGGTTTATGTCGTACGCAACCCGGACAAGCTGCGGCATTTGTCCGTATCCCGCAGACACTAAGCAAGTCTTCCTCTCCCGTGCGGAACAAGTTGGGCCTTCGTCCTGTCTTAAGGCCGTGTTAAAGTCAGCCCCAAGCTTGTTTAAGAGTCGTGGAGAACTAAAGACATGAATAACGATTTACGCCCCGAACCGATCCGTGTCCCTGGCGTCGTGTCGCGACCGGGCGGCCGCGAGGCTTCGGTCTGGGAAACCAACAAGGTCTTGCGCAACACCTACCTGTTGCTGTCCATGACGCTGCTGTTCAGCGCGGCGATGGCGGTGGTTTCAATGGTGGCTGGTGCGCCCAGGTTGCCCTGGTACCTGACCCTCGGTGGCATGTTGGGCCTGTTGTTCGCCGTGCACATGACGCGCAATAGTGGCTGGGGCCTGGTGATGGTGTTTGCTTTCACCGGTTTCATCGGCTTCATGACGGGACCGATCATCTCCACCTACCTGCAGTTCGTACCCAATGGTGCACAGATGGTGGCGCTGTCACTGGGCGGCACCGGCGTGATCTTCACCGGCCTGTCGGCCTATGCGATGACCACCCGCAAGGACTTCTCCTACATGGGTGGGTTCCTGATGGCGGGCGTGCTGATCGTGCTGATCGGCGCAGTGGCCAACATCTTCCTGCAGATCACCGGCCTGGCGCTGGCCATCTCACTGATGGCGGTTGGCATCTTCTCGGCGCTGATCCTTTATGACACCAGCCGCATCATCAACGGCGGTGAGGACAACTACATCTCCGCCACCGTGTCGCTGTACCTCGACATCTACAACATCTTCATCAGCCTGCTGCACCTGACCGGCATTTTTGGCGGCGAAGACTGATCTCGATTGCCTGGACAAAAGCCCCGCAAATGCGGGGCTTTTTTTATGGTGTAACTTGTACAATCGTACGTGATAGCGTACGATTGTACTCATGACCACCCTGACTGCCAGTGAAGCCCGCGCCAACCTCTACCGCCTGCTGGATGAGGCGGCTGAGTCGCACCAGCCAATCCGCATCTCGGGCAAGCGTCACAATGGGGTATTGGTTTCCGAGGAAGACTGGTCTGCCATTCAGGAAACCCTTTATCTGCTGTCAGTGCCCGGCATGCGTGAATCCATCAAGAAGGGTATGGAAACCCCGATCAATAAACTCGAGACGGAGCTCGATTGGTGACCTGGCGACTGGTCTATACAAAGCAGGCAATTAAAGACGCGAAAAAACTCAAGGCAGCAGGCCTCAAGGACAAGGCCCAGACACTGCTCGAGTTGCTGGCGCGTAATCCATTTGAGAATCCGCCGCCCTACGAGAAGCTCGTGGGTGACCTAAGTGGCGCTTGTTCACGCCGCATCAATATCCAGCATCGTTTGGTTTATCAGGTGGTGCAAGGAGAAAAGACCGTGAAGGTCCTGCGTCTCTGGACGCATTACGAGTGACTGTAACAAGCAGACAAACGAAACTGGCCGTGATCGGCGGTGGCCCGGCTGGCTTGATGGCGGCTGAGGTTGCCAGTGCCGCTGGTGTGCAGGTTGACCTGTATGAAGCCAAGGGCTCGGTCGGCCGCAAGTTCCTGCTGGCCGGCAAAGGTGGCCTCAATCTTACGCACTCGGAGGCACGCGAAGCTTTTGTCTCGCGCTTCCGCGGACGTGAATCGCAGGTCGGCGGCTGGCTGACAAAGTTCGACAATATGGCCTTGCGTGACTGGGCGCGTGGTCTGGAAGTGGACACCGTCATTGGCACGTCGGGCCGGGTGTTTCCGGCTGACTTCAAGGCCGCGCCTTTGCTGCGCCGCTGGGTGCGACGCTTACGCGAGCAGGGCGTGCATTTCCATGTGAATCATCGCTGCACCGGTTGGGATGCGGCAGGCGCACTCAACTTCAGTACGCCGCAAGGCATGAAGTCCGTGAAGGCTGATGTGGTGGTACTGGCGCTGGGTGGTGGCAGTTGGCCACAACTTGGGTCGGACGGCGCCTGGGTATCCTGGTTGCAACAGGCAGGTGCTGAAATCGCGCCACTGCAGCCAGCCAACTGCGGATTCGAAGTGGACTGGAGCGAACACTTCAGGCAGCGCCATGCCGGTCATCCGTTGAAGCCGGTGGTCTTGCACTGGCAGGCCGGTGGCAACCGCGGCCAACAGCAGGGCGAGATGGTTATCACCACCCACGGCATTGAGGGTGGGCTGGTGTATGCAGTGTCGGGGATTTTGCGCGAGGCCATTATCGAACAGGGCACAACCACGATTCATTTGGACCTGGCACCGGGTAGGGACGAGGCACGAATTGCCGCCGATCTCGCAAAGCCGCGCGGCAAGCGCTCCCTAACCGAGCACCTGCGCCGACAGGCCGGCATCGAAGGGGTGAAGGCGGGCTTGCTCTACGAATTCGTGCCCAAGGCTGAGATGGCCGATTCAGTCCGGCTTGCGCACTGGATCAAACTACTGCCGCTTCAGCTGATAAAAGCCCGTCCGCTGGCCGAAGCCATCAGCACGGCCGGAGGCGTGAGTTTTACTGGCATGAATGATCAGCTGATGTTGACTGCAAAAGCCGGCGTGTTCTGCGCCGGTGAGATGCTGGACTGGGAGGCACCCACTGGCGGTTACCTGCTCACGGCCGCCATCGCCAGTGGGCGTATCGCCGGGCAAGGTGCGGTGGAGTGGCTACAAAAGCAAGGCATTCCCGCCTGATTCGGACGCCGCCGCGGTTTGCTGCATACTGGGCCCATGAACGACAGATCCAAATCCCCCAACATGGCCGTGTTCTGCGACTTCGAGAATATTGCCATCGGTGTCCGTGAATCCAACTACGCAGCCTTCGACATCCGCAAGGTGCTGGAAAAGCTGCTGCTCAAGGGCGCCATCGTGGTCAAGAAGGCCTATGCCGACTGGGAGCGCTACTCGGAATTCAAGAAGCCGATGCACGAGGCGGCATTCGAGCTGATTGATATCCCACACGTGCGCATGACCGGCAAGAACTCCGCCGACATTCGCATGGTGGTGGACGCGCTGGACCTTTGCTACACCAAGACCCACGTGGACATCTTTGTCGTCATCTCCGGTGACTCCGATTTCTCGCCGCTGGTCAGCAAGCTGCGCGAGAACGACAAGACTGTGATCGGCGTAGGCGTCAAGAATTCCAGCTCCGACCTGCTAATGTCCAACTGCGACGAGTTCATCCTGTACGACGACCTCGTGCGTGAGCAGAAGAAGCAGCAAAGCCGCCGCGCCCGCAACAAGCCTGCCGCCAAGCAGGGCGCAAAGACCAGCGAGAAAAGTGCCGAGGAAAAGAATCAGGAAGCCTTTGATCTGGTGCTGGAAACCCTCGAAGCCATGATCGCCGAGCGCGATGACGACGAGAAGATCTGGAGCTCGATGATCAAGCAGGCACTCAAGCGCCGCCGCCCTGCGTTCGCCGAGTCCTATTACGGCTACCGTTCCTTCAATGCCATGCTCGATGCCATGGCCAAGGCCGGTCTGCTAAAGCTCACGCGGGAAGAGGGTTCGGGCAACTGCCTGGTGACAACGGGTAAAGATTAGGGTTTGGTGCCGCTCAACCAGTTGCGCCCAGGCAGTATGTCAGGCGTACCGGATCGAAACGATTGCATAGCGCCTGGTTCCGGTCGTCAAGGACAGCTCAACAGTTTCCCCAACCTGTTTCTTGAGCAGCTGACGGGCGAGTGGTGAATCAACGCTGATCAGGCCGCTGGCGGCGTGGGCCTCGTCGGCGCCGACGAGGCGGTAATTGTGAGGGCCGCCCAATTCGTCCTCCAGTTCGATCCAGGCACCGAAAAACACACGAGAATGATCCGCGGGTGATTGTTGCACGACCTTGAGCGCCGGCAGCCGCTTCTGCAAGTAACGCACCCGTCGATCAAGTTCGCGCAGCTCTTTCTTTCGGTAGATGTACTCGGCATTCTCGGAACGATCCCCCTCGGCCGCGGCCGCTGACAACGCCTTCACGACCTCTGGCCGGCGTACGCGCCAGATGTGGTCGTACTCGGCCTTGAGGCGCTGATATCCGTCGGGAGTGATGTAAGGGGACACGGGCGTGATCCTGAATGCGATTCGCTGAAGCCGGCAGCTTCACGTTGGCTTGAATGCCTGCATTGAGTCAATATCCAATTGCTCGGATCAGTTCTCTAGTACCCGCACCCTGAAGTTCCTGTTCTTGATCTTGCCCTTGCCCAGCCGCTCCTGCGCTTGTCCGACCTGCTTGCGGTCTATGGCGACGTAGGACCGCGTATCGAAGATATCAATCTTGCCGACAGCGCTGGCATCGAGACCAGCATCGCCGGTGAGCGCGCCGAGGATATCGCCGGGTCGCAGCTTGTCCTTGCGGCCGCCATCAATGCGCAGGGTGACCCGCGCGGGCACATCGGGACGCTCTGACTTGTCAGCGATGCGAATCTTGCCCCAGCGTGCCGTGATCTCCAGTTGCGCCTCGATGGGTTTGACGCGATTCATTTCACGCCCGGATACCAGGCTCAGCGCCAAGCCCTTCTGGCCGGCGCGGCCGGTACGACCGATGCGATGCAAGTAGATATCCGGGTTCTTGGGCAGCTCGTAGTTGATGACAGCCGGCAGATCCTTGATGTCCAGGCCGCGGGCGGCGACATCGGTGGCCACCAGCACCGAACAACTGCGATTGGCAAAGCGCAGTAATACTTCATCGCGATCACGCTGCTCCAGGTCACCCTGGATGGCCAGGGAAGA
>JBFKCG010000009.1:0-28014 GCA_041620675.1 Nevskiales bacterium
ACCTTGGCGTATTGGCGGCGCCGAATCACTACGCTCGCGCACTGGAGTTGCTCAGCCGCGATCCCGGCGTGGACGCGGCACTGGTGGTCCATGCACCCAGTCGCCAGGGCGATGCCGCCTCCTTTGCACGCGCCGTGGTCGAGGCCACGGCTGACTCACGCTTCAACCTGCTGACCAGCTGGATGGGACAGGCCAGCGTATTGCCAGGCCGACAGGTGCTGGATGCCGCTGGCATACCGACCTACGAAACCCCCGACAAGGCCGTACAAGCGTTCATGCACATGGTCCGGCACCGGCGCAACCAGATGCATCTGCGTGAGACACCCGCCGAGGCCAAGCTGGCGCACCCTGACCAGCGCAAGGCCGCACGCAAGAAGGTTCATAAGGTACTTCGCAGTGGACGTGACTACCTGCTACCCGGCGAACTGCGGCAGCTGCTGACTGCCTATGGCATCCCAACTGCCCAAGCCACAGACATTGCGCGCGCAAAGCAGGTCGATGGGCTGAAGGCCAGTCCACAGCAACCGCTGGCGTTGCGCATCGTGCATGAGGCACATTGCCATCCCTTCGTGTACGAGGAACGCACGCGCAGTCGCTGGCGTGGCGTACGATTCGACCTGTCGAGCGAAGAAGAACTGCACCAGGCCGTTGTCCAGCTGCAGGACTGGGTGACCGATCAATTTCCGGACAGTCGCGTCCTGGGTTATACCGCACAATCGATGCGGCGCGGGCGCGGCTCCATCCAAGTGAGCGTGGGGTTCACGCGGGATGCGGTGTTCGGGCCGCTGTTGCTGTTTGGCGCAGGGGGCCGCACCGTCACCACCCTGGAGGATCGACGCATCGGCCTGCCACCGGTCAATTTGGCATTGGCGCGCGACCTCATCCGCGGCTCCAGCATCGAGCGACTGATCCAGGAAGGCAGTCATTCGCATCCCGATGAGGACATGCAGGCCCTGTGCGGCGTGCTGGTGGCCTTGTCGCAGATGATCCTGGAAATTCCCGAGCTGCAGGGACTTGAAATCAACCCGCTGACGCTTTCACGTGACGGTTTGCTGGCACTGGACATGAGCGCCAACCTTGCTTCGCCGGAGAAGCAGGCACCTACCGCGATTACGCCATACCCACAGGAACTCTGCGAGTGGGTGGTGCTGCCCAAATCCGACCGGCACGTGGAACTGCGGCCCATCCGCGGCGAGGATGAACCGGCTCACCTGGAATTCCACCAGCGCCTGTCGCCACGCACGATTCGCTTCCGTTATTTCTATAACCGAAAGAGCTTCGCACACGCCGAGCTGGCGCAGATGACCCAGATCGACTACGAGCGCGAGATGGTGTTCATCGCCAGCGCCGTGCGGCCCGGTGATGGCGGCCAGGAAACACTGGGTGAGGTGCGCGCCTGGAGCGACCCTGACAACATCCGCGCGGAATTCTCCGTCATCGTGCGCGATGACCTGCGTGGCGAGGGCCTGGGCCAGACCCTGCTGAAGAAGATGATCGACTACTGCCGCAAGCGCGGCACACTGGAAATCGTCGGTAGCGTGCTGCCCGACAACAAGCCCATGTTGAAGCTGGCGGAGCGGCTGGGCTTCAAGGTCAGGTTCGATGAGGACAACGACGTGATGGAGCTGCGCCTGACCCTGCGCAAGCCGCGCCAGGAGTGGCAGCGACAGCGACTGCAGCTACCGGTTTTCTGATAACAATTGCACCATCAAGCATAATCCGCTGACAGCGGAGACTGGGTATGCGGACGGCCATCGCGGCCTGCGCGTGTATTTTTCAGGGGGCATCGACAAATGAACAAGAGCAAATGGCTGGTGGCAGGATTGATCGGTGCCGCGGTCATCAGTTTTTTCATCTTTGACCTGGGCCAGTTCCTGAGCCTGGACTATTTCAAGGCCCGGCAGGCCGAGGTCATGTCTTACTACGCGGCACACCGGCTTGAGACAGTCATCGGTTTCTTCATCCTCTATGTCGCGGTCACTGGCCTGTCTTTACCGGGCGCCGCGGTGATGACCCTGATCGCGGGCGCGATCTTCGGTCTGTTGTGGGGCGTGGTGATCGTGTCCTTTGCCTCTACCATCGGCGCGACGCTGGCATTCCTGGCCTCCCGCTTGATCCTGCGCGAGGCCGTGCAGCAGAAATTTGGCGATCGGCTGGCCGCCATCAACAAGGGCATCGAGAAAGATGGTGCGTTCTACCTGTTCACGCTCCGACTGGTACCAGCCTTCCCGTTCTTTGTCATCAACCTGGTGATGGGGCTGACCCCGATCAAGACATGGACCTTTTATTGGGTCAGCCAGCTCGGCATGTTTGCCGGCACCATTGTTTACGTGAATGCCGGCACCCAGATCGCACAGATCAGCTCGCTATCGGGCCTGTTGTCACCGAAGCTGATCGGCGCCTTCGTGCTGCTGGGCATTTTCCCGCTGATTGCCAAAAAGATCGTGGATATCGTCAAGGCCAATAAAGTCTATTCGCGCTGGCGCGGCATGAAGCCCAAGCGCTTCGACAACAACGTGGTGGTGATTGGTGCAGGCAGCGCAGGCTTGGTGACGTCCTATATCGCGGCAGCGGTCAAGGCCAAGGTCACACTCATCGAGAAGCACAAGATGGGTGGCGACTGCCTCAACACCGGTTGCGTACCATCCAAGGCCCTGATCCGCTCGGCCAAGTTCATGGAGCATGTCCGGCGTGCCGAGGAGTTCGGCATGAAGTCGGCCAGCGTCGAAATGGAATTCGCCGACGTCATGGCACGCGTGCACAAGGTGATCAAGGCGATTGAGCCGCACGATTCCATTGAACGCTATAGCGGCTTGGGCGTGGCCTGCATCGAGGGTAATGCCAAAATCACATCGCCGTGGACGGTTGAGGTCAACGGCGAGACGCTGACCACACGCAACATCGTCATCGCCGCCGGCGCGCGCCCCTTCGTGCCGCCGATCAAGGGCATTGACCAGATTCGTGTCTGGACCTCGGACAACATCTGGGAAATGCAGGAACTGCCCAAGCGCCTGTGCGTACTCGGCGGCGGCCCGATCGGCAGCGAACTCACGCAGGCCTTCGCGCGCCTGGGCGCCAAGGTCACGCAGATCGAGATGCTGCCCCGCATCCTGGTGCGCGAAGACCCCGAAGTCTCCGAGATGGTACAGAAACGCTTCGAGGTGGAAGGCATTGATGTATTGACCGGGCACAAGGCCAAGGAGATTCGCGTCCTCAATGGGCAGAAGACCATTGTCTGCGAATACCTGGATGCCGAGGTGCTGATCGATTTCGACGAACTGGTGTGTGCCGTAGGTCGCGTCGCCAACCTCACGGGCTACGGACTGGAGGAGCTGGGCGTTGAGACCAGCCGCACGGTGGTGGTCAATGACTTCCTGCAGACCAATTACCCGAACATCTTTGCCTGTGGCGATGTCGCCGGGCCCTACCAGTTCACCCACACGGCCGCGCACCAGGCCTGGTACGCGTCAGTGAACGCCTTGTTCGGCGGAGTGAAGAAGTTCCGGACGGATTATTCCGTGATTCCCTGGGCCACCTTTACCGAACCCGAGGTAGCGCGCGTCGGACTCAATGAACTGGAGGCGAAGGAGAAGAATATCCCCTACGAGGTCACCACCTATCACATAGACGACCTGGACCGCGCCATCGCCGACAGCGAGGCACACGGCCTGGTCAAGGTGCTGACGGTGCCCGGCAAGGACAAGATCCTGGGCGTGACCATCGCCGGCGAACATGCCGGTGACCTCATTGCCGAGTACATCCTGGCCATGCGCCACGGCATCGGGCTCAACAAGATCCTCGGCACCATCCATATCTACCCGACGCTGGCCGAGGCCAACAAGTTTGTTGCCGGTGAGTGGAAGCGCGCGCATGCACCGCAGTGGGCGCTAAACATCCTGCAAAAATACCACGCGTGGATGCGAGGATAGCAACCACAGGCCCGGCCTGTGCCGGTCAACCCTATTGCTTCATGAACGGCAGCTTTTGCGCAGCGAGGAAGCGCGTCAGGGCAGGGAACCAGCGCTTGAGGTAATACATGACCCAGGCTTCCGGCGTCACCGGCATCACCGCGACATTCTTTCGCACGGCCTTGAGGATGGCCCTGGCCACGCCCTCTGGCAGGTAATTGCGCTTGCGGTAAAACTCGACGGCCTTGTCCTGCCAGGCCGAGGCCGGACCCTCGATCGTGCTGGTTTTGACGATATTGGTATGGACCACACCGGGACAAATGGCGCTGACTCCGATGCCGTGGTCCTTCATGTCCGCGCGCAGGGATTCGCTGAAGCCCAGCACCGCATATTTGGAGGCGTTGTAGATCGGCATGTCAGGCGCCGGGAAATAGGCCGCCATGGAGGCAAGGTTGACCACATGACCGCCCTTGCCACGCCTGACCATCTCCGGCAGGAACACGCGACAGCCGTTCATCACGCCTTTCAGGTTTATCCGCAGCACCCGCTCGCAGGTTTCGCTCGTCGTATCCAGGAAGCGGCCTGCGGCACCAATGCCTGCATTGTTGACCAGCACATCCAGCGGTCCGTGCTGACGGTGCACATCGTCCGCGAGTTGTTGCATGGACTTTTCATCGCCGACATCCGCAAGGTAGGTATCACAGTAGCCGTCTGTTGACTGGATCATGCGCTGGGTTTCAGCCAAACCGTCTTCGCGGATGTCCACGGCGAGAATCCTCGCCCCTGCACCGGCAAAGGCCAGTGCGGTGGACTGACCGATGCCGCTGCCAGCGCCGGTAATCAAGACAAGCTTGTCCTTGAACTGCATAAATAAACTCGCCTCTAGCTTGACCGACTGAAGTTCATCATCGCCGATGTCCGCTTGCTCAGCGCATCACGAATCGCGCGGCATTAAAGACCAGCGCGACCAATACCAGCGACGACAACACAAAAATCGCAAAACGGACTTCAATCTTGTTGACGATGGCTTGCACGAGACTATGCAGCACCCGCAGCCCCACATAGGCCCAGGCCAGGGTCAGGTTGATACCCACGCCTTCACCCATCAATGCCATGGACAAGGCCACGGCATAAAACAGCGTGGGTTGCTCCATCAGGTGATTGTAGTTGTCGGCCTTCCAGCGCACCTGTGCCGGCAGCGTGCTCATCTGTTGGCCTGCCGGCGCCATGGGATCCATCTTCATTCCCGCTTTGGCTATTGCGGGAATGCGCGTGACATACATCCACAACCACATGACCATGCTCCAGGTGATCAGCGCGATGACGGGCGCAAGGATTGGGCTATAACCGAGCATGGAGAACTCCTATCAACCGAGTGTGCAATCACGTCGCTCGAATCTTACGTCTGGTTGCCAAATTACGCACGCTTGAAGGGACAACGACACAAGGCAGGCAGAGTTTGGCTGATCATAGGACGGCGTACGCAGCGAAGCCCCGGCTCCTCTGCTTGTCTTTCAGGCCCGCCCCTGCCCATGGTCGAGTGCAGCCTCTGCGACTTGCGCCAGTTGCATCGCCCAGTCCTGGCAAGCCTGGGGCGAAGGGTGATAGCCATCGGCTGCCAGTTGTTGTGCCGTGAGCGGCGGCAATGCCTGTGCGCATATCACGCCTTCATGGGGCTTGATCGTTTCTCTCAGGTCATGATCGAGCAGGCGTGCGCGTATGCCCATGACCGTGCGCAAGGGCTGCGGCATGGCCGTGAAACTCTCCATCGGCGGCAGCGATGCGAACAGGATCGGCGCGGGGGTAATGTCGCGAATCCCTGTCACCAGCTCACGGATGTGCCGGCGCCAGCGCATGCGCGAGGTCAGTCCGGTGGTGTCGTTGACACCGATCACCACCACGATGAGATCAATTGGCAGGCCATGAATCTGCGGCAGTTGCTGCTGGATCACGTCGCCCAGGGTCGCGCCATTGACCGCGACCGATCGCCAGCGCACCGCTCGCCCCTGGCGCTGCGCCAGCTGCAAGGCCAGTTGTGCGGGCAAGGATTCCTCGCGGGTGGTGACGCCGATACCTGCGGCCGGCGACTCACCCAGCACGACCAGGCTGAACGGCTCAGCCCCCTCACCAATGAGCCCATGCAAGGGCTCAGCCGGAGGCGACAGCCTCGGTGTGCGCCAACGCGCGTAGCGTCCCTGTAGCCATAACAGCGGGCTCAGGCCGAAAAACGCCATCCACCAACCTGCCTGTCTTCGCAGGATCTGGCGCTTGGTGTTCGTCATCCGTTATCGCCTAGAAATAGCGAATGAGCTCGACCATCAAATAGTCGTCTTCGCTGAAGCTGTATAACGGATCAAGCTTATCCAGCCCACTGAAGAAGCGCGACTCAAGCGAGAGCTTCCAGTTATCCGTCAGGCGCCGGTTGGCCTCGATGCTACCGAACACGGCTTTGGTTTCCCGGTCCACGATCACGCCGGCGAGGATGTCGCTGCTTTGCACGTCGTTGAACGCGATGCGCGTGCCAACGAAAATATCATCCTCAAAGGGTGAGTAGGTCTTGGCCTTGAGGTTGGCGAGCGCCATGGCTTCGGCGAGGGTGAAGCCCTCGCCACTCTGGAAGCGCCGCTGCGCGAAGGCCTGCTGCGAATCCGGGTCCAGCCGGCCGCGGCTGTCCCACAGATATTCGCCGAGCACGCCCACGTCCAGCGCGCTGCCGAATACGCCCACATAGGTGTACTCAAAGCCTGCCGCCACCGCCGTGAATTGCTCTGCCTTGCTCTCGCGACGGATCGCCTCCAGCTTCCAGGCCCAACCGCCAACGATGGTCTGCACGTCCAGCCCGAGTTGCTGCACCTGGTCATAGCGAGGGACCAATTGCGCGTCCGGGAAGAACACCGTGACCTGGCATTGCGGCAGTGTTGGCGTAACCAGGCAAATCGGCGGCAGTGTGGCCGGGTCCGGCACTGGCTGCGGCGTGCCCGGACTCACCAGCAAGCGAGGGTCACGGTTGGTGCCATCGAAGTAGGACACGCCGATATCCCAGGCGCCCATGCTACGTGACCAGCGCAAGGCGCCGTCCACGTGTTTTTCCTCGCGGTCGGATTCGTATTGTGGATGATCGTCATCCACGGTCAGCGCCGGTCGCAGTCGGCCCTCGTCACCCGGGAAGCTGCGCTCGCGGAAATACGGCAGGACGAAGACATCGAGCGTTCCCCAGTCGCGGATCAGCGCCAGGTTGATCATCGGCTGGCCCAGCTTGTCCTCACCGTCGATGTTCTCTATGAAGTCATCCTGGTTGATGACATCAACCAGGTGTTGCGACTCGGTAACGCCCCAGAACACGCGACGGATACCCGCACGCAACTCATACGTCTCATCGGATTTGCGCCAGTACAACTCGCGGATGTCGGCGTGCGTGCGCTCGTCGTCATGCTGGTCAATGCGCGCAAATGGCGTGAAGGTGAAATTCTGCTTGCCATCGGCCCACTCCAGGTAGAGCTCTGGCTCGACGCTCAATGAAGCGTTGCCGCCCTCGTATTGCGAGGGACTGATGGGGTCATTGGGGAAGTACAGCCCCTGCAACGACACATTGCCGGAAAACTTGCGCGTCAATGACGCCTGTTCCTCCGCGTGTGCAGGCAGGATCATCAACGTGGCCACGGCCGCAGTTAGAATCCCACCTGCAGCAAGGCCACGGCATTGCCGGTTAGACCAGGTCATTGTGCTTTCTCCAGGCCAGGCAGGGTTTCCTGCACGCGTCGATCATGTGCCGGCACGATAACCATGTCTGGAAATTGTTGCGACAGGTGGTGCATGTGGACTATCCACCGGCGTACCGCCATCTTGTCATTGTCCACCATGTCCGCGGAAAGCCAGGGACGCTCCGCCGGGATCTCGATGCCCTCACGTTGCCAGACGAGGTCACCCACCAGCGCATAACGTTCGCCGTCAGGGAGCGTCACGAAGGCAATGATCGAGCCGGGGGTATGGCCCGGCACCGGCACCAATACCACCGAACCGTCATCAAATACATCAAGGCTGCTGGCAAAGCCGAGGTAGGGGCCCCCGGTGAATTCATAGATCTTGTAGTGGAGCGCGCCAAAACTGCGCGCGAGCGCCGAGTCCGGGTTACCCGACCGGATAAAATCCCGCTCCTCGCGCGTGACCCAGACCGGCACGCCCGACAAGTCCTCCAGCCCACTGACATGATCCCAGTGCGCATGCGTTAGCACCACGCCCAGCAACGAAGCAGGCTCAATACCCGCCGCGCGCAACTGTTCCGCCGCGGTCTGCTCTGTTTCGTACTTGGACAGCAGCTGCATCAATGTTGGCGTGGTCTTGAAGTGTTCTTCCAAACGACTGCCGAAGCCTGCATCAAACAGCAAGTTACCTTTCGGATGCTGCACCAGGATACCGGCCATGCCGAACACCCTTGGCTCCAGCAGGTTGCCGCCGCGGTAGGCAAAGCCCGCATTGGAGAACATCTTGCCGGTATGCAGGACGGAAAGGCGCATGCCAGCTGGCGGCCTGGCGTCAGGGCGCGTGAATGAGACGGCCTCGCCGGTGGGTAGTGCAACCGGGACAAAGCTGTAGCCAAGCAGCAACAAGCCGGCCACAACCAGCATTGCCAGAAGTTTCAACAGTGTCTTCACGCTCCTCACTCCCCCCAGATACTGAATTTTATGGGTCAGCCTCAAGTCGCCTGATGAATTGGAGCCCTGGCAAGGCACGCCTGGCTACGGAACCGGAGCAGGTGCAATGCCATCACAGACTCGCCACTGGCTTTTCTCAATGCAACCGAGAGCGTGCCGGCTGGTTTCGCTGACCCAGCCCAGCCTGCCAAACACCTTAGTTATGCGACAGTGCCGTTCGACACCCGCTCATGCGCCGGCACCAGGTCATCGAGTGAAGCGCCCGCGGGGCGAATGGCAATTTCGCAGTGTGTGCGCCCGGGCTCGGACTGCGAGGCCAGCACCACGAACTCACCACCCGCCTTGCGCAGGATTTCGCGATCGTACTCCATCATGCGGTGGCAGGCCTCTACGTCACCCGTGCCGCGCAGGGGGCAGTGGCCATGGATCTCACCATAAACCGTGCGCTCGTCCACGCGCGTGATCGGTACCTGCTTGCGTGACGGAAACGCACGCTGCCATTGCTCACCTAGGTCGGCCACCGAGTTGGCTGCACGTATCCCCTTACTGCGGACGGTAGCCAGCGCCAGCCCTCGCATCAGTGATTCTGTCAGTGGCGTCAGCCGCTCACGCCGGGCCAGCGCGGCAGACAAGCGCAGGAATACGCCAAAGCTATGCCTAGCAAATTGCTTGCTGAGTTTCATTGGGTATCCTGCCTCGCTATTCCGCGCTTGTGCCGATCGCAGCGCCTTGTTACTTCGCAGCCTTCAGCGTGTTCTGGTCAAAATCCCGATCGGTATAACCGTTGCGGAATTCATAGGCACTGAACTTGAGCGTCGTGCTCTTGCCGGTCTGGTGATTCACCATGTCCATCTTGTGCGCACGCCAGTACTTGTCGAGGTACTTCTTGTATTCGCTGAATGTCAGCGTTTTCAGCAGGCTGCTTTTACGGTCGTAGAACTCGATCTTGAGCGGGCGGTACTCGGCCTTGTCCATCCATACGACCTGGCGGGTGTAGCCCGAGTTCTTGTCCACTGGCACGCGCTCAAAAACGAAGCTGTCCTGCCCATCAATGGCTTCGTCCTTGAGGTATTTATAGGTGTATTTCTCGATTTCCTGGCTACCCAGGTCTTCGAAGGCAAACTCGCTGCCCATGAACGGGCCGGATTTGTTGTCTGAGGCAATGCGCTTGACGCGCTTTACCGCCGGAAGATACAGCCAGCGGTCATCATCGTCGACCTTGTGCGAGAAGGTCAGCAACGCCGTGCCCTGTACGTCCTTCGGGTCGTCGAAAATGATCAGGCCCTTGTCGCCGTCGTTGGCGACTTCCAGGGAGCGTGCACGCATCTTGCGCTTGCTCTCTTCGCCCTGCTTGTTGCGCAGGATCATTTCCATGCTGGTCTTGCTGTCGCCATATCCATCATTGCGGGCATCGGCTTCCTTGGCGATGGCAAGCCCCTTGTCCTCGGCAGGCCCGGCCTGCGCCGGCAGCGTGACGCAGGTTGCCAGCAGCGCGACAACGACGTACTTACTTGGTGACATAAGCTTCATGATTCATCTCCTTGGAAACGGATGACTGTTCGGATTCGGTTTCACCATCGCGGTCCAGCTTGAGCAGCATGGCCGGCAACAGCAAAAGGTCAATGAATAGTGCCACCGTGACCGTGATCACGGTCAGGATGGCCATGCCGCTATTCGGCAGGAAGGCCGACTGGGCGAGGATAGAGAACCCGGCTACCAGGATAAAGGTCGTGATCACCAGCGGCGCGCCGACGTTGTGGAAGGCATAGCGGACTGCCGCCTCCGGTGCCAGCGCCTGCTCGCGTCGCGCGCGCAGGTACTTGGTCATGAAGTGGATGGTGTTGTCCACAATGATGCCGACCGTCATGTTAAGCACGATTGCCATGGTGAAATTGACCTCGCCACTGACCAGGGCCCAGATGCCAAAGCCCACGCCCAGCGGGAGCAGGTTGGGCAAGACGAATGCCGCGCCGAGGCGCCAGGTGCGCAGGATCGGCAACAGCAGAATCGAGATGATGAACAATGCGATTGGCAGCGAAGTGAAGTTCGACTCAAGGTTTCGCTTGGAGATGTGCGAGAACATCACCGCCGGCGACACGCCATGGGTCTCCATTTCTGGCGCATTGGTGCGCAGCCACTGTACGGCGCTGTCTTCAACCGCTCGAACTTCCTTTGACTTCATGTGCTCGAAGAAGACCATGAAGCGGGTCGAAGATTTGTCCTGATTGACGGTGTTGGTCAGGTCCAGGCCGAAGGGCAGGGACAATTCGTAAAGCAACAGGTACTGGGCAGACAGCTCCTGCTCCGAGGGCAGGCGGTAGAACGCGGGATCATCCCCGTTCATGTTCTTGTTCAGGCGCTTGTAGATATCGGCCATGTTGAAGACGTGCAGCACCTTGTCCTGGGCACGCCACCACACCGCAAATTCATCCAGCGTCTGCAGGTATTTTGGATCTGATATGCAGTTAGGCTCACCGCAACGCAGCGAGAACTCCATCGAGTACAGCCCGGTCAGGTTCTCCGACACATGGTCGGAGTCCGTGCGGAACTTGATGCTCGGATCAAAGTAATGCACGAACATGTCGTTGCCTTCGTTCTTGAAGGCCAGGGCAGTGAAGGCCACGGTTGTTGCCAGCAAGCCATAGAACACCGGGTTGCGATACTTCACGACGAAGTTGGCGGCCTGATCCAGGATCTTGATCAGGATCGTGTTCTTTTCGCGCGCCTTGGGCACACGCGCCGGCAGGATCGCAATCAGCGCCGGCAGCATGAAGATCGAGAAGAACCAGGCCAGCATCACGCCGATGGCAGCGATATTGGCGAGGTCCTTCAATGGCGGCGAATCCGTGAAGTTCACCGACAGGAAACCCACGCTGGTGGTGATCGAGGTCAGCAACACCGCAGTAAAGTTCAGGCGTAGCGACTCCACGATGGCATCAAACTTCTCGCGCCCTGCACGCATCAACGCAAAGGTCGTGACAAAGATATGCACACAGTCAGCCACTGCCAGCGTGGTAATGATCTGTGGTGCCGACGCGGACGGCGGCGTCAGCATGATATGCAGCCAGCCGGCGACGCCCAGCGCAGTCACCGCCGATACAACGACCACCAGCATGGTCGCCAGCGTGGCCCAGCCCGAACGCAGCATCATCGCCATCACCAGGATGATCACGCTGTACATCAGGGGCACGAGGAACTTGATGTCATCGCGTGAGGCTTCGGTGAAGGCATTGCTCATCATGTTGGAGCCGGTCATGTAGATGCCGCCGATCTCCGGGTATTCCTTCAGGTATTGATCGCGCAATTCGCGCGTTGCCTTCACCGCATCAGGCAACTCTTGCTGGGTTTGTTCCGCGACGGGCGGAAAGGTGAAATTGACGTTCACTCCCGTGACATGTCCGCTCGGTGAAATCATGCGCCCGACCAGCAGGGGCTCCTTCAGGGTGACCTCGCGCATCTTTGCCAGATAGGCGGGCGTCAGTTCCGTGTCCTCGGAAACCAGTGACTGCACCTTCAGGTCGTCGCCATCCGCCTCGGTGTGCTGATAGTTGGTAATGGAATCCACGCGCGATGCGTAGGGCAGTTTCCAGGCATCCTCGGTGAACTTGCGCACGCCTTCGAGAAAGCGCGGCTGGAAGATGTCGCCCTCCTTGGGCTCGAACATCAGCAGGATGTTGTCGTTCTTATTGTAGACGTTCTGGACCTCGTCGAAGGCCAGCAGCTGCGGGTTCTCAGCGCCGAAATACACGCGGAAGTCTGTCGAGAACTTGAGATTCTTGCCGCCAGCCGATAGTGCACCAATGATCAATATCGACAGCAGCACAACCAGCCAACGGTTGCGAACCAGCCATTTGGCATAGCTGACGACGGCTTTTTCGTAGCGTGAGGGGGCGTTCATGCGTGAACTCCGGAAAGGATGAGGAAATAGGTTCAGGATTCGTGCGGCTCGGGCCGCAGGTGTTCCAAGTAATCAATCAGGCCGCGGAAGCCGGCCTCCAGGAATTCCCTGGACTGCGAGGCCTTACCCATACCCACGCAGCCTTCAATGCAAGAAATGACGAAGGCGGAGACGGCGGCAGGATCGACATCCTTGCGCACATGCCCACGTGCCTGCGCGCGTGCCGTGGCCTCACTGATACCTTGCCGCCAGTCCTGCAGTATCTGGTTCAGTCGCTGGCGAAACCCCTCGTCAACGGATGACATTTCATTGATCAGGTTATTGAAGGGGCAGCCGTTCGTCAGCGCCATGTCGGTGCGCTGGCGCGTCAGCTGCCGGCACAATTCAATCGCAGCGTCGATCATGTTCGGCGCCTCAGTCGCCGGCTTCCAGTTTTCCTCGACGAACGGCCGGACAATTTCCTCCACCACGGCATAGCCTAGTTCGTTCTTGCTGGCGAAGTGGTGGTAAAGCGCGCCCTTGGTAACACCGACATTGGAAAGGATGGCGTCAAGGCTGGCAGCACGAAACCCATTGCGGTGGATCTCTGCAAAAGCCGCATCCAACAGGATCTGGCGGGTGACATCGGGCTGGCGCTTGGTAACGGACATAAATCCTTTCCTAATTACATACCGACCAGTATGGATGAGCGTCCTCAATTGTCAATTGCTCAGCAGGCAACTTCTGGAAACGCACTCATTCCGTAGCGGCATCAATCATAGAATGGCTTCAGGCCACGCGGGCGGTTTGCTCTATCTGCGGTTCGTACGATTCTTTCGCGTGTGTCGCGAGGAATTGCTGCGCCGCCGCCACGTTCTCGGCATGCGAGACGATGCGCCGATGCCCAAGGCCGCGCGTGCTCATCAACCGCGCCTGAGGCCAGGCCTCCGCGATTGCATGTCCATCCGCCCAGGCAACTTCGCGATCCTCCCGATCATGGATGACCAGCAGCGGCGGCAGCACACGGTCACGCGCCATCCGCGGTACATTGAAATAGGCCATGGGCAGTCCGAGGCGATGTTCAATGCGCTGCTGCAATCGGCGACGGGTGCGCTCACCGAAGCCCAGCAGCCGCGCAAATCCGCGCGTATAGGCCACCGGGTCCGCCATCGGCGACAGGAAAACAGCGGCCGTTGCATGTGCGCCGTCCCTCATCACGGTGGCAGCGGCCGTTGCGCCCATCGAGTGGGCGACAAACGCATGGGCAGGACCCTGTGCCTCAATCACGGACTGCAAGGCTTCCACGAATTCCGGCAGGGAACTGGCATGCGTGCCCATGGCACCCGGGTCCGATACACCATGGCCGGGCATGTCAAAACTGATGACGCGATAACCGAGTTCAACCAGTGGCTTCACATAGGCCGAGAGTTGCAGGCTCCAGCCGCCCCATCCATGCACCAGATAAACGTTGGGTCCCTCGCCCCAGCGCATGCCACGCAACACCCCATCGTGGAATTGCACTTCAAATGGCTCGTAATCAGGCAGGCCTGCGCGCGGCCGCAGCACCGCGGCCGGTAGCGGTGGAATCCTGAACCAGATGCGCTCTGCCCTGCGCGCGCCGAGGCTGGGCAGGAACCGGTCGAGCAAGGCAAAGGATTGTCGCATCGCGAGGTAAGCCAGCAACCTATAATATCGCACGATCGTGCTATTCAAGGACGACAACAGTTGGGTCCGGGCCATGGGTAGGTCTCCTGGGATTAAGCGTGGACGGGATGCTGCCGGCGCGCAGCCGCCAGCAGGTTGTCAAAGGCCCGCCGCGCACGCTGCTCGGCGGCAGGATCTTTCAGCAGGCGATAGGCGTAGCTAAACGCCATCATCACCCCATAAAAGTCATGGGCGAATTGCTCGGCGTCGGCCGCGTCATGGAATTGCCCTTCCGATACGGCGGCGCGATACATCTGCGCGAGGGAATCCATCAGGTCACGTTGTGAACGCACCAGTTGCTCACGCACGACGCCGGGCTGGTCATCCAGTTCCGCCACCGCGGCCAACATCGGGCAGCCGCCGGGCAGGGCATCGCCCGCACACCACTTGAGCCAGCCATCAAACAAGGTGCGCAGCCGGGTCTCGCCACGCGGCGCGGCCAACGCAGGCCGCATGACGCGATCAATGAACACGGCACTGGCATGTGCCAGCGTTTCCCCCTGCAAAGCTTCCTTGGATTTGAAATGGGCAAACAAGCCGCTCTTGGACATGCCGGCCTGCTCGGCCAGGCTGCCGATGGTCATGCCGGACAAGCCAATGCGACTGGCCACGCGCGCGGCCTCGTTGAGGATGCTTTGCCGGGTTTGCTCACCTTTGTTCATGGGGCATTTATAGCACGGTCGTTCTATTTGTCAAGCCTGCCCCTTGTACTGCGGCCTTGTCCGGCCAATTCTCAGTGATATGGCCGGCCAGGCCTGCGCCGATCTCGTAGAAGCTATTGGCCGTATGGTCGGCACCCGATTCCTTTAGTGACTTGGCTTCTTCCGGGAAGCTGCTGGTCGCTACGATCATGCCGGTATAGCCACGACGGCGCAGCTGGCGTGTGGCCATGCGCTTGGCCTCGAAATCCGGCAGGGCGAGCACTATCGCGCGGATATTGTCGATCTCCAGTTTCCCCCACAGGCCGGGGTCCTCCGCATCCGCATACAGCACGCGCCGATTGATCTTCTTGTTCGCCTCAACCTTGCCCGGATCCGAATCCAGCGCCACCACGCGCAGGCCATGCTCGCTGAAGTAGTCATAGGCACCACTGCCAACACGGCCCATGCCCATCACCAACACCTGCGCCCGACCCAGAGAAATCGGCTGTTCGTCCGGGTGGCGATCCTTGAGCTCAAAGCGCTTTAGCCATGGCTCCAGCTTCATATAGATCCGATGCGAGCTGCGGTTGACCGGGGCCGCGATGGCAAACGAGATCGACAGTGCGATCGCCAGCGTGACCAGCCACTCTTCTGACAACCAGCCGCCGCGCACGCCCACGTCCGCCACGATCAGCCCGAACTCGCTGTAGGTCGCCAGCGACAGTGCCGCGAGGAAGGCCGAGCGTGCGCGCAAGCGGAATAGGATCAGCAAGAAAAAGAACAACAGCGCCTGTGCCGGCAAGGCCAGCGTCAGCCACAACGCATCGGTCATGGCCTGCGAGGTCACGTTGCCCGACAAGCCTATCTGCACGAAGAAGCCAATCAGGAATATTTCCTTCAGGCTCCATAACGCCGTAGACATCTCGACCGCGCGCGCATGGCCTGCGATGAGCATGCCGACCAGCAAGGCGCCCAGCTCTGGCGACAGGCCGATCTGCTCGAAGCCCCAGCCGCCAACGACCAGTGCCAGCAGCAGTCCATAAAGAATGAATAATTCGTCATGGCCGATGAAATCCATGGCCTTGTGCAGGATAGGGCGCAGCAAGGGCAGCGCGAATACGAGCAACATCCACGGACTTGGCGCCCGCGCCTCGGCAAACCCGATCAGGCCGATGGCGACAAGGTCCTGCACGATCAGTATGCCAATGGCGACACGGCCGTGGAACGCGCGCAGTTCGCGCCGCTCCTCAAGGATCTTCGCCGCCAGCACGGTGCTGGAAATCCCCAGCACGGCGGCCAGCAACAAGGCTGTGCGCCAATCCAGATCCGCCAGCAAGTGCAGCACGGTCCCCAAGAGCACCGAAGTCAGGGCAAAGTGCAGGATGCCGGTCGCCCAGGCGGCCGGCATCAGCAGACTCTTGAGCCTCAGCTTGAGCCCCACCGTGAATAACAGCAGCAGCACCCCCAGGTGTGCCAGCTGCTCCAGCCAGGCACCGGATGCCACGCCAAGCTTCTGCATGGCAAAGCCCGCCAGCAAATAGCCAATGAGGGACGGCATGTTGAACTGGCGAAAGGCCAGCCCCAGGCCAAAGGCCAGGGCAATTGCGACGGCTTCCATACGCTAAGACTATCCCAGAGCGGAGTACTGCACCGCTAGAATAGCGGATGCTTGCCGTCTCGCTGAGTGTGATTGCCCTGTTTGCCGCCACCTTGTCCGGCATGGCCGGTATTGGCGGCGGCACCATCCTGATTGCTGCCATGTACGCACTGGGACTCTCGCCGGTGGTGGCCGTGCCCGTGCACGCCGGCGTGCAACTGGTCTCCAACTTCTCCAGAACACTGGCTTACCTGAAACACGTCGAGTGGCGCGCCCTGCGTGATTTCCTGATTGGTGCCGCACCCGCACCGTTCCTGGTCGCTCCGCTGATCGCAGGTGCGGATGAGCACTGGATGCTGATCCTGATGGCCGCCTTCATCCTGTTCACACTGTGGCCGCGCTGGATTCGCCTGCTCCGGCTCGAGGGGCGCATAGGCATGGTCGTCGCCGGCATTCTCACCGGCGGACTCGGCTCGCTGGTCGGCGCGACCGGTACGCTGATCGCACCCCTATTCCTGCGCAGTGACTGGCGCAAGGAAACCACCATCGCCACGCTGGCAATGTGCCAATCGGTGGCACACCTGCTCAAGATCATCGCCTTCTCCAGCTTCGGGTTCGGCATCCTCGAACACTGGCAGCTACTGCTGCCGATGTCGGTGGCCGTTATTCTGGGCACCGTCATCGGCAGCCAGTTGCACGGGCGCCTGAATGAGGATCGCTTCGTCGTGATATTCCGGGTTATTCTCGGAGTGCTTGCCCTCAAGCTGCTCTACGATGGCACGAGCGGATTATTGGCCTGAGACCGGCATGCACCTTCGCAACAAGCCAAACGACTCACCACTCTAGATAGAACCCATCAATAGGCCTTTCATGAGCAAAACCTATTTCGTCACCGGTGCCGCCTCCGGTATCGGCCGGCATCTCGCCGGCAAGCTGCTCGACCAGGGCGCACGCGTGCTGGCGACCGACCTCAATTCCTCCGGCCTCGATGAACTGCGTCAATGCGCCGGTGTTGGCGAAAACCTGTGGACGGAAATTCAGGACGTGTGCGATGCCGCGCAGTGGCAACGGCTGCTGGCTGACATGGTGGCGCGCTGGGGCAGGCTGGATGTGCTGATGAACGTTGCCGGCGTGCTTCGCCCGGGCTGGGTGCAGGAAGGCTCGCCCCAGGACGTGGACTTTCATCTCGACATCAACGTCAAGGGCGTGATGCACGGTACTCACGCGGCGGCGCGGGTCATGCTGGGGCAGGGAGGTGGCCACATCATCAACATCGCCTCGCTGGCCGGCATCGCTCCCGTGCCAGGGCTGTCACTGTACAGCGCCTCCAAATTCGCAGTGCGCGGCTTCACCCTGGCCATCGCGCAGGAACTGGCCACAAAGAATATCCGGGTGACGGTCGTATGCCCGGACGCTGTGCAGACACCGATGCTGGACCTGCAGGTTGACTACGAACAGGCGGCAATGACCTTCTCAGGCAATCGCGTACTAACGGTCGAAGACGTGGGCGACACCATCTTGGGTAAGGTACTGGACGCTGCACCGCTCGAGGTCATGATCCCCGGCAGTCGCGGCTGGCTGGCCAAGCTCGCCTCGGCCTTCCCGAATCTCAATGCCCTATTACTGGAATCATTGAGCAAGAAAGGCCGGGCACAGCAACAGGCGCGCAAATCGTCTTAAGACGTCATCGCTGTTTCACGCTGCGCCAGCGCAAAGCGCGAGACGAACCAATCGCTGACTAGCGGTTGCCGATGTCGTCCGCGATTGGCGGACGGTTCGGCGCGGCCGTCGGTCCGTTTGCCTGGCCCTGCCCACGACCCTGGCGACGACCAGCATTCCCACCCTGGCCACCTTGTCCGCCACGGTGACGCTGGCCTTGCCGATGATGCGAACGTCCGGGACGTGCATCCGGGTTGCGATTCACGCGCTGCGGCGGCCGGTAATCCACGCTATTGCCGTTCACTTCCGGCAGTGCTACCTCGCTGTTGCCATCCACCAGCAGTGAAGCCGGTTGCACATCCTGCAGGTAACGTGACGGAGGCGGTACCGCAGACGGCTGCCCGAAGGCAGGGCGCTTGGCACCGTGACCCGCGCGGTGACGCGGCTGGCCGCCGCCGGGGCGACGGCCTTCACGCGGACCGGAAGATTCCTGTCGCGGTCGGCGTTGCGGCCGGTTCTGGGGCGGCCGGGCAAATTCGTTCTCGGTGGCAGGCGCGGCGTTGTAGTCGAAGCCCTCAAGCTGGCGACGCTCGATCTGCTTGCCGAACTTGCGCTCGATCATCCGCACCTGGTCATTGTCTTCGCGGGTTATGAAGGTAAAGGCATCACCATTGCGTGCCGCACGGCCGGTACGACCGATGCGATGCGTGTAAGCCTCGGCAGTATCCGGGATGTCATAGTTGATGACGTGCGAAACCTGCGAGACGTCAATGCCGCGCGCGGCGATATCGGTCGCGACCAGGATCTGGTACTTGCCACTGCGGAAACCATCCATTGCTTCCTGACGGCGATTCTGCGACAGGTTGCCCTGCAGCGAGGTCGCCTTGTAACCGGCGCCAACCAGTTGCTGGCCAATGCGCTTGGCGCGGTGCTTGGTGCGCGTGAAGATCAGCACCGATTCGGTGTCGGTATGCTGCAGCATGGCCTTGAGCAAGGCGGTCTTCAGGTGCTGTGGTACCGGATAGAGCGCATGCGTCACGGTAGCCGCGGTCTGTGTATTGGCAACCTCGACCGTGGTCGGCGCGCGGAGCACTTCATGCGCGAGCTTGCGAATGTCCGGCGGCATGGTGGCCGAGAACAAAAGTGTCTGCCGCTCGGAGGGCAGGTGCTTGAGAATCTTGCGGATGTTGGGCAGGAAGCCCATGTCGAACATATGGTCGGCTTCGTCCAGCACCAGCACTTCTAGTGCGGCCAGCTTGATACTGTTCTGCTGGATATGATCCAGCAGTCGGCCCGGGCAGGCGACCACGATCTCGCAGCCCTTGCGCAGGCGATCCGCCTGCGGGCCGAAACTGACACCACCGTAGATCGCCGCGCAATTGAGGCCGGTGTCCTTGCCGTATTCGCGGAAACTGACATGGATCTGCTCGGCCAGCTCGCGCGTCGGTGCAATGATCAGTGCACGCACTTGCCCACGTGGGCCATTGACCAGGCGTTGCAGAATCGGCAATGCAAAGGCCGCCGTCTTGCCGGTACCGGTCTGGGCCAGGCCAAGCACGTCACGACCCGCAAGGACATGCGGGATGGCCTGGGCCTGGATTGGGGTTGGCGTGGCATAGCCACGCGCAGCGACACCCGCCGCAATCTGCGGATGAAAATCAAAATCGGAAAAATTCAAGGCAACACCTGTCTTCAAGGGGAAATGGACGGCGGAGTGAGAGGTGCGGGAAAACCCATCAGAATCAGGGGGATTTCGCTGATACCTGCCGCCGCCATGGCGTAAAGCGCGCGCAGTGTATCATGGCCGCGCACATGACACCCATAATTCCAATCCCGGGTTTCTCTGAGCCCTTTAGCTCGATCAGCCACCTGATCGTTGGCACGACGCTGTTCGGCCTGGCGACGCCGTTTCTTCTGTACCACGGGCGCGGCAGCTCCGCTCGCCAGTTCTGGCTGTGGGTATTGTGCCTGTCGAGCCTGTTCCTGTTATCCATGAGTGGCGTCTATCACCTGCTCGGTCCGGGCAGTTTTGCGCGCGAGGAAGTGCTGCGCCGGCTCGATCATGCCGCCATCTTCGTCCTCATCGCCGGCACATTCACGGCAGCGCACGGCATCCTGTTCACGGGCCTGTGGCGCTGGGGCTTCATCACCCTGTTGTGGATTGGCGTTGCCATCGCCATCACGCTCAAGACCGTCTATTTCCACTCGATGTCCGAAGCACTCGGGCTGGCCCTGTACCTGGGCTTTGGCTGGCTGGGCCTGATCTCGGGTACCAAGCTGTGGCGCCAACACGGCTATCGCTATATCCGCCCCTTGTTGTGGGGGGGTGTGGCGTATAGCGTGGGCGCCATCATCGAATTCATGCGAGCACCGATACCCCTGCCGGGCGTGATCGGGCCCCATGAGCTGTTCCACATCGCGGTCCTGATTGGCCTCGGCTTTCACTGGTACTTCATCTGGGGCGTCGCCAGTGAGGCCCGGCGCAAGGACTATGCCCGCGCCATGCACAGCCTGCTGCCGGTGGATGAAATTGAGCGATTGATCAAAGGTGGCGTCGGCGTCTCGGAATTCTTCGACATCCAGGTCGAGGCCGCCTCCAAGGAATCCGTGAGCGTCCGGCTGGCCTATAACGAAAAGCAGCTACGTGCCGGTGGAACCATCTCAGGCCCGGTCATGATGATGCTGGCCGACACCGCCATGTATGCCCAGATCATGGCGGCACTGGGCCCGGAACTGCTGGCAGTCACCACCAGCATGACCCTCAACTTCCTGTCCAAGCCACCGCCCGCCGACCTGATCGGGCAGGGGCGGCTGCTCAAGCTCGGCAAGCAACTGGCGGTGATGGAAGTCGAGATTCGCTCGGCTGCCACGGGCGTGCTGGTCGCGCACGTGACCGGCACCTACTCCATCCCGCCCAGGCCGGAACTCTAGACGGCGGCCAGCCCTTGTATACACAGGCGATTTATTGGAGTACGATCAGCAGGCCTCTAGGATAATACGACTCGACTCAGGACCTTTTCCTTCTGCTCCCCGCCTCTCTTCGCATGGCCTCAGGCCTGCACACTCGCTTTCATACCCGGCTTTCAGCCCCGTCTGAACCTGTGCGCTCGTCCGTGCCTGTGTTCTGATGTGGACAGACGGAAAATTCCAATCGTTCGTAGAATCCCAGCGGCCGCGCAAAACCCGATTGTCGGGAGCGCGCTTTTAAAGACCATGTTGAGTCTATAAGACTCGTTTAGGAGCCTTTCGCGATGAAGACGATTTATGTTGGCAATCTGCCATTCTCAGCTACCGAAGAAGAAGTGCGTAGCCTGTTCTCACAGCACGGCACCGTTCACTCGGTGAAGCTGATCTCCGACCGAGAGACTGGCCGCCCCCGCGGCTTTGCTTTCGTCGAAATGGAAGGGGCAGATGCTTCGAAGGCCATTGAGCGCATGAACGGCCACCAGATGGGTGGTCGCGGTCTGCGTGTCAATGAAGCCCAGCCGAAGACGGGTGGCGGTGGTGGCGGCGGTGGCCGTGACAGCCGCGGCCCACGCCGCAACGCCTGGTAAATTACCGGCACTGAAGAGCAGCCCGGCAATAAAACCGGGCTGCTCTTTCGATTGATATAGGCCGGCGCTTCAGGGCGTTGGCACCTTGATTCTGGCAATGCTGGGCTGCGTCAAGCTGCCCAGGTAGAGCCACTCGCCATGCTGCTCCACACTCGTGATCGGCGCATAGGCTCCCGCACTTGCATCCTGCAGGCTGTGCACCACTTTTGCTTCTTCATCCAGACCCAGCACAAAGGCGTGTTTGGCCGGTGTCGGCTGGAATGCATCCGGCAGGCGTAGCGCCAGCTTGCGCATCCAGGGTTTGTCACTCATGCGATCCAGTTCCGCCGAACGTGGCGAATACAGCGCCAGCCAGAAAACGCCATTGGCGCCGGTTGAAATCCCGTCGGGGATACCCGGCAGGTTATCCAGGAACACTTCGTGCTCGCCTGCATTCGGGCCCTTGAGCCAGTAGCGCATGACGCGATAGCTGCCAGTCTCATTGACTAGGATAAAGTCGCCTCGCTCGCTGACGGCAACGCCATTGGCGAAATTCAGGCCATCAAGCAGCACCGTGGCCTGGTCTGCCAACGGGTCGTACTTGAGCAGGCGGCCGCGCCCACCGTGTTCAAGGATGTCTTCCATATGTTCGCCATAACCGAACTTGCTGGATGCATCGGTGAAATAAATCATGCCGTCGGGGCCCACATCAACGTCATCGGTGAACTTGTAGGGTAGGCCGCCAGCTTCGGTCGACAACACGCGCAGGCCACCATCGGGCCGGATGGCCAGCAAACCCTTCTTGGCGTCCGCAACGATCAGCATGCCGTTGTCGGCAAAATCCATCCCGAGCGGACGACCGCCCGTATTGGCGAATGCATCCAGGAAATTCCCATGGGTATCGAAGCGCAGGATACGACCGTCGAGATAGGCGCCGTATATCCGGCCCTGGCTATCGACATCGACATCTTCCGGGCCGATGCCATCCCCCTCGCCAATGCGCTCGACCTTGGCCAGGCGATCGTTGGGTGCATACACCCCCTTGAGCGCGGGCGCGGGCGGCGCCTGCCATGCCACCGGATCAATCGGCACCGGCCAGAACGCCAGATAGGCTGCGATCACGAGCAGCAGCACAACGAACCCTATCGCCAACTTTTTCATTGCCATCTTCTCCCCGATCCGATTATCACTTCTCTGTGGGCGCCGCCCGACGCGTGATCGCGCCTTCGCCTTTCAGTTGCGTGCCATCCCAGCGCATGAGCGTCGTATCAATATACATGGGGCAGCAGGAGGGGCCGTCGTCCGTTTCGAAGCGTTCGACGATCAGGCGCCCATCCGTGATGGAAAGTCCTGCAATGCCGCCATAGGCGCGGTCACCACCTTCCACGCGTGATATGAGCAACGGCTTGCCTGCCTGCATCGAATACACCATGCCCTCCGTGAATTGCCCGGTGCCACCGAGGTTGCAGTGGGTCACCACAGCGGCTTCATCATGGCCATCCCCGGTGAGATCGCCGTACTGGATCGACAGAATCCCAAATTGGATCGGGTTGTCTTCCTGTTCCGAGCGATAAGTGCCGTTGTGCACGGTCAGCGATGCCCCGCTGGGTTCGCCGTCAGCCATCAGGCAAGCCGGCGTATAGCTGAAGTTGCGAAAATCGACGCGGCGAATATCACCCTCTGCCTGATGTGCACCGGGGCTGGGCTTTTTGATCAGGTCCGGCATCTCCTGATGCGCAAGCCACCAGCCTCCGGCGAGGCCTATCGCCAGCATCACGACCGCGATTCGCTTGCCACTTCCACGTTTGCTGCGTGCCATCTGCTGCTGCCCCGGTTAATCCTTGATGTAAACACTCTTGATGTTGACGAATTCACGAATGCCGAAGTGTGACAGCTCGCGCCCGTAACCGCTGAGCTTGATGCCACCAAAGGGCAGGCGCGGGTCTGATCGCACGAAATCGTTCACGGCAACGAAACCCGCCTCGATTTCTTCCGAGGCCAGTTGCTCGCCGCGTGCCAGGTCGCGTGTGAACACTGCGGCACCCAGGCCAAAATCCGAATCATTGGCGACGCGCAGGGCCTCGGCCTGGTCACGTACCGGGATGATTGCAGCGACCGGCCCGAACAGTTCTTCATCATGCGCGGGCATGCCCGGCTTCACGTCGGTCAGCACCGTCGCGGGGTAGAAGGCGCCTGGTCCATCCGGGATTTCTCCTCCCAGCAAGAGCCGTGCACCGCGCTCAATGCTGAGCTGCACCTGTTCGTGCAACTGGTCACGCAAATCCGTGCGCGCCATCGGTCCCAGCTGCGTCCTTTCCTCCTGCGGGTCGCCCTGGATCGCCTCCGCCATCTTCCTGATCACGCGCTGCTCGAACTCATCCACCAGCGCCTCGACCACGATGAAGCGTTTGGCCGCGATGCAGCTTTGGCCCGTGTTGTTGAGACGTGAGACCACGCAGGCGGTAACGGCCACATCCAGGTCGGCATCTTCCAGCACGATGTAGGCATCGCTGCCACCCAGTTCCAGCACGGTTTTCTTCAGGCATTCGCCCGCTGTCCTTGCCACCGAGCGCCCAGCGGCCTCGCTGCCGGTCAGGGTCACGGCCATCACCCGTGAGTGCGCAATCACGGCATCCACCTGGCGGCTACCGATGGCAAGCGTGCGAAACAGGTTTTCGGGCAGGCCGGACTCCTGCATCAGCTCCTCGATCAACAGCGCGCAACCGGTCACGTTCGACGCGTGCTTGAGCAGGGCCGCATTGCCCGCCATCAGCGCAGGCGCGGCAAACCGGAACACCTGCCAGAAGGGAAAATTCCACGGCATCACGGCCAGGATCACGCCCAGGGGATTGAATGTCACAAAGCTGCGTTCGGCCTCGGTCGCAACGGGCTCGGCCGCCAGCATCTGCTGCGCATGCGCGGCATAGTGCTCACAGACCCAGGCGCACTTATCAACCTCGGCGCGGGCGGCACTGATCGGCTTGCCCATTTCGTCGGTCATCATCAACGCGCAATCCTCGCGGCGCTTGCGCAGGTGCTGGGCGATGGCCAGCATGCGGTCCGCTCGCTCCGGAAAGCCGGTGCGGCGCCAGGCGAGGTAGGCAGTGTGCGCGGCATCGGCGATCTTCACGACCTCGGAGGAACTGTGTGACGGGTATTCCCGGATCAATTCGTCCGTGGTCGGGTTAATCGAGCGTAAAGTCATGGCGCTCTCCTTGCCTGGATAGTTTCTTGCTCCGACTCTAGCCGTTGCAGGGGGTGACTTGCCAGCCAGCGCTTGTGCAGCGTGCGCGCCCTGCGATCAAGCAGCCGGCCGGGTTGCGTTGCGCCCCGTGCTTGCAGCCACTGAGACATGACATGGGCGTCATGCACGTCACCGAGCTGCGCCTGCATCTGCCTCAGGGTCGAGGTGCTCGTACTGTCTTGCCGCAGCAGGTGGTCCTGCAACTCGGCGACATAACGCATCCGGCGAATTCGTCGACGCTCCGTGTGAAGCCTGTCGGGATAGAAGCGACGGCCCATCTTGGCAAGACTGCCAGCCAGGCAATTCCACTCCGCGGACTTGAAATCCTGAATCCGCGCCAGGCTCTTGTCAGCTTTAACAACGTTGTCCAGCGCACGCGTCAGTCGCTGACGCAGCCGCGACGGCTTGATCGACTGGAGCTCCCGGAGCATGCGCTGTTGCGTGCGTTGCTTGGCCGCCCGCAGGCTGCGAACCAGCCTGGCCCTTTCCCGAGCACTGAATTCCGGCAGTTGCGACAGCATCTCCACTTGCACATCCAGGTCACGGATCCCGCTGCTGGCTTTCGTGAGCCTGCGCAACATTCGCCTCAGCTGGCGAACATGGCGACTGTCGGGATCTTTGACGAGAAAGGGAAGAGTCGCGCGAAGTCGACGTGCCGATACTCGCATCTCATGGATGGCCTGGGCGCTTCCCTTTAATGCTGGCTGCAGGTGCAGCTGCAGCTGCTCGATCTGTGTCCGCAGATACCGATGGCCGTCACGACGGGGCTTGTTCGCGTCAGGCATCGGTCATTACGATCATCAAGGCCAGATCAGCCCACGCTGGATCTGCTCGATGCGCGTACACCCGCACAATGCCATTGCGTCGCTGAACTCCTTGCGCAGCAACTCCAGCACCTCGCTGACTCCCTTTTCGCCGTCGACGGCCAAGCCCCACAGGACGGGCCGCCCAACCAGTACCGCACGGGCACCCAATGCCAGCGCCTTGACCACATCAGTGCCACGCCGAATGCCGCCATCCACATAGGTCTCTATGCGGCCAGCCAGTGCCTCGACGATTTCGGGCAATACCTCGATCGTGGCTGGGCAGCCATCCAGTTGGCGTCCGCCATGGTTGGAGACCACCACCGCGCGCGCACCACTGCGCGCGCATTGCACGGCATCCTGTGGGTGACACAATCCTTTGACGATTACCGGCAGCTTGGTGTTCGCGCACAACCATTCGAGGTCATCAAATGAAAGGCTGCCATCGAACAAGGTGTTGACGTAAGCCGCCAGGCCCGAGCCCTCCACCTTGGGGAAATCGCCCTTGCCGGCCGGCACGACATTCTCGACCGACAAGCCCGGCTTCAGCTGGAAGCCGTTTCTCACATCCTTCTCGCGCGTGCCCCATACCGGCGCGTCCACGGTCAGCACGATCGCCTGCGCCCCTGCGGATTCCGCACGGTGAATCAGGTCACGCGTGACGCCGCGATCCTTGTAGATATACAACTGGAACCAGCGTGGACCCTCACAGGCGGGGAACACCTCTTCCATGGCCGTGTTCGACAGGCTGCTGAGGATGAACACGGTCTTGGCACGAGCGGCGGCACGCGCGGCGCCGACTTCTCCCTCCACGTGCGCCATCTTGTGAAAAGCCGTTGGCGCAACCAGGATCGGCATGGAGACCGGCTGGCCCAGGACGGTCGTCTCCAGCTCGCGGGGTCCGACACCGGCCAATACCCGGTACTGCAGACGGATGCGGTCATAGGCGGCGTGATTCTCGCGCAGGGTAATCTCATCCAGCGCGCCGCCTGCGTAGTAGTCGTAGACCATCGGGTCCAGCCTTGCACGTGCGGCCTCTGCGTAGTCGGACAGGTTGATGGGTTGCATAAGGTGCGCCATGGATAGGTTCCGTTCATTATAGGTCGGCCGCCTTTCTTCGCGGCCTCGAATCAGGTATTGATATCACATGGACTATAAGTGGATGGAACCGCCCGCGTGGTGGGTGAAGTGGAAACCTTTGCGCTGGGTGCTGGCCATTCTCGTGGTCTACTGGTTCTTTGGAACCTTGCTGCCACAACTACGGGAATCGCAACCGCCGGTTGCGGACTCCACGCAAGCCCAGACTGCTGACGAAGCTGCCGGCGATGTCCCCGCCGCTGACATGTCGGCACCAGCCGCGCCTGCCGCCATTGCAGAAGCGCCCAAGCCAGCGGCACCCGCAGAACCTGAAGTGCCCGCACCAACGAAGCCCCTGCCACCGCCAGTCCAACCGCCGGCGAAAGCGGCGCCGGTCGAACCCGTGCCGGAGGAGGCTCCTGTCAGCACCGCCGAAGAAACTGCAGAGGCAGACCAGACGGAGGAACCCGACCCGGCCGCACCCTATATGGCGGTTGAGGCAACTCGCGTGGAACTCATCAACAGCCTGCATAGTTACGACAACCTTGAGTCCATCCAGTCGCTCCTGGCTGGAGCCGGTCATGCCGCCGAACTCTCGACCATCGAAAAGGATACGCAAGGCGGACGTTACCCGCCTTATCGCAGCGACACCCTGGTGATCAAAACCTATCAGCATGCCGGCGTGGAAGGTGTACTTACGCTGGAGTTTTTCAACGACCGGCTCTACCAGTCACATTTCATACCCAAGCAGCCCACGCAATATCTTGAGTGGCTGCGCACCCACGGCCTGCCCCTGCCGATGAAACGCACGGGTCGCTCAAAACTCACTCTCGGCGACCTGGAAGTGGCCACCAATATCGACTTCGCGGTCTCCGAAGTCGGCGCGATGATGAACACCACTCCTTACGTGCAGTGGACTGATACCCGCCTGAGCCAGCAGATGCGCAACTGGGGACCGATTCGCTAACACACCCGGCATCGCACGAGAAGCCGGGCCCGCCGCTGGCACTGGTTTTTTTGTCGGGCGATAGCGCATATCTCGCGCCATCGGCACAATAGCCGCGACCTCGCAGGAGACAACTTTCATGTCGGTCCGCTTCTCGGACGCATTTCGATTCTGGCTGAAGCTGGGCTTCATCTCCTTTGGCGGGCCGGCCGGCCAGATCGCGATCATGCATGAAGAGCTGGTCGAGCGCCGCCGCTGGATATCTGAGCGTCGCTTCCTGCATGCCCTGAACTATTGCATGCTGCTGCCGGGTCCCGAGGCACAGCAGCTCGCTACGTACATCGGTTGGCTGCTCCATGGCGTGCGTGGTGGC
>JBFKCG010000010.1:0-25232 GCA_041620675.1 Nevskiales bacterium
GGCTCGCGCCGGCTATACAAGGCAACGCCTGCGTAACCTTTCTTGGCGGTGGCATCTTCATAAAAGGAATGCCAGCCCTGCGGGAAGAACAGCGGGTTGCCGTCCAGCTGCTCGATCTGTGCCTTGGTTTCCTGCACGCACACAATGTCTGCGTTCTGCCCGGGCAGCCAGTCGAAGAAGCCTTTCTTGGCAGCAGAGCGGATGCCATTGGCATTGAATGAGATAACGCGCATTCGGTAATTAGGCTGACTACGGAACAGGCGGCTATCATACCGGAGGATACTGAATGGCTCCTGACTCATGACACACGACCTACAGCCCGCCTACAAGCAGGATTTCCTCAAGCTCGCACTGGATAGCGGCGTGCTGCGCTTTGGCGAATTTACCCTCAAGTCGGGGCGCGTCAGCCCTTATTTTTTCAATTTGGGCCTGATCTCACGCGGCTCGACGATCGCCGAGCTGGGGCGTTTGTACGCACAGGCCCTGCTCGCCTCTGGCGTGGATTGCGACATGCTGTTTGGGCCTGCCTACAAGGGCATTCCGCTGGTCACCAGCGTCGCCATTGCCCTGTCCGAGCAAGGTCATGACCTGCCCTATGCCTACAACCGCAAGGAAGCCAAGAAACACGGGGAAGGCGGCCAGTTGGTCGGTGCCGCGCCGTCCGGGCGCGTCGTCATCGTTGATGACGTGATGACGGCAGGTACCGCCGTGCGCGAATCCCTGAAAATGCTGCGCGAGGCAGGCGCCGCGCCAACCGCGATCCTGATCGCGTTTGACCGCCAGGAACGTGGCCAGCAGGACAAGTCAGCCGTGCAGGAAATGGAGGCACAGGGTATCCGCGTCATCAGTCTGGTTACGCTGGCAGACCTGATCAATCACCTCAGCGGCAACAGCCAGCATGCAGACACGCTGCGGCATATCATGCGCTATCGTGAAACCTACGGTATCTAGCACAGCTGCTGGGTCTATACTCTAGGTCAGACTCGCAAGTGCCGCTGCGCTCACCCTGACCATGCGATACATACACACAACGCTGACCATCCTTCTGCTGCTTTCGCCTGCCATGGCGATGGCAGGGCTGTACAAATGGGTGGACAAGGATGGCGTGACCCGTTACGGAGACCGAATACCGCCCGAGTATGCCAAGCAGGAACGCGAGGTACTGAACAGGCACGGCCAGACGGTCAAGGTTCTTGAGCAGGAAAAAACCGAGGCAGAACTGGCGGCGGAAGCACGGCAGGCCGAGATGAAGAAGCAAGAAGCCGAGCAAGCCAAGCGTGACCGCATGCTACTCGATATCTATGGCTCCGAAGCCGACTTGCAGAAGGCGCGTGACGATCAGCTGGCCAATCTGGACGGCAACATACGCATCACCGAGATGGCCCTGCAAAACACCCAGAAAGACCTGGACGTGCGCATCAAGCGCAAAGCGGAACTCACCCAGCAGAACAAACCCCTGCCACCTGACCTGGAGCGCCATATCCAGGAACTGAGCGCGCGGGTGGAAAGTGACAAAAAGGCACTGGAGAAACGCAAGGAACAGCGTCAGGCCATTGCCGCCCGATTTGAACGTGACCTCATCAAGTGGCGCGAGCTGCGCGGCATCAGCGCGCCAGCAGGGTCTGCGTCAGCCCCTGATCAGGGTTCCAACCCCGGCGTCGGTAAATAGCTCAAGCAACACGGCATGGGCGACTCGACCGTCGACGATATGGGCCGCCCTGACACCGGAAGCCACCGCGTCCAGCGCACAGCGTATCTTGGGCAACATGCCGCCATAGATGGTGCCATCGGCAATCAGGTCCTCGACCTGCTGCGCCGTCAGTCCGGTCAGCACGTTCTCGGACTTGTCCAGCACGCCCTTGGTATTGGTCAGCAACATCAGCTTCTCGGCCTTGAGCACGCCGGATAACTTGCCGGCAACCAGGTCCGCATTGATGTTGTAGGACAACCCATCATCCCCGACGCCGATCGGCGCAATGACGGGGATGAAGTCGCCCCGGTCAAGGTGTCCAACGATACTAGGGTCGATGGAATGCACCTCACCGACCTGCCCGATGTCCTTGCCCTTCATCAGCAACTTGCGCGCACGGATCAATCCGCCATCCTTGCCGGTCAGTCCTACCGCACGACCGCCGTGCTGGTTGATGAGCTTGACGATTTCCTTGTTGACCAGGCCACCCAGCATCATTTCAACCACGTCCATGGTGTCGGCGTCGGTCACGCGCATGCCGTCAATGAACTCGCTTTTCTTGCCGAGTTTTTCAAGATGGGCACCAATCTGCGGACCACCGCCATGCACCACCACCGGATTGATGCCCACCAGCTTCATCAGCACGATGTCGCGTGCAAAGCTGGACTTGAGCAAGTCCTCGGTCATGGCGTTGCCGCCGTACTTGATGACCACGGTCTTGCCGGCGAAACGCCGGATATAGGGCAGCGCCTCGGTCAGGACCTTGGCGACATTCATCGCCTGTTCGGAATTCAGTGACATAGCCAGTTGTTCATCGCGCAAGAATGGCGCGAATTGTAACGTGTTTCGCCCTAGTGACGGCCGGAGGAGCCAAACCCACCGGTCCCCCGCTCGCTCTCGGAAAATTCCTCGACCCTTTCGAACTGGGCCTGGATGACCGGCACGAACACCAGCTGTGCGATGCGCTCGCCGGGCTGGATGGTGAAATTCGCCTGGCCCCGGTTCCAGCAAGACACCATCAGCTGGCCCTGATAGTCGGAGTCAATCAAACCCACCAAATTGCCGAGCACGATGCCATTCTTATGGCCAAGGCCTGAACGCGGCAGGATCACCGCCGCGAGGTCACGATCCTGCATATGAATGGCAATGCCCGTCGGGATCAGTTCTGTCTGCCCCGGCTTGAGCTCCAGCGGCGCATCCAGCAAGGCACGCAGGTCCATGCCGGCAGATCCCGGCGTGGCGTATTCAGGCAAGGGATAGTCGGATCCAAGGCGTGGATCAAGAATCTTGAGTTGTACCGGCCGCATGTGGGTTCTGTTGTCCTTCGTGGGAGTAATGGTCTGCGATTGTCTCGACCAGCATGCGCGCCAGCACCTTCTTGGGGGCGGCGCCGAGGTCTTTCTCGCCGTCACGCCAGCACACCCACAAGGCATTGTCATCGCGGTCAAAGCCACGACCATCGCTAACCCAGTTGGCAGCCACCATGTCGAGGTTTTTCTTTTCTAGCTTGCCGCGCGCGTATTCGTGCAGGTTGTCGGTCTCGGCGGCAAAACCCACGGTAAATATCCCGGGTCTTGAACTCGCCACGTCCGCGAGGATGTCGCGCGTGCGGGCAAGATCCACGCGCAGGCTGGACTCGTGCTTCTTGATCTTCTGCCCGGTCTGCGCCACCGGGCGATAATCCGCCACGGCGGCAGCGCCAATAAATATCTGCACATCTTCCAAGTTGGCCGTGACGGCGTCATGCATCTGCTCGGCGGTTTCAACCGCGATGCGCCTGACGCCTGCCGGCACCGCGAGATCCACCGGGCCACTGACCAACAGCACCTCGGCCCCGGCCGCCACGCAGGCTTCAGCCACCGCATATCCCATGCGCCCCGAAGAACGATTGGTGACATACCGTACCGGGTCGATAGGCTCTCGCGTCGGACCCGCCGTCACCATGACCTTGAGGCCAGCCAGCCGTCCCGCCCCGAAGAAAGTCGCCAGTTTCTGCACCAGGTCGAGTGGCTCCAACATGCGCCCTTCGCCGGTTTCACCGCATGCCTGCTCACCTGAGCCGGGCCCCCACAACTGAACCCCGCGCGCAGCCAGCAATGCCACATTCGCCTGCGTGGCTGGATTCGACCACATCAAGCGATTCATCGCTGGTGCCAGGATGAGCGGGGCGTCAGTCGCCAGGCAGAGCGTCGCCAACAGGTCGTCTGCCTGGCCATGTGCCAGGCGCGCCATGAAATTGGCACTGGCGGGCGCAACCAGGATGGCGTCGGCCCAGCGCGCGAGCTCAATATGGCCCATGCCGGCCTCAGCCTCGGGATCGAGTAATTCCGTGCGGACCGCACGACCGGACACTGCCTGGAATGTCAGGGCTGTAATGAAGCGCTGGGCCCCGGCCGTCATGACGACCTGTACCTCAGCGCCCTGCTCCTTGAGGCGGCGCACGAGATCCGCGCTCTTGTAAGCCGCAATGCCGCCAGTCACCCCGAGCAGAATCCGTTTGTTGGCCAATGAACCCATGGGAAAACCTTGCAAAACCGCCACTTAGCGTAGCGGAAAGGACTGTTGTATACCAGCCAGACGCCCGCAACAGTCGAACTGCTTTTTTCCTGGCTCAAGTCAAATCTGATTCTGAAATCCAGTGCCTCGAGCACCTGCCCGGCCTGGTCGGGAGACATTGCCAGTTGCCGCCGTTACTGCGCGAGTGGGTTAATTCCTACATCAAACACGGAGTTATCCTGACTTGTTGCCAGCGCGCCGACAGCTTAAGTTGCCGGGCCGCCGAACCAACTGCATGGATGCACAAGGCATTAAAGGGATTTTCGACGATGAGCTCACTGCCCACAGGCATACGTAGCTGGCCCGCTAGCGAGCGTCCGCGTGAGCGCCTGCTGGCAAAAGGTGCCTCAGCCTTATCAGACGCCGAGCTTGTAGCCCTCTTCCTGCGCACAGGCGTGCCCGGGAAAAACGCAGTGGAGCTTGGCCGTGATCTACTGGCGCGCTTTGGCGGTTTACGCGGGTTGCTGGATGCTGACCTGGCCACTTTCTGCAGCACACCAGGCCTTGGTCTGGCGAAGTACGCCTCGCTGCAGGCAGGACTGGAGATGGCGCGAAGGCACATGGCCGAGCGCCTGCAGCGCAGCAATGCGCTCACCGATCCCGAGGCAACCCGCCGTTACTTGCAACTGCGCCTGCGCGACCTGCCGCATGAGATGTTCGCTTGCATCTATCTCGACAGCCAGCACCGCGTGTTGCACTTCGAGGAGCTCTTTCGAGGCACGCTGGATGGTGCCAGTGTCTATCCACGCGAAGTCATCAAGGCAGCCTTGCGCCACAACGCCGCTGCCCTGATCTTTGCGCATAACCACCCCAGTGGGGTGGCCGAGCCCAGTGTCGCAGACCGCAAGCTTACGCAGCGGCTAAGAGAAGCCCTGTCCCTGGTTGATATTCGCGTGCTGGACCACTTGGTCATCGGCGACGGCGAGGTGGTCTCACTGGCCGAGCGGGGCTGGCTCTGAGCTCGGCCAGACGGTACCAGCCCGGATGCCTGCGCAACCTCATCTGTCGTGTATCCATCTGTTTTAAATGTAGTTTATTTGGAATATGCGTGCTCATTTGAACCGATCTGCACCACTGCCCCAGGACTTGATGCCAAGCTCACGGGCTTGCCCAGGTCACGGGGAACTGATATAAAGGCGCGCTCAATCGTGCCCCGTATCCGGCCGCACGCGAAAAAACCGCTGAGGAAGTGTCATGTCCCGAGTCTGTCAGGTTACCGGCAAAATGCCGACCACCGGTAACAACGTGTCCCATGCCAACAACAAGACCCGTCGCCGGTTCCTGCCGAACCTGCACCACAAGCGCTTCTGGGTACCCAGCGAGAACCGTTTCGTACGCCTGCGTGTTTCATCCAAAGGCATGCGCATCATTGACAAGCGTGGCATCGAAGCGGTGCTGAACGATATTCGCGCCCGCGAAAAGCTGGCCTGAGGACTGACCCATGCGTGACAAGATCAAACTCGTTTCGACCGCCGACACCGGCTTCTTCTACACCACCAACAAGAACAAGAAGACTACGCCCGATAAGCTGGAAAAGAAGAAGTACGACCCGGTCGTGCGCAAGCACGTCATCTTCAAGGAAGCAAAGATCAAGTAACGCCAAGCTGTGCTGTCTCTCCCAGGCAGGCAGCGGTTTACGGATCAGGATTCAATAAAAAAGCCGCCACTGGCGGCTTTTTTATTGCCTGCGACAGGGTCATTGTCGACCGGAGAACAAAAAACCCGCCATCAGGCGGGTTTTTTGTTTCATCAGGCAAGGCTACTTCTCTACGAAGGTACGCTCGATGACATAGTCGCCGGGTACGCCCTGGTGGGCCGATACCTGGAAGCCACGCGAATCCAGCAACGCACAAGTGTCACGCAGCATGGTCGGGCTGCCGCACATCATGGCACGGTCCTCGTCCGGGTTCAGCGGGGGTAAGCCGGTATCCTCGAAGAACTTGCCGGTCTCGATAAGATCGGTCAGGCGACCCATGTAGCGGAACGGCTCGCGCGTCACCGTCGGGTAATAGATCAGTTTCTGGCGGATATGGTCGCCGAGGAATTCATGCTTGGGCAGGTGCTCGCTGATGAATTCACCGTACGCCAGCTCATTCTTGAGGCGCACGCCATGGACCAGGATGACCTGCTCGAAACGCTCGTAGGTGTCCGGATCCTGGATGATGGACATGAATGGTGCCAGTCCCGTGCCCGTGCCAAGCAGATACAGCCGCTTGCCAGGCCGCAGGTCATCCAGCACCAGCGTCCCCACCGGCTTTCGGCTGACCAGGATGGGATCGCCGACCTTGAGGTGCTGCAGGCGCGAGGTAAGCGGGCCGTTCTGCACCTTGATGCTGAGGAACTCCAGATGCTCCTCGTAATTTGGGCTGGCGATGCTATAAGCCCTTACCAGCGGGCGCCCATTCACCTCAAGGCCAATCATGACGAAATGGCCGTTATGAAAGCGCAAGCCCGGGTCGCGGGTGGTCTTGAAGCTGAACAGGGTGTCGTTCCAGTGATGCACACTGAGAACGCGCTCGGTGTTGAATGCTGTCATGGCTCGCTTAATTACCCGTCATCTAGGTGTTCAAAGGCGCGGCCAGGGGCCGCGGGGGCGCATAGTGTACCCGAGAGCCCCCCATTATTTCCGGCATATCCTTATACTGTTGCCCTCAATACGCAGGGCTTGAGCCCGGCACATGCGTAGGTAAAATGCAGTCCGGGCCTTGGGTCCGCTTCCGCTGACGGAAACTTTTGGCGCAGATCTGGGTCTCTAGGCCTTCGCCAGCATCATTGCGCGATATCTCACAGGGGAGACAACAACAGATGGAAAATCCATCGTCTGAACGTCGGGTGTTGATCAGCGCCCAAGCGCTGAACAAGCGTTATGGCACAAAGCCCGCCGTGTGCGACCTCAGTCTCGAGCTTCGCGCCGGCGACATCCTCGGCCTGCTTGGGCCAAATGGCGCGGGCAAATCCACCACCTTGCGCATGCTCAGTGGTTGCCTGGCCCCAACCAGTGGCAGCGTACAGATCAATGGCGTCGACCTGTCTGAATCGCCCAAACTGGCCAAGACCGCGCTGGGCTACCTGCCAGAACATCCACCGGTTTACCCCGAGCTGACTGTTGACGAGTATTTGCGTTACTGCGCCAAGCTGCACGGCGTGACCAGCGCCCAGCAGGACCAGGCACTGCAGTCAGCGAAGAATGATTGCGGCCTCAACGAAGTCGGCAACCGCATCATTGGCAACCTGTCCAAGGGTTTCCAGCAACGCGTGGGACTGGCCCAGGCCATCATCCATCGTCCGCCCGTCATTATTCTGGACGAACCCACGGTGGGCCTTGATCCCATCCAGATTCGCGAGATTCGCAAACTGATCTCGACGCTGGCCACTCAACACAGCGTGATTTTGTCCAGCCATATCCTGACCGAGATCCAGGCCACCTGCTCACGCGTTGTGATCATCAATCGCGGACGGCTGATGTACTCAGCCGCCATGAGCGAGCTCCAGGCCAAGGCACAGGCCGAGATCATCACCCTTGGCCTGCGCAAGCCACCAAGCCTGGACGAGCTCAACAGCATCAATGGGATCAAGAGCACGCGCATCATCGCCGAGGGCCGCATCCAGGTCGAATGCCTGGCTGGCCACGACCTGCGCGAGACCCTGGCGGATCGCGCGGTCCGCAGTGGCTGGGGCCTGTTTGAGCTACACGCTGCGCGCAAGTCATTGGAAGAGATTTTTGTCGAGATCACGACCCAGGATGACGCTGCCATGGAGAACGCCGCATGAAGACCTGGCACATCGCCGCGCATGAGATGCGCCGCATCTTCGTATCACCCCTGGCCTGGTCAGTACTGGCCGTGGTCCAGCTGGTGCTCGGACTGATTTTTGTCATGAGCCTAATCGACTACGCGAACGCACCCAACTTTGGCGAGAACCCACCGGGTGTCAGCGAGGTTGTTGGCGGCGCCCTGTTCGGCTTCGCCGCGATCCTGCTCCTGCTCGTGATGCCCTTGCTGACCATGCGCGTGTTCAGTGAGGAGCGTCGCAGCGGAAGCCTGGACCTTCTGATGTCCGCACCGGCATCGCTCACGGAGATCGTACTCGGCAAGTTCCTCGGCCTGGGTGGCTTCATGCTGGTCATGCTGGCCCTGATCGCATTCATGCCGCTATCACTGTTGCCCGCTACTGAACTGGACCTGGGCCGCGTTGCGGCCGGCCTGCTGGGGCTTGCGCTGATCATGTGCGCGTTTGGCGCAGCTGGCCTGTTCATGTCATCGCTGACTGACCAACCCACGGTGGCGGCGGTAGGCAGCTTTGGCCTGCTGCTGCTGCTGTGGCTGGTGCACTGGGTCGGTTACCAGGATTTTGCCTTCAGTGGCGTCTTCCGCTACCTGTCACTGATCGGTCACTTCGACAGCATGTTGCGCGGCGTGTTTGAAACCAGTGACGTCGCCTATTACCTGCTGGTGACTTCCGTTTTCCTTGGACTTACCGTCCAGCGCCTCGACATGGAGCGTCACTGACCATGGCCAAGACATCGGACAACAAGATGAGCAACAGCAAGTTCCACAGCCGCTTCCAGCAAATCATCAGCATCCTGCTGATGCTGGCCGTTGCAGGCATGCTGGCGTGGCTGTCCACGCGTTACGACTATGCCGCTGACTGGACGGCTAATCGCAGCAACTCATTGTCAGAGCCCAGCATCAAGTTGCTGGCGACACTGAAGGATCCTGTCACCATCACGGCTTACCTGTACCCGGACCAGGTACTGAGGCGTGACATTACTTCCTATATCGAGCGCTACCAGCGGCACAAGCCCGACATCAGCCTGACCTTCATCGACCCGGCCAAGGCACCAGAGAAGGTACGAGAGCTGGGCATCTCCGCCAGCGGCGAGGTACTGATCGAATACCAGGGGCGCCGTGAAAAGCTGCGCATCATCAGCGAGCCCGCCGTTTCCAGCGCCTTGCAGCGCCTGTCTGTTGCCGGGGAGCACTGGGTGGTATTCCTGACCGGGCATGGTGAGCGCTCCACCGACGGCCAGTCACAGGCGGACTATGGTCTGTTCGCCAAGGAACTGCGCGACAAGGGACTCAAGGTGCAGGCCATTAATCTTGCACGGACACCGACGTTGCCCGAGAACACCTCGGCCCTGGTGATTGCCAGCCCGCAAACCAACCTGCTGCCGGGTGAAGTGCAGATCATCCGGGACTACCTCAAGAAAGGGGGCAACCTGTTATGGCTGGCCGATCCGGGCACGTTGGCGGGACTTCAGCCTGTCGCCGATGACATCGGCGCGCACTGGCTCAACGGGACGCTGATCTATCCTGACTACCAGTTGCTGGGCACCGGGCATCCGGCTGTCGCGCTCGTCATGGATTATGGCAAGAGCCCGATCACGCAGGACCTCGACAATATCAGCCTGTTCCCTGCCGCACGTGCGGTGCAGCCGGTCAAGGATTCCGCATGGCAAGCCACGCCACTGCTCGCCACGCCGGAGCGTAGCTGGCTGGAATCTGGTGCCGTGCAGGAGAAGATGCGTCTCGATGAAGACGCAGGCGACGTCAAGGGCCCGCTGCTGATCGGCATGACCTTGCAGCGCAACCATCCTGATTACAAGCCACCCGAGGAAATGAGCTTCGAGGAGCCTGAACCCGCGCCACAACAGCGCGTGGTTCTGGTCGGCGACAGCGATTTCCTCAGCAATGCCTACCTCAAGGAGCTGGGCAACCAGCAGATTGGCACCAACATCATCCAGTGGCTGGCCAATCGCGATTCGCAGCTGTCCATTGATATCCCGGTGGCCAAGGACGTGGGACTGAATGTCCCGCCATGGGCTTATATGCTGATTGCCACAGCCTTCATCTTTGTCCTGCCACTCGTGCTGATCACCATTGGCGTAAGCCGCTGGTGGCTGCGCCGCCGTCGCTGATAGCGGCCCTGACAGATGAAACGCAAACACCTCAACTTGCTGCTGGCCGTGCTGACGATTGGGCTGCTTGCCGCGGTGTACTTCAGCCAGGAGAAGCCTGAACCCCCGCCGCCGCCATTGACGTCGCTAGACGGCCAGGACATTGACCGTATCCTGGTCCAGCACGTCGGCAGCCCTGACATCCGGCTGGAGAAACCCAAGGACCAATGGTGGCTGGTCGCGCCCGTCATCACGCGCGCGGAAACCATTGAGGTCAACGCACTGCTGGACCTGGCGACGCGCCCGAGCCAACGACAGTATCCGGCGAGCGAAATGGACCTGGCGGAACTGGCGCTGGACAAGCCCCGCCAGGTTATCCAGCTGAATGACACGCGCATTGAGTTTGGCGGCCTGGATGCAATCGAGTCGCACCGTTATGTTCGGGTTGGCGACACTGTGCATATGATCGTAGATCCGCCGTCGGCTGCACTGGACGCTGACTACCAGGACCTTGTCGCCAAGCGCCTGATACCGGCTGACGCAAAGATAGCGCGCATCCAGTTACCGGGGCTGACACTGGCTCGCGGTGACAAGGAAGGCTGGCGGGTGACACCTCAATCCGCGGATCAAGGCGCCGATGCGGCACAACAGATGGTCGATGCCTGGCAGCGTGCACAGGCCATGTGGATCACCCCGCTCAACAAGAAAATCCCCACACAAGGGCACGTTCGCATTGAGTTTGGCGAAGAAGTCTTTGAGTTCGGCATACTGAAACACGACACCCAGCTGATCCTGTCGCGGCCTGATCTCAATGTGCAGTTCACGCTGCCAAAAACCCTGGAAGCGGAGCTCTTTGAGCTCAAGCCACCGAAAGAACCCGACCAGGCGCATGACGAACAGGCACCAGAACCTGGCAGCGCGCCCTGACGGTCGCGAATGCCTGAGTTACCCGAGGTTGAAACCACACGGCGCGGCGTTGAACCCCACGTCGTGGGACGACAGGTAATTTCCGTTCATATCCATGACAGGCGCCTGCGCTGGCCAGTCCCCGATGCGCTCATCACAGACCTGCCCGGTCGCCACATCGAAGCGGTTGAGCGCCGCGCCAAATACCTGTTGTTTCGAGCCGGTGACCATAGCCTGATGATTCACCTGGGCATGTCCGGACGCCTGCGCGTGCTGCCTTCGGTTCATCCTCGCCAGGCACATGACCACTTCGACGTCGTATTCGATAACGGCCAGATGATGCGCTTTCATGATCCGCGTCGATTTGGCTGCGTGTTGTGGCTGGCTGGCGACCCCCTGCAACACGTATTGCTGAAGTCGCTCGGACCCGAGCCCTTCGCGCCAGATTTCTCTGGCGACCAGCTCTACGCGCTCGCGCGTGGGCGCACCACGGCCGTGAAGAATTTCCTGATGGACAGTCATGTGGTGGTCGGCGTGGGCAATATCTACGCCTCCGAAGCCTTATTCCGCGCCGGCATCCACCCGGCCCGAGCTGCGGGTCGCATCACCCTTCCTCGCTACGTCAGGCTGGTTGAAGCGGTCAGAGCAGTATTGGATGAGGCCATAAGCCAGGGCGGCACAACCCTGCGCGACTATGTCGGTGCGGATGGGGGTACCGGTTACTTCCAGCAACAATTGAACGTCTATGGCCGGGACGGCCTACCCTGCCCGCAGTGCCAGCACCCCATCAAGCAACGCGTGATCGGCCAGCGTTCCAGTTTCTTTTGCAGGTACTGCCAACGTTGAGGCAGAGCTAGTCCGGGGTCTTGGCAGGCTCGCCAGACAACCGGTTCACGGCTTGTACCCGCGCCAAGCCAATGCCACGCGGATCTGAGGCGGCTTCCACCCTATTGTTCACACGATCCCAGACCACGGCATGCAGGTTGCCGTAACTGTCCACCTGTCTCAGGGTGTGACCGCGCTTGGCGAGTGATTTCTGCTCGATATCGTTGAGTGCACCGGCCTCATACGAGACCTCATCGGGCAGGTACTGGTGGTGCAGGCGCGGTTGCCTGACGATACTTTCTGCACTGGCGCCATCGGCAAAAGCCAGCACCGCAGCCAAAACCATGCTGATGATGCGACTGCCGCCGGGAGTTCCCACGATGGCGATGCGCTCTGGTGTTTCGATGAAGCTGGGGCTCATGCTCGACAACATGCGCTTGCCCGGCGCAATCGCATTGGCTTCCCCTCCGACCAACCCATAGACATTCGGGGTATTGGGTTTGGCCGAGAAATCGTCCATCTCATTATTCAGCAACACGCCCGTACCCGGCGGCATGAAAGCCGAGCCCAGCGGCATGTTGATTGACAAGGTCGCCGAAACGCGATTCCCAGCCGAATCCAGGATGGAGAAATGCGTGGTATTGACGCCCTCGCTCGCCCGTGCAGCTGCGCGTGTGTTGAGACTGCTGCTGGGCGTTGCTTTCTGCAGGTCGATGCCAGCGCGCAAACCTTCCGCGTAATCACGGCTCAGCAATTGCTCCGGCAGTGGAACGAAGTCGGGATCGCCGAGGTAATCCGCGCGGTCGCGGTAGGCACGGCGCATGGCCTCGATGCTGAGGTGCTTTTGGTCCGCGCCCGACAGCGGCTTCCAGTCATAACCTGAGAGGATATTGAACACGATCCCCATCACCACGCCGCCCGACGATGGCGGGGATGCCGTAACGATACGCATGTCGCGATAGTGCAGCACCAGCGGCTTGCGCTCGACGATCTGGTAAGTCCTCAGGTCCTTCTTGCTCCAGATGCCGCCCGCGTCCTCGACGCCATCCAGTAGGGCATCCGCGGTGTCGCCCCGGTAAAAACCATCAACGCCATCCTTGGCAATACGTGCGAGCGTACGGGCAAGGTCGGCCTGCACCAAGACATCGCCAGCCACCAAGGGTTTGCCTTGTGGCAGGAATATCTCGGCAGCAGCGGGGGATTTCGCCAGTGCGGGTTGGCGAAACTCGATGGCGCGCTGCAATTTCTCGTCAACGACAAAACCTTCGCGTGCCAGGCGGATGGCAGGTGCCAGGCTTCGCGTCAGGGGCAATTGGCCATAGTGCTTAGCGATGTGCACCAAAGCCGCCGGCTCGCCGGGAATCCCTGCCGCCAATGCACCGTCGCGTGATAATTCCGGGATCACCTCGCCTTGCTTGTTCAGGTACATGCCGGGCCTTGCGTCCAGTGGCGCGCGCTCTCGCCCGTCAACCATGACCTGGAAGTTATCCTTGGCTCGGTGCAGCAACCAGAAGCCGCCGCCGCCCAGACCAGAACCTGTGGGTTCAACGACGGCCAGTGCAGCGCTGACGGCAACCGCCGCATCAAAGGCATTGCCTCCCGCCGCCATCACCAGCATGCCGGCCTCGGTCGCCAGTGGATGCGCGCTGGCAATGGCCTGCGCTGGAGGCAGCTCTCCCGCCCTAAGCGGGAGACTGGAACAAAGGATGATCAGGGCCGTCAGGTAATGCTTCATGCTGTCTTTCCGGTCAGGCGCAGGTATTTTGCGTAAAGTTGTTCTTGCGTTTCCTTGTGCCGTTCATCCAGTGGAATACAGTTGACTGGACAAACTTGCTGGCACTGCGGCACATCAAAATGGCCAACGCATTCTGTGCAGCGACCTGGCTCAATTTCGTAGATCAGCTCGCCCTGGTAGATTGCCTGATTGGGGCAAACCGGCTCACACACATCACAGTTGATGCAGGCATCGGTGATGGTCAGCGCCACAGATAACCGCCCAAGGGTTAGCGCTGCGCGGCCTTGCGGCGCATGGCCTCGGCCACAACCTCCGGCACGAGTCCGGTGATGTCGCCGCCATGACCTGCGATTTCACGCACGAGGCTGGATGAAATCTGGGTATATTCGGGCGCTGGCGCCAGCATAATGGTGTCAATGTTCGGCTCCAGGTGGCGATTCATCAGCGCCATCTGTTTTTCATACTCGAAATCGCCCACGCCTCGTGCACCGCGCACCAGCACGCTCACACCCCTTTTCTGGTAGAGCCGTACGATCAGCTCGCTCCAGGGCACGACCTCGAGGTTCTTGACCTCTGCCAGCGAGGCGCGCACCAGCTCCACGCGCTCTTCACTCGAAAACATAGGTTGCTTGCCGGAGTTCTTGGCCACCGCCACCAGCATCTTCGGGAACATGCGTGCCGCCCGCACGATCACGTCCACATGGCCGTTGGTGATCGGATCAAAGGTACCGGAATAGGCGGCGATGATGTCTTTGCTTTGGCTCATGCATGGGGCCTGCTGGGATTTTTCAGGGATTATGTCGGCTCGGTGCCCAGCGTACCAGCGCATAACTCACCTGTCCCGCGCGCGCTGACTTCAGGGTTTCCCAGCCTTCAGGCAGTTGGGGTGGTGGCGTCTCGGATTCAATGTAAACACGATGTCCATCGCCAAGCCATGGGGTCAGCTTGTCCAGCAATATCGGCATCAGGCCCTGCCGGAACGGCGGATCCAGGAACACGATGTCAAATTTCGACGGATCCTGCTGCAAAAACCGCTCGGCATCTGACTGCAGTAGTTGCGCCTGCGGCAAGCCACCCAGCAAGGTGAGATGGGCGCGGATTCGCTCAATGACACTGCGCTCACGATCCACGAACACAACCTGACTGGCGCCTCGCGACAAGGCTTCCAGTCCCAGCGCGCCGCTACCGGCAAACAAGTCGAGACAGCGTGCACCCTCGATAACCGGTGCCAGCCAATTGAACAGGGTTTCTCGCACGCGATCCGGCGAAGGGCGCACGTCACGGTCCGTGACAAAGTCCAGGCGTCGCCGTCGCCACTGGCCGCCGATGATGCGGAAATCCCCGCGCAATCCCGGCTTATTCACGGTAGTACCTTGGCATGATGCTGCATTGTAGCCGAGTGCCTGTGGCAGAATGTCCGCCTTCAAAAACCTGGGTCAGGATTAAGTCGATGGTGATGTTGTTTCGTTTCATGGGGACTTGGCTGAGCCACCGCCGCCGTGGCCCGCTTGATGTCATGGGCACCAGCGTCCTGAAAATGCGCGTATGGCCGAACGATCTTGACCTGAATATCCACATGAACAATGGCCGCTACTTCTCGGCAGCGGATATTGGACGCCTGGATTGGTGGCTGCGCACCGGTGTATGGCGCGAGACCCTCGCACGGGGTTGGGGGCCGGTGGCCGGTGATGTCGCCGGACGCTTTAGCCGCTCATTGGAGCCTTTCCAGCACTTCGAACTCCACAGCCGCCTGCTGTGCTGGGATGAAAAATGGCTATTCACCGAACATCGTTTCATCAGCCGCGGCCAGGTTGCCGCCGTCATCGTGGTTCGTTATCTCTTTCGTAGTGCCAAGGCGCAGCAATCGCCGGCCTCGGTGCTGGCACTGGTCGGCCACACCGATCCCTCCCCGCCGTTGCCAGACTGGGTGCGTGACTGGAACACCGCACAGAATGAACTCACTGCCAGCCTCAAGGCCGAGCGAGCCAGAAACCAAACCTAGCTCACTACAACATTAAGCCTGTTGTCTCTGCCTAACCCGTACCACCGACAGTCAAGCCGTCTACACGCAAGGTGGGCTGGCCCACACCAACCGGCACGCTCTGGCCGTCCTTGCCGCACACACCCACACCGCTGTCGAGCTTGAGGTCGTTGCCGACGCGACTCACGCGCTTTAATGCTTCCGGACCGTTACCGATCAGGGTGGCACCCTTGACCGGCCGAGTGACCTTGCCACCTTCGATCAGATAAGCCTCCGCGGTGGAGAATGTGAAATTGCCGGAAGTAATATCGACCTGCCCACCGTCAAGGTTGACCACGTAAAGTCCCTTGTCGACGGAACGAATGATGTCCTCAGGCAAATCCTCGCCCGCCAACATATAAGTATTGGTCATGCGTGGCATGGGCAGGAATGCAAAAGACTCACGACGCCCGTTACCGGTCGGTGCCACGCCCATCAGGCGCGCATTCAGCCGGTCCTGCATATAGCCACGCAACACCCCTTTCTCGATCAGGGTTGTGCACTGGCTCGGCGTGCCCTCGTCATCCAGATTCAGCGAGCCGCGACGATCCGGCAACGTGCCATCATCGACGATCGTGCAAAGCTCGCTGGCGACCTGCCTGCCGACCTGCCCGCTATACGCCGAGCTGCCCTTGCGATTGAAGTCACCCTCCAGTCCGTGCCCGACTGCCTCGTGCAGCAACACACCCGGCCAACCGGCGCCCAGCACCACCGTCATGTTGCCGGCAGGCGCAGGGTCGGCGTGCAGGCGTACCAATGCCTGGCGCACGGCCTCGCGCGCGTAATGTTCCAGGCGATCCTCGGACAGGAAGAACGCATAATCGCCCCGGGTACCACCACCGGAGTGGCCCTGTTCGCGGCGCCCGTTCTCCTCGACGATAACCTGGATGCTCATGCGAACCAGCGGCCTGACATCCGTCGCCCAGGTGCCATCACTGGCGGCGACCAGCACCACGTCATGCAGGCCCACCAGGCTGACCATGACTTGCGTGACACGGGGATCCAGCTCGCGCGCGAAGCGATCCGCTCGGTGCAACAAGGCCACTTTATCGGCCTCGGGCAGGCTGGGAACCGGGTCAATCGCCGGATATAAAGAGCGTGGCGTGGCGGGAACCCAGGCTTTCACCCGGCCGGTTTGTCCCTGGCGCACAATCGCGCCAGCAGATCGTGAGGCCTGCGCCAATGCGGGCAAGGCAAGCTCTTCGGAGTAGGCGAAGCCGGTTTTCTCGCCGCTGATGACACGCACGCCAACACCCTGTTCAAGTGCGTAGCCCGCATCCCTGACCAAGCTGTCTTCAAGTGACCAGTGCTCGCGGCGTCGATACTGGAAGTACAGGTCGGCTGCGTCCACGCTGGGGACAAGCAATCCCTCCAGCACACGCTGGATCTGGCTGCGGGTCAGGTCGGCGGGGGCAAGCAGCGTCTGCTCCGCCATTTGTGTTGATACATTGTTCATTTCATTACTCACGCTAGTTTGCCGTCTTTCCCGTACCTGCCTCTATCAAACAGGACTGCTTGCAATAAGGCTTTAATCCCAGGTTCGCCAATCCAGGTTAATCATGATGGCAGGCGGCGATGCTGCAGTGCCGGAAATCGAATGCGCGTCTCGCGCTGGCGCTCCAGATCAATCTCGGCCATGACCACACCGGGACCTTGCGCCAGGCGGCCCAGCACCTCGCCCCAAGGATCCACGATCAGGCTGTCACCCCAGGTCTCGCGTCCATCGGCATGTGTACCGCCCTGATTGGGGGCGACCACGTAACAAAGGTTCTCGATGGCGCGGGCGCGCAGCAACACTTCCCAATGCGCACGCCCGGTGGCCGCGGTAAAAGCGGAGGGCAGAGCGATGATGTCCACAGCTTGCTGGGCCATGTGCCGGAACAGTTCAGGGAAGCGCAGGTCATAGCAAACGGCTAGACCGAGGCGGCCCAGCGGCGTGTCCAGCACCACCACCTGATCCCCGGCCAGCGTGCTAGCGGACTCGGCGTAACTTTCGTCACGCCCGGGAATATGCACATCGAATAGGTGGATTTTGTCGAAACGCGCAGCCTGCCGACCCTGATCATCATAAACAAGGCTGCTGGCATAGGCACGGTCTGCCCCAGCTGTGGGTTTCAGCGGGATCGTGCCGCCGACGATCCATAACTGATGTCTCTTTGCCTGGCCGGACAAGAAAGCCTGGATTGGCCCGCTGCCGGATTCCTCCGCAATCGCCAGCTTGCCGTTATCCCCCACCCCCATCAAGGCGAAGTTTTCCGGCAATACGACCAGGCGGGCGCCTGCGGCCGCGGCTTCCTCGATCAAGGCGGCAGCCTGATCAAGATTGGCCTGCAGGTCGGCACCCGACACCATCTGGATTGCAGCAGCCCACGTCATCTCAATCACCCTTGTCGATGGTGGGGTTGTCCCAAGACCCACGCAGGTGGTAACTCAGCTCCGAGATTTCCTCGAGCGGTTTCTTGAACAATTGCTGTGCCAATAAGATGCCAAGGCCCACCGCGGGTCCGCCCAGCGCAGTCCCGGCAAGTGCGACACCGGATGACACCTGCGGCTGGATCGTGACCTTCTGGTCATAGTCGCGCGTGGCCAGGCCCACGCGGCCAACAATCTCCATCCGCAGCGAGGGACCGCGGACCCGGAGGTTATCGGTCCAGGCATTGCCTTGCTCAAGCCGGAAATCCCCCTTGAGTGTGTCAAAGGCCAGTCCCTTGGAAACCACATCGCGGAAATCCAGGGTCAGTCGCCGTGGCAGAGCGAAAAAGTTAAGCAGGCCCAGAACCCGGCCCGCGCCTGGCTCCACGGCCATCAAGACGCCATTCTCAAGATCAAGGCTGAAGCCTCCTCCGAGTGCGTTTGTCTCCAGGCCTTCGACACGCGGCTCCCACGCCAGGCTTGCCTGTACCTTGACCTTTTCCGCATCCAAGCTAGGCGCGTATCCAAGCGCGGCGAACATCTGTTTCAGCTTGCTGCCCTTGATGCTGAGGGAGAGCTGCGCACTGCTCTTGTTGTCCAGTCGCGTCCAGCTACCACTGCCCTGCACCTTGAGGTCGCCATCCAGGCTCAGGGTAGAAAGCGACAGGCCCTGGCTAATCGGTAGTGCCTCTACTTGTAACTGTCCGAGCTCGTGCTCATTCACACGAAGGTTACGGCATTGCAGGCTCAGGCCGGGCAGTGTTGCGGGATCCGTCGGGGGTGCCGATGCCGCATCGGTATCCACCGCCTCATCCGCCGCCTGTTCCGGTGCACGCAACAGCAGGCGCTGCAAGTCAGCACGATACGTCGCACGTCCCGTCGTCTGCTGAGGCCAGCGTACCGTGCCAGCCACGGATGGCGCATTCAGGCTCAAAAACCAGTCGCGGTTGTCCGGTGCCAGCTTGATACGCAAGGCGTCAAACACCTGGCCTGACGCCCACAGTCTCCCAATCATGAGGTCAACACCCTTCACTGCGGGTGGCGATGAGGGCGCCGACACGGCTGGCGGCATGTCAGTCGCAGGGGCAGCCGGTTTCAAGGCGTCCCGCCACTGGTCAACATCAACTTCAGCAAGCTTGCCGTCGACCCAAAGTCCCGCCTGCGCTGGCAACTTCGCGCTGCCCTCGCCCAGGCGGACGTGGCCCCGTTCCAGTGACCAGTTGCCCTGGTTGTCATTCAAGCGAAGGGCAGCGCTCAGCAGGTTGCCGTACGTGACCCTGGCTTGCATTCCCACCGCAGCCGAAGGATCCAGGTCTACGCTCAATGGCAAGACCTCATTGCTGGCCTTATCAAATGGCGGCGGTAAGTTCACCCACATCCCGGCGAGATCGCTGGTCAATAACAACTGCGAGGGCGCGGCTGAGGCATCAAACAACATGTTCGCGCGCAACTGCGTCTTGCCGCGCAAGCGCGTCAGCAATTGCGCTGGTATCAGCTTGCCCAGTTTCGCCGAGTCCCGCGGGATGGCCATTTCCGTATTCGCGAGCAAACGCGTCAGGGTTTTGCCAGCGTGTTTTTCCGGGTCCATCTGCAAGGCCAGCTTCATGCCGAGCAGCTCACCCTGCAAATCGCGTGCGGACAGGCCGCTGCTGTCAAAGCGCACCTGGCCCGTGAGCTTGGTGATGGGCTCAGGCAACTTGGCATGGTTGAGCTGCGCCTGGCCATCGACGCCGACCACACCGAATACCCGGGTTGAGTCGATATCGTTCAGCGGAATCTCGAGTCGCAGGTCCAGCTTGCCTGGACCTTGGAGTTTCAATGCCTCGACCAGGCCGGCGTAATCCTCGCGCAGCGGGGATTTGGTCAGGAAGCTCAGCATCCTGCCGGTGTCGGCGGCGACCTTGCCATCCACTTCCAGCAATGGCGTCTTGAAATCCTTGACTGCAACCCGCACAGGGCCAGTGGCAAGGCCAATGGTGCGCGCACTCCTGGCGTCGATCAGCATGCTGCGGCCGCGGAACGTGACATGCCCCAGGATCTGCTCGATCGCGGGCCAGCCATCGGCATAGTTGATGATGCCATCCTTGACCGCAAAATCGATCTGGAACAATCCCGGTTCGTCCGGATTATGGAACGGGAAATGATCGAGCAGCCCACGCAACTGGACGTGCCCGGCCGATACATGGGCATCCACTATCGCTGTCTGGATCCAATGCCGCGCCTCTTCGTCGATGACGTCGGGTACGCTTGGAAAGAACGAGCGCACCTGCGCCCAGCTGTTGCTGGAGAACTGGCTGTCAAGGTTGATGTAGGGCGAACCCCCTGCACCGAACAGCGTCAACTCAAACTCAGTCTGGCCGGCGAGGTCTGCCGGTCCATGCCAGTGCAGCTCCTTGGCGCTGACCACCCAATCCGAATCCAGGCGTTTCCAGTTCACGGTTCCGCTGACCTGAGACAAGGGCAGGGGCTCGTCGAAGGTGCCCGGCGCCAGCAGTTGGCCGTTCCTGACCATCAACATTAACTCGCCGCCGGCTTGGTCAAGCCGCATACGCCCACCCAGCCCCCTGACACCAGGACGCCCCCCATCCGGACTGGCGCCCAGATTCTCGAAACGACATTGCAGGGTGTAGCGAGACGGGACAGGCTGCGCATCCAACGTGCCTGGCACATTCGATTCATACGTCAGGCGCAGATCCTGCACGTCGCCGACTGGCTGCAAGCCTGTGAGCCAGTCCTGTTCGCCCAGATCGAACAGCGCCAACCAGTCGCCAAACTCGTCGAGTCGCAACTGGTTGAGAGCCGCACTGAACCAAAGGCTGTGTCGCGGCGTTGCCGGCCTGAATTCAAAAGAACCCCGGCTCATGGCTGGCTGGCGCCCAGGCGCATCCATACTCAGCCGGTCCAGGTAAACGCGCCAGCCACCGGTCTTGGTTTCCATGACCTTGAAATCCAACTGGATATCATCCACGAAGGCACTTGCTTGACCTTCGCGCTGGAGCTGCAGGGCGCCGCTAGATAACTCACCCGCCGCTGACTTCAGGCGTAGCCCTTGCCACTGCATTCCCAGAAGCAACTGGGCTTCCTTGCCCTGCAGCTGGACGTCCGGCTGCAACCAGGGCTGCAGTACCGGACCCAGCTTGAGGTTTTCCGCACGCAGCTTGGCATCAATGGCGATCTGGTCGGCCTCCTCCAGCTCGCCATCCACTTCAGCGTCAATGTTGAGGGTGCCGCCGTAATTGACCGGAAGTTGGGCGCTGGCCTTCAGGCGGTGTCGACTACCCTTCGTGCTGAAACTGACGTCGATGTCATCGATGCGATGAAAGGTATTCGGATCGGTATAGTCCAGCCACAGCACCTGGCTATCCGCCAGGACGATCTGGCCGACCCGCTCGGCAGCACGCGCGATCTGCTTCAGGTCCTCGGGAGTCAGCGGCTTGTCCGAGCTGATGCCCGAGACTTTCAGGCTGCCGTCTGCAAGACGCTCTATCGTCAGGACCAGGCCCGCAAGGCGAATTTCATCCAGGCGTAGCCGGGCCGTGAACAGTGCCAGCCAGTCGAGGCTGATGTTGAGCTCGCGCATCTTCAGGGCAGGCGTACGGTTGTCATCCCCGTAAAGCGTGACATCCAGCAGGTCGAGGCTGGGACGGAAACGGCGCCAGCTCAGGTCCAGTTCGCGAATGCTGACACGGCGATCCAGTGTTGTACTGACGTACTGCTCGATATCGTCACGATAGGATGGCACCGCCTTGACCAGCATGCGAAAGCTCGCCACGGCCACGACGACGACGATCAGGGCAACCGCACTCAGGGGCAACAGCAGTGTCCAGACTCGTCTTCTACGGGCGCGCATTCGGGTCAGTTCCGCCGTTCAAACCAGAACCACGTCAAAGTTTTCCTGCGGGTAGAGACTTTCTGCCTGCAAACGGATTGGGCGGTGGATCATTTCCTCCAACTCGGCTATGACGCCGGATTGCTCATCGTGGAGTCGTGCAACCACATCCGCACAGGCGATAACCACCAGCCCCTTGGCATCAAACTGCCGCGCCGAGCGCATAATCTCGCGAAAGATCTCGTTACAGACTGTCTCGACGGTCTTGATGCTGCCGCGCCCGTTGCAGGCGGGACAAGCCTCGCACAGGATGTGTTCCAGGCTTTCGCGAGTGCGCTTGCGAGTCATCTGCACCAGGCCAAGGGATGACATCTCACTGATGATGGTCTTGGCCGGATCGCGCAACAGGGCTTTTTCCAGCGCGCGCAACACGAGCTCGCGGTGACTTGCATCCTGCATGTCAATGAAGTCGACAATGATGATGCCGCCCAGGTTGCGCAGGCGCAGTTGTCGTGCGATGGACTGTGCGGCCTCAAGGTTGGTCTTGAGAATGGTTTCCTCAAGGTTGCGATGACCGACATAGCCACCGGTATTGATGTCAACCGTCGTCATGGCCTCGGTCTGGTCGATGATCAGGTAGCCACCCGACTTCAGCGGCACCTTGCGATCCAGTGCCCGCGCGAGTTCATCCTCGACGCCGTAAAGATCAAAAATTGGGCCGTCATTCTCGTACAGCTCGATTCTGGATTCCATTTCTGGAACGAACTGGCGTGCGAACTCGACCAGCCGCTGCCAGCCCTCCCTTGAGTCAATGCGCACACGCTCGACCTCGGTGCCCAGCAGGTCACGCAGGATACGCATCACCAGCGGCAGGTCGCCATGCACCAAGGTACCGGCCGACGCCATGGCTGACTGTGCCTGCACCGACTGCCACAGGCGCGACAGGAACTGCATGTCGGCTGCCAGCGCTTCCTCACTGCAGCCCTCGCCTGCTGTTCTCACGATGTACCCGCCCGTCACCGACTGCGCAGCCATCTGGGCCGTGACGATCTGCTTGAGGCGGTCGCGCTCAACCTCATCTTCGATCTTGACGGACACTCCCGCACCACTGCCGTCAGGCAGCAAGACGAGATAGCGGGAAGGGATGCTGATTTGCGTGGTGAGGCGCGCGCCCTTGCTGCCCAATGGGTCCTTCTGGATTTGCACCAGCAAGGTATCGCCTTCATGCAGGTAGCGGCGGATATCCGGGACTTCCTCACTCTCGTTGCGCGCTGCCTGGGCCAGGTCCGACACGTGCAGGAAGGCCGTGCGCTCCAGTCCGATATCCACGAACGCTGCCTGCATGCCCGGCAGGACACGCTTGACGCGGCCCAGGTAGACATTGCCAACCAGGCCATGGCGATCGGCCCGCTGGACGAAGATTTCCTGCAGTTGGCCACCTTCGAGCAATGCCACGCGAGTCTCGCGTGGCGCGACATTGACCAGGATTTCCCCGCTTAGCGGTGCCACGCGGTAATCCCAAAATATCTCTGATTATTCATGGCGCTAAGTGTGTGCGTCGGCTGCTGACTTGGCAACAAATGAATGGGTTTCGCGGCCGTCCGGCCTTGGGCTAATCGCCGTTTCAGGCGCGATGATAAGGGTGGTTCTTCAGGATGCTGATGGCACGATATAACTGCTCGGCAACCAACACCCGCACCAGGGCATGTGGCAGCGTCAGCTTAGACAACGACCAGCTGCTTTCGGCTCGCGACTTCACCTCAGGTGCCAGGCCATCGGCCCCACCCACCAGCAAGGCAACGTCGCGCCCGTCCAGCATCCAGGCCTGCAGGCGCTGCGCCAATTCGACGCTCGACCATTCGCGTCCACGCTCATCCAGGGTGATGACCTGCGCAGACTTGGGAATAGCCGCCAGCAGTCGCTCTGCCTCATCCGCCATGGCACGCGCCGGGTCACGACCCTTGCCCCGTGTGCCCGGCTCGATCTCCTTGAGCTCAAGCCGGCACTCCGGTGGCATGCGCTTGACGAAGTCTGCATAGCCCGCATCAACCCAGGCCGGCATGCGCCGGCCGACCGCCAGCAGCTGAATTCGCATCAGGAGTGGTGTGCCGCCGGCTCCGGCGAGACATCCCAAAGCTTCTCAAGCTGGTAGAAAGCACGCGCTTGGGCTTGCATGATGTGCACGACCACATCGCCCAGATCCACCAGCACCCAGTCGCCCTGGTTGTCTCCTTCCGTGCCACGAGGCTGGTGATGCGCCGCTTTGGCGCTGGCAACCACGCTTTGCGCCAGCGACTTCACATGGCGATCCGAGCGACCGGTCGCAATGATCATGCGATCCGTGATCGGAGTGAGCGTACTGACATCAAACACCCGGATATCGGTGCCCTTCATGTCATCCAGGGCAGCCACCACCAGCTTTGTCAGGTCCTGCGTATTCATCAAAAAGGTATCCATGTCGTCATCGGTAATAACCCTCCTGCTCCATCTCGGCCCGGATTGAATCAGGCAGCAGATAGCGCACGCTTTTGCCAGCAGCGGCCAGGCCGCGAATCTGGCGAGAGGAAATGGCCAATGGGGTCACTGCACATTCGTAGATCAATCCGCCTCGCGCGGCACGCAGTCGCGCCGGCTCCCGCACACTACGCTCCGCCAGCCAGTTACTTAAGGTCAGGCCCAAGGCAACCTGGCTGTTCGGCCGTGGTACCAGCACCAGATGCGCCAACTGCATCAGCTGCTCCGGCTCGCGCCATTGCAATAAACCGGCATAGGCATCCATGCCGAGGATCAGGCATAACGGCGTGTCCGGAAAACGCTCGCGCAGCGAGCGGAGCGTATCCACCATATAAGAAGGGCCCTCGCGCTCCAGCTCACAACGATCCAGCACCAGCCCAGGCGTGCCCGTGACTGCGGATTCGATCCAGGCCGCTCGGCGTGGGCCGTCCACGCGTGGCGGGTCACGATGCGGAGGGGTGCGATTGGGAATCAGCCTGACCTCGGCGAAGCCGAGCGACTCCCGCACTTCAAGCGCGAGCCGCAAGTGGCCATAGTGAATCGGGTCGAAGGTGCCGCCAAGTACACCGATGGGAGGGGCTAGTGCCACCGGTAGGCGTACGGCGCAAATGCCGGGAGTTGCTGCATTGGCTTCAGTGTCGGAGTTCCGCGTCGGTTTTTCAAGCGTTAATTGGGGGTCACCGGCTAGCGGACATGCCCATCGCCCAGCACGATGTACTTCAGCGAAGTCAGGCCCTCCAGGCCAACCGGACCGCGGGCATGCAGCTTGTCGGTGCTGATGCCGATTTCTGCGCCGAGCCCGTACTCATAGCCGTCCGCGAAGCGGGTAGAGGCATTGATCATGACCGA